>JAYOVO010000095.1:0-5302 GCA_038151495.1 Alphaproteobacteria bacterium
CCAAACACCACGCCACCAAACACTGCGCCACGTAAAAATTGACGCGCCACGAGCTTTTCGGTCAATAGCCTGCTGGCCGCAAGTCTATGAAAAATCCCTGCACCCGTTTTGGTTTTGACCTGTTCCAGCCACATATCCGGTTCCGCAATAAAATCTCTCTTCGCGCTATGCTACATGACGCCCCTATAAATAAACAAGCCCAGCGCTTTAAGATAATTTCGATCAGTGAGCGCATCACAAGCGGCCGGATTAAAGGCTTGTGGTGCGCCAAGTGGCAGTTTTATACTCTGGCATGCGCGATCTGGTGCGGGTGGGCAACTGCCCATGTAAGTCCCGTATCACGAAAGGATGATCATGACGGTAAAACCCGGACAATTGGCCGTTGTGTCAACACCAATTGGCAATTTGGGTGATTTATCGCCGCGGGCCGCCGAGGCCTTGGAAAAAGCTGATATTCTGGCCTGTGAAGACACCCGTATGACACGGAAATTACTGGCATTAAGCGGGCGTCAGACAGCGGCTAAATTTATGCCCTATCACGACCATAACGGCCACAGCATGCGCCCCAAAATATTGGCCGCCATGGCCAATGGATTAAATGTTGCGCTTGTCAGTGATGCGGGCACGCCATTGGTATCAGACCCTGGCTATAAACTTGTCGCGGCCGCCCATGAACAGGGGTTTTGCGTGACCGCGATTCCGGGGCCAAGCGCGGTGCTGGCCGGGCTGGCCTGTGCTGGCTTGCCTAGTGACCGGTTTCTTTTTGCAGGCTTTATTCCGCATGGCAGTAACGCGGCACGCAAAGCCTTTAACGAATTTGCCGCGCTACCGGTGACCAGCATCTGGTTTGAATCACCCCGCCGATTGGCGGCCAGCCTGTCGCTTATGGCAGAGGTTTTTGGGTCGCGTCTGGCGGTTGTGGCACGCGAATTAACAAAGCTTCACGAAGAATTGCAACGTGCCCCACTTGACGAGTTGGCTGGTCTATATGCGCACCAAGACCCACCGCGCGGCGAAGTGGTTATTCTTGTTGAAGGCGCCAGCCAGACAACAGCTATATTTGATGATACAATGTTGAAAAATATGCTGGCTGAAGAACTGCAAAACAGCAGTCTGCGCGATGCTGTGAAAACCGTCACGGAATTGAGTGGCCAACCTCGCCGTAAAATCTATCAACTGGCGATTGAATTAGATGCCTAAACCAACCGTGGTGACAGGTGTGCTTGAATGGGTAGCGGATCTGAAAAAATAAAAGCAATGCGTGTCCGCGCTGAACGCCGCGGACATTTTGCTGAATTTATTGCTGGTTGGTGGTTTCGGCTTTCTGGCTATCGCATCATGGCGCGGCGGTGGCGCGCCGCAACAGGTGAAATTGATTTGGTTGTAAAGCGGCGATATCTATTAGTGTTTGTCGAAGTTAAATATCGGTTTGACAGTGAACAGATTGCCACCCCCTCACCACGTCAATGCCAAAGGATCAGATCAACAGCATCTTTGTTCCTCGCCAGATATCCAAATTTTTCCGATTATCAATGCCGGTTTGATTTGTTTATTGTTAATCATGGTAAATTCTTTGGCGTGGGTCATATCACCCATATCAAAAATGCGTGGTAATAACGCCTATATAACCTTGACCGATGAATCGCAAAACGCCACATTAACACACAGATCGATAGACAGACCCTAGGATGCAGACCATGCGCGTAAATTCTCACCACACTTCACCTTTTATTGCTGGCGTTTTACTGCTTTGTGCATTGGCTTTGTCTGGATGTGCCGGGGCGGTGGTTGGCGTTGGCACGGCGGCGGTTGCGGCATCGACAACTGAAAAGGGATTTTCCACCTCAGTGTCTGATGGGGTCATATTTGCAAAATTAAAAGACCGTTTTATTCAGGTAAATGCATCGCTGTTAACATCGGCTGACGTCACGGTGAATGACGGGGCGGTTTTATTTACTGGCAAAGTCAAAACACCAGAAGATAAAATTGAGGCCACCAAACTGGCATGGGAAATTAAAGGGGTACGCGAGGTGGTCAATGAATTACAGGTGACCGATACCTCTTCTATCAAAGATATCGCCAAAGATCTGGCCGCAAGCGCAACGTTGCGCGGCAAAATGATTGCAGATAAAGATATTTCTTCGCTTAATTTCAGCATTGATGTGGTCAATGGCATTGTCTATCTGTCGGGTGTGGCCTCTTCACCAGAAGAAATGAACAAAGTCGTCAGCTATGCTGAAAATCTGCGGTTTGCGCAAGAAGTAGTGAATTACATTATTCTTGCAAAAGACCAGCGCGACTAATGACCACACGCACCCTGTCTTTTGCCATCCAGATGGATCCTGTTGCCAGTATCGATATTGCTGGCGATTCCACATTTGCGCTGGGGCTAGAAGCGCAATCGCGCGGCCATGATTTATGGTATTACACGCCCGATAAATTATCCTTTGATGAAGGCAAGATTACCGCCCGCGGCCAGTCATTACAGCTTTTTGATAACCGCGATGCGTTCTTCAAAACCGGCGCCATTGAAACCCGCGCATTAGACGAATTTGACGTTATATTGATGCGTCAAGACCCGCCATTTGACATGGCCTATATAACGACAACACATATTCTTGAACGTTTGCCAGCCAGCACAATGGTGGTGAACAACCCAGCCGAGGTCAGAAACGCACCAGAAAAATTACTGGTCACACATTATCCTGATCTGTTGCCAGCCACGCTGATCAGCCGTGACAGCGATGCCATTCATGCATTTCGGGCGAAACATAAAGATATTATTGTCAAACCGCTCTTTGGCAATGGTGGGGCGGGGGTATTTCGTATTCAGCCAAATGATCAAAACCTAAATTCCCTGCTTGAGATGTTTTTTGGCAACAGCCGTGAACCGGTTATGGTACAGGCCTATCTTCCTGCCGTACGAGACGGCGATAAACGGGTTATTTTGGTGAATGGCGAACCAGTTGGCGCGGTCAACCGTATTCCAAATGACGGAGAGGCCCGTTCAAATTTCCATGTTGGCGGTACCGCCGCCGCGGCGCAATTGACAGCGCGCGACAAACATATATGCGCCACCATCGGCCCTGAATTAAAACGTCGCGGCTTGTTATTTGTTGGCATCGACATCATTGGTGATTATCTGACCGAAATTAACGTGACCTCACCAACAGGAATTCGGGAAATCCAGCGATTGTCAGATATTGATATCGCGGCGCTGACGATTGATGCCATCGAACAGCAACACCCACTTCACGCCAGTAACGGCATTGCCCGGTAAGCCAGCGCCTCGGCAATTGTCGTCCGGCTAATTGTGGCTTCAGCGTTAAGATCAGCAATGGTACGGGCCACCCGCTGGATTTTATGATAGGCCCTAGCAGACAAGCGTGAATGTTCAATCGCTGTTTTAAGTAATGTTGCGGCATCATCGTCAAAATTGACAATTTCGGACAGTTGATCTGGCTGTAATTGCGCATTTGCACAATCTGCGCCTTGCATGGGCCGCGTCGCGGCATAGGCCCGGGCGGCCGCGACACGGTTTGCAATCACATGGCTGGTTTCACTTATTTTCGAGGTAAATAACATATCACTTGTCACCTCTGGCACCTCGATAATCAGATCAAACCGATCAATCATTGGGCCTGATACACGGGCGGCATAGCGGCGGCCACAAGCAGGGGCACTGCCGCATGCACGCGATGGGTCGCCAAGATAACCGCATCGGCATGGATTCATCGCTGCCACCAACTGAAAGCGTACTGGATAGGTAACATTGTGATTGGCACGGGCCACAACAACCTTTCCGGTTTCCAGCGGTTGACGCAATGAATCAAGAACCGGTCTAGCAAATTCTGCCAATTCATCCAGAAACAACACCCCATTATGCGCCAAAGATATTTCCCCGGGTCTGGCACGCGGCCCACCACCAACAAGCGCCGCCATTGATGCAGAATGATGCGGTTCGCGAAACGGGCGGGTGTGAATTAACCCGCCATCCACCAATTGCCCGGCCACAGAATGCAGCATGGTGACGTCCAAAGCTTCGGCCGCTGACAAGGGCGGCAGTAATCCAGCAAGCCGGGCCGCCAGCATCGATTTGCCAGCACCAGGTGGGCCAACCATAAGAAGATTATGACCACCAGCGGCGGCAATTTCCAAGACCCGCCGCGCGGTATCTTGTCCTTTTAGATCTTTCATATCTGGGTAAGAACGCCCAGCAGAAAGATATTTTGGCTCTGGCGGGCTGAGGATTTGCACACCTTTTAGATGATTAAGCAAACTGACTAAATCAGGTGCCGCGATCACATCAATGGCCGATGCCAATGCCGCTTCTGGGCCGCAAGCGGCCGGACAAATCAGATGCTGGCCAGTCGCCGCCGCGGCAATGGCCGCTGACAACACACCAGATACCTGCTGGATTGACCCGTCCAAGGCCAATTCGCCCAACACCACGCGGTCTGAAATCGCATCCTGCGGCACAACCCCCATCGCCATCAACAGACCAAGTGCAATTGGCAAATCGAAATGTGCGCCTTCTTTCACCACATCTGCCGGTGCTAAATTTACCGCAATGCGTTTTGGTGGCAGGGCCAAACCAATCGACGATAATGCCGCTCGCACACGTTCGCGGGATTCAGCAACAGCTTTGTCAGCCAAGCCAACAATGGCAATGGTTGGCAATCCATTCGCAATATGTACCTGAACCTCTACCGGAATGGTATCAATGCCGCGAAATGCGATTGTCTGAACCAATGCATGCATCTGACCCTACCAAAAGATAGCCCAATCAGATGAGGAGTCTGGCAATCTATCTGCCACTCTTCAAGTATATTAGATATTTCAGATAGATACGGCTATTTACCAGCGACAAGTCGGCCAATCGGGCCACCGCCCAATACATGCATATGAAGATGTGGCACTTCTTGATGACCATGCTGTCCGATATTTGAAATCACCCGATAACCACTATCGATGATGCCGGTTTTTTCGGCAACACGGCGGATCGCACGGGTAAAGGCGGTGATTTCTTCAGCACTTGCGGTGGCGGCAAAATCGTTCCAATCAACATAGGCCCCTTTTGGAATGACCAGAACATGAACTGGGGCCTGTGGGTTTACATCGGCAAAACACAGACAATGATCATCCTCATCAATTTTTGTGCAAGGAATCTCGCCACGCAAAATTTTTGCAAACACGTTTTGATCGTCATAGGCCATGATTATAATTCTTTATGATAATAAAAGCCCGGCACATAGTCGTCATCGACCTTGGCATAAAACGGGTTGGTTGCATATTTGCTGAA
>JAYOVO010000096.1:0-5259 GCA_038151495.1 Alphaproteobacteria bacterium
ACGCGAAACGCCGCTTTACACAATGGTTTGGCAATGGCCAATTGGTCCATTTCTTCATAGTCGCCTTGCTGCAAATCAACAATTTCACGCTCTGACGATCCACTGATCAGGATCATCGGAAAACAGTTTGTTGTGGCGTTGGCCAAAGCGGTCAGACCATTAAGAAAGCCAGGGGCCGATACGGTCAAACATATCCCTGGTTTTTGCGTTAAATAGCCAGCGATCGACGCCGCATTACCGGCATGCTGTTCATGGCGGAATGAAATAACCCGCATGCCTTCGGCCTGTGCAAGACGGCCAAGATCGGTAATCGGAATTCCGGGGACACCATAGATTGTGTTGATATCATTCAATTTCAACGCATCAATAACCAGATGGAACCCATCTGTGAGGGCTTGTGATTCGGTCTCGCTATGGCTTTCTGCCGCACTTGTCGATGACATTACTATTTCTCCTTGATCTTGATTTTTTCGGCAGCAGCTTTCATCGCACGCTGCTTTGATTGGTCCAAATTATTCAACCGCGTCCAGCGGTCTTCGATATGGTCATGAAGACGCATGGTATGCTCACGCACAAGACGTGATGCCAGTTCAGCATCACGGGCTTCAAGCGCCTCAATAATTTCCATGTGATCTGCAACCGACCTTGACGCCCGGTCACTTTCCCCCATCGCCCGGCGCCGAACAGCATGCATATGCATCAACAACCCATCGGCTGTTGATCGCAATAATTCACTGCCCGACAATTCGAGGATCATTTGATGAAATTTAATATTCGCATCAGAATATTCACCTAATTCTGCCTTTGTCGCAGAGACGCTGTTGCGCATGGCAAAATTACGCAATGCCTGTAAATCGGCATCACTGGCTTCCCGCGTTGCAATATGCGCCGCCATGCTTTCCAGCGCCGCCCATGTTACAACCATGTCTAGAATTTCACCCAAAGACTTGCGGTGAATAAACACGCCCTTGCGCGGCACAATTTCGACAAGCCCATCTTGAGCAAGGCGTGCCAGCGCTTCACGGATGGGCGTGCGTGAAATGCCAAGCTGTTCGGCAAGCTGTCTTTCATCAAGACGCATATCTGCCTCGGCATCATAAATATCAATGTCTAGGATGGTTTCGCGCAACACTTCATAAATATGGTCTTTTAAGGTGAAGTTGATTGCCACAGGCTTTAACTTAACGTCTAGCGTCATCTGCTTCCCTCCCCGTTCGTACCATTTTTACCCTGGCCCGATTTTTTCCTTGGCCCTTATTTTTCTCAGCCAACGCGCCGTTGGTGGCACGCCACCTATCTGTGGTATACAATACACCGGGCGCATAAACCGTCAAGACATATGCCTAAAATTTTTTGCGATTACAGCTTGCTTAATCTGGCATCTGGTATACCATATATTTTTCTAAATTCTATGGTAAAACAGAATACAAATGCAAGAAAATCATAATGTTGAGGGGATTTTCAGAAATAGAAACGCGCGTGAATTCGGTTGGATTTGACATAGATTTTGAGAGCAAACCCGATGTCAGATCATCACAATTCATGGATGCATGACAAGCCAACCGCAATGGATTCGCGATGAAATTTATGTCACAAAGACGGGTGCGCCACCCTTTTTCGGCATCAGCCGGGAAAAACTGGGGGCTATCATTACGGGTATAGCCCGCCCCGGATGGGACATATAGGGTGCCGCCTTCATGGCGGCAGGGTAAATGAGCAGAGAGGAACAGAATAACCATGAATATTCATGAGCATCAGGCCAAACAAGTTCTAAAAGAATTTGGTGCGCCGATCGCAAAAGGTGCCGCAATCACCGCCCTTGATCAGGCCGAGGCCGCTGTCGCGTCGCTACCTGGCCCGGTCTGGGTTGTGAAAAGTCAAATCCACGCCGGTGGACGCGGTAAAGGTAAATTTAAAGAGCTTCCGGCTGATGCCAAAGGTGGTGTGCGGGTATCTTTTTCAGCTGAAGAGGCGCTGGAAAATATCCGTGAAATGTTCGGCAAGACACTAGTCACCCAGCAAACCGGCCCTTCAGGCAAAGCTGTGAACCGGATTTATGTGGAAGATGGCGCCGATATTGACCGTGAATTATACCTGTCAATCTTGGTTGACCGCGAGACTGGCAAGACATCTTTTGTGGCCTCTACCGAAGGTGGCATGGATATCGAAACGGTTGCACATGATACGCCAGAATTGATCCATTCTGTTGGCATCACTGCCAGCGCTGGCTGCACAGATGGCGATGCTGAAAAGCTTGCCGATGCCTTAAAGCTTGATGGCACAGCGCGCACCCAAGGGATGGCGCTGTTTAAAAACCTATATAACGCCTTTGTTGCCAAAGACATGAGCTTGCTTGAAATCAACCCGCTGATCATCACCAAATCAAACGATGTTCAGGTGCTTGATGCCAAGGTGTCATTTGATGGCAACGCCTTGTTCCGTCACCCCGATATCATGGAATTGCGTGACGAAACTGAAGAAGACGAAAAAGAAGTCGAAGCGTCCAAACATGACCTTGCCTATATCGCACTTGATGGTGAAATCGGCTGTATGGTGAATGGCGCCGGTCTGGCGATGGCCACCATGGACATCATCAAACTCTATGGCGCTGAACCAGCCAACTTCCTCGATGTTGGCGGCAGTGCCACAACCGAACGCGTAACAGCAGCATTTAAGATCATCACTGCTGATCCGAATGTAAAAGGCATTTTGGTGAATATTTTTGGCGGCATTATGCGGTGTGACGTCATTGCGACCGGCGTTGTGCAGGCGGCGGCTGATATCAGCCTGAACGTGCCGTTGGTGGTGCGCCTTGAAGGCACCAAGGTGGAAGAAGGAAAGGCCATCATCAATGAGAGTGGCTTAAATGTTATCGCTGCCGATGACCTTGATGATGCGGCACAAAAAATTGTCAAAGCCGTGAAAGGTTAAACAGATGTCTATTTTGATTAACAAGGATACCAAAATTATCACCCAAGGCCTGACCGGCAAAACCGGCACCTTTCATACCGAACAAGCATTGGCCTATCACGGCACACAGATGGTCGCTGGCACGCACCCGAAAAAAGGTGGCCAGCATTGGACCAGTTCAACCGGCCAGACCTTGCCACTCTATAGCTCGGTCGCAGAAGCAAAAGACGCCACCGGCGCCAATGCGTCAGTGATCTATGTGCCGCCTGCTGGTGCGGCGGCGGCCATTGAAGAAGCAATCGATGCAGGTATCGAATTGATCACCTGTATCACCGAAGGGGTGCCGGTGCTTGACATGGTGCGTGTCAAAGAAAAGCTGAACGCATCAAATTCACGTCTTATCGGGCCTAACTGCCCGGGGCTGATGACGCCGGATGAATGTAAAATTGGCATCATGCCAGCCAGCATTTTCAGAAAAGGGTCAGTTGGCGTTCTGTCACGTTCAGGCACTTTGACCTATGAAGCTGTTTACCAGACATCCATGGCTGGGCTTGGTCAAAGCTCTGCTGTCGGTATTGGCGGCGACCCGGTAAAGGGCACCGAATTTATCGATGTCTTGGAACTGTTTTTGGCGGATGACGCGACCGAAGCCATCATTATGATTGGTGAAATTGGTGGGTCAGCAGAAGAAGACGCGGCGCAATTCCTGATTGATGAGGCCAAAAAAGGCCGGTCAAAGCCAACCGTTGGATTTATTGCCGGGCGGACATCACCACCAGGGCGCACAATGGGCCATGCAGGTGCGGTCATTTCAGGTGGCAAGGGCGGTGCAGATGATAAGATCGCTGCGCTCGAAGCCGCGGGTGTACGGGTATCACCATCACCTGCCAAGCTTGGCGATACATTGGTGTCTCTGCTCAACAGCTAAGTTAAGTTTCCTCCGACGAAAAACGGCGGTGATCACTCACCGCCGTTTTTTTATTCAAATTCCGGCTTTACGCTAATATTGACTGCAAACATGTTGGATAAGGCACCTGTTGTCTCCCCCTTCTCAACAGCTAGCCGACATTCGCCACCTTCTTAAAATTTGCATTTGCCGCCAAACGCGCATCAACAATTGCCACAATTTCGTCAAGCTGTTGATTTTGCAATCCAAGGCCCCGGCCAATCATCTGCACCAGACGGTCAACCCGTTCAATGCGATCCACCCCGGAATCAATCGCCCGCGCCGCCGAAGATGGCTTTAACAGGCCTGTTGCCGCATTGGCATATTTTTCAAAAGGCACCTGATCAGCTGGGTCGGCACCAAGCTGGCGGGCCAGCGCATCAACCCATGCATACATCTGTGTTGACGCATCAATATCACCATGGACTGCCTCACGGATGGCGCGGACACCATCTGCCTCGACACAGCGGTAATTGCCAGTCAATAACATGCTCCATTTCGCCATCGGCACAAACAAGCTGTCATAGACACGTAATTTTACCGGCACATCTTTGCCGTCAATCGTTACCGCGGCAATGTCGGCTTCTAGGCGGCGCAACATCTCTGTATGCGCTGGATCGGCAAAGACTGCCGCTTTGAAATTAGTTGGCAGGCCGACATGCAAAATATTTGTGCCTTCTTCTGGCGGGCGGAATGCTTGCGGGTCTGGGCTACACAAAGACATCAGGCCCGGTTCAAAATCACGCCAAACAGACGCATCATCATAGGCGCTGTCAAGATCCACATCTTTGAGCGATTCAATGCGCCGTAAAAATGGCAATGGCGGCATATTCATGATCGACAAACATGGTTTGCGGCTTGCCGCAATGCGGGTCATCAACCCACGCACAGCCGGGGCTGAATATTGTGGCTCCTGCATCGCCAGTGCAATCATATCATAATCTTCGGGGCGCGCCTGTTCCGGCGTTACCGCATTTAATGTTCCCGGCAGATCAGCCGACCGAATGGCCCGATGTTCATCTTCGTCACGAAGCTTAATCCGCACTTCGGTGCCTTCGCTATTGATCAATGCCGCCGAGGCAGACCGGCAGATTAATGTGACATCATGCCCTGCCATCAGCAGTTTCGTTGACAATAATGACCCATAGGATGCACCTAAAATCAGCATCTTCATCTGGCTATCTCCTCAAAATCTGACAACGCGGCACAATCGCTCGCGTTACGTCCTCGTATCCAGCGTTGAACAAAAAGACACAATAAATGGCGGATTTTTTATCCACACCACTCTATGCATTGCCAAAGATCGGGCAATTCAGCAGTAAAAGCGAGGAAAAAAGAGAAAATATGCAAATTGTAAATTTTTTACATTTTCATTTTACAAGACCTGTCATGCCGCTTACAAT
>JAYOVO010000097.1:0-5215 GCA_038151495.1 Alphaproteobacteria bacterium
TTTCGGTTTTTTGCGGGTCAACCACCTTGTCATCAGGGCTGAAATAAAACAGCGCTGGGATTGTGCTTTTGCCCATATCATCACTGTCGACCTGATCGATCAGTTGCATCATCGGGATCAGCGATACCGTCGGATAGGATGTTGTCCAATAGCGGGCATGTAAATCGTTACGCGGCGTGCTGGTTTGCATCTCGCCGCCGATAAGCGGCGCCCAATAACGGGCCAGCGGCCATGTTAAAAGCGGCGCCATCTGATCCTGTACACCGAAATTTGGCGTAAAAAACACCGTGCTGAATAATTTTTCAGAAAAAACGCCATTGGCTATGCCGGCGGCCACCAAAGTGCCGCCAGTTGAACAGGATAGTATAATGACCTTATCACCAATCATTGTGCCGATCTCAAAAGCTTCGGTCAGATCCTGCATCCACGCTGTAACACTGGCCTCACGCATGGCATCGGTGGTGCGGCCATGTCCGGTCAGGCGGGTATAAAATATATTGGCCCCAAGACTGGCGGCGACTATATCGGGTACTGGCCGTAATTCTTCTTTTGATGCGGAAAACCCGTGAATATACACGATGGCATAGGCGGTTCGGCGGTGCGGTGCGCCCGCCCATATGATGGATTTTTCCAGTCCGGGTCTGATATCGGGGATTTGGCTTTCGGCAATTTTGATGTGGCTTTCAATTTGATCCAGCGCAACTGGCGGGTTGCTGTTGGTTTGATCGGTGGCGGCGCGTGCCTGCCAACTGCCGCCAATGGCCGCAAGCATGGCGATGATCATGGCCGGGACAACCCATATGAAAGATGAAGACGGGCGCATATATGATCCGGGTGGTTCGCTGGGGAATATCCCCATAATAAACATCAATCGATAGTTTTGCCCTTAATAACCGGGGCTGACAAGATGCGGGTGATGCGGCCGCATTTTTTTTGACAATGGCATCATGGCTGAGTAGGGTGGGGTAACTCTTGGGGTGCCTGTAGCGGGCTGAGAAAAACCCATTGAACCTGACCCAGGTTATGCTGGCGGAGGAAAGAGTGCCGAGATAGTTATCTCCTGATCTTGCCCCGACAGCATCGACGCCTGACTTTACTAGATAGGATCGCGTGATGCTGAAATTTATCGTCTCATTTCTTACTGCCGTTGGCGTCATGGCCAGTACGGCAAACGCAAATGAAAAGCCAGAACTGGTCATTTACACTTATGACAGTTTTGCCTCTGAATGGGGGCCTGGTCCACAAATCAAAACTGAATTTGAAAAGACATGTGACTGTGTTGTGACCTTTGTTGGTCTTGATAGTTCGGTTGGTATTCTTGGCCGCATTCAGCTAGAAGGCGCCGCATCAAAGGCTGATATTGCACTGGGGCTGGACACCAGCTTGACGTCTGTTGCCGCCAGCACCGGTTTGTTTGCGCCGCATAGCATTGACACGGCTGGCAAGCTGGCACTGCCGGAAGATGTATCTGCTTGGGCTGACCCACATTTTGTGCCGTATGACTGGGGATATTTCGCGTTTAATTATGATACATCCCGCCTTGCAGATGCCCCTTCATCATTTGAACAGCTTGTTGCTGAATCGAATGATCTAAAAATTGTTATTCAAGACCCGCGTACCGCCACGCCCGGGCTTGGGCTGATGTTGTGGGTAAATGCGGTGTATGGTAACGACGCTCCGAAATTATGGGCCAAGCTGGCACCAAAACTGGTCACAGTCACCAAAGGGTGGTGGGATTCCTATTCGATGTTTCTTGAAGGTGAAGCCGATATGGTTTTGTCCTATTCGACATCACCCGCCTATCATCTGATTGCCGAGGGCAAAGACCATTATGCCGCCGCCGCATTTGATGAAGGGCATTATCTTCAGATCGAGGTTGCAGGCATATTAAAATCTTCCAAGCACCCGGCGCTGGCCCGGCAATTTCTGGAAATATTGATCGAGAAAAATGTGCAATCTTTGTTGCCCACCACAAACTGGATGTACCCGGCCGCCGCGTCAGGCATCGTACCAGATGGGTTTGATGGGTTGATTAGGCCGTCAAAATCATACCTTTTTGACCCGGAACAAATTGCCAAAAATCGTGACGTCTGGGTGAAAGACTGGATACAAGGCTTGAGCCAGTAAGCCAAAGCCACGACCACAGCGCATGACCTCTATGATCTATCCACGGTATCGTGTCATCACCGGCTTGCTGGTGACGGTTTTGCTGATGCTGATCGGGGTGGGGGCCATCATGTCTCTGGCGCTAACGCCATTGGCTGGTGGCCAGCCAGCGTCACTATTTGCGGCTGTTGATAGCTCGCGTGTGATCTATAGCATTCAAAGCGCCACCATCCAGGCGGCATTGTCGGTGCTATGTTCGATCTGCCTTGCCATACCGGTATCAATTGCCATGGCGCGGCGGCGGCATTGGCCGGGCATGTCCATGCTGATCCTGTCAATGAGTCTGGCGATGGTGTTACCAACCACAGTTGCGGCTATGGGGCTGTTGGCGGTCTGGGGGCGTACAGGTCTGCTGGCGCAGATTTGTTTTGGCATGTGTGATTTTACCATTTACGGCCTGCATGGTGTGGTGTTGGCGCATATGATGCTGAATGTGCCATTGGCAGTACGGGTGATGATGCCGTTGTTGCACGCGGTGCCAACGACGAAATGGCGGCTATGCGCCCATTTGGGCATGACATCTATACAGCGGTTTTATCATGTCGAATGGCCCGCTATTCGCGGCGCGATCCCGGGTTTGTCCAGCCTTATTTTTCTTTTATGTTTTACCTCATTCGCGCTGGTGCTGATGCTTGGTGGCGGCCCAGCTGTCACCACGTTGGAAGTCGAAATATATAGTGCCATTCGGTTTGATTTTAACATGCCAGCCGCGGCCGGCCTGAGCCTTATTCAATTTGCCCTGACAGCATTGGTGGTGGGGGTTGGCGCGGCATGTGGGGGGATGATGGCACCGGCGGTGATCACCAGCCATATGACCATTGCCGATCGGTTTGATTTGTCGCGGCATGACCGGGTGGTCGACTGGCTTGCGGTCACATTGGCGGCGCTGTTGATGATGTTGCCGGTTTTTCTTATTGCGCTGAATGGTATGAATTTCGGTTTACTACAGCTGGTGTCGCGCCCGCAATTTTGGGATGCGCTTGTCACCAGCATCAATGTTGCCGTGATCAGTGCGGCGATTGTTACGGTGCTGGCGCTGGTGATGGCGGTGGCAAAGGCCGAATTGACCCTGCCGCACCGATTTGGACAGATCGTTGGGGCGCGCTATTTTCGGGTGATCATGGACCAAGGCGTGATGCTATATCTGGTCATTCCATCGGTGGTTTTGGGAACGTCTGCATTTATTTTGTTGCGCAGCCGCGGTGATGTTTTTGGCTATGCTTTTGGTGTGGTAATTTTGGCAAATACGCTGATGGCGCTGCCCTTTGCCTATCGCTTGCTTGAAGTGCGCATGACATCACTTATGGCCCGTCATGATCGTCTGGCGGCGCAATTAGGCATTCGCGGCATGGTGCGTTTGCGGGTGCTGACACTGCCAGCTTTGCGTCAGGATTTAGGTCTGATTGCCGGCGTATCGGCGGCTTTGTCTTTTGGTGATCTTGGCGTCATTGCATTATTTGCGAATGCCGATTTTCGGACATTGCCATGGCTGTTGTATCAATTAGCTGGCAAATATGCGGCAGACGAGGCCAATGCACTGGCCATGCTGGTGATGCTGTTGACAGTTGGCTTATTTTTAGCGGCGCGGTTTGCGACAGATTGGGCTTTGAGAGGGCGTCATGCTTGAGGTTAAAGATGTGACATTTTCCTATGCCGGATCGTCGGTGCCAGAATTTGTCTTTCACCTTGCTGTTGGGCGCGGTGACATTGTTGTTGTGTCCGGCCGTTCTGGGGCGGGTAAATCCACTTTATTGAATTTGATCGCCGGGTTTTTAACACCTGATCAAGGCAAAATTATCTGGCAGGGACAGGATCTGGCAGGCACGCCCCCAGCAGACCGACCATTGTCGATGATCTTTCAAGATGACAATCTGTTTGATCATCTTAGCTGTCGGTTGAATGTTGCCTTGGGGTTGCGGCCATCTTTATCCTTGTCGAAAGATGAATGGCACGCGGTTGATGCGGCGATGGATGAGCTTGGCATTCTGGCGGTGCAACAGCGTCGACCAGATGCCATTTCAGGCGGCCAGCAACAGCGTGTTGCACTGGCCCGGGCCTTAATCCGTGCGGAATGGCAAAATCGCCAGCTTTTGCTTTTTGACGAACCATTTAGTGCGCTTGATCCGGATACTCGGGCCGATTGTATTGATCGGGTCAAACATCTTGTGGCCAGTAAAAACATGGCGGCGTTGATGGTCAGCCATAATCCGGATGACGCCAGCGCCCTGAATGCCGCCGAAATCACCTTGCCGCTATCGCCAGCTTAACGCCTGTGCGGCGATGCGCGCTTTGTGCTTTGCCCCCGACCGATCGTCTTATATCATGCTGGCGGCAGTGCCAGCCTATGCGGTGCCATGTTTCCGGGAAGACAAGACATAATAGCCATGGTTACTATTTTGCCATCTGCGATCCCAGCGTTATAAATTTTTGGCTGTTGAAGGCGTCTTTTAAATGGATTCATTTGCCCTTGCCGTATTGTTGTTGACCATCACGCCCGGGCCAGCTGTTTTGACCTTAGCCGGTGTCGGTTCGGCGTTTGGGTGGCGGCATGGGGTATTGTTTTTATCCGGTTTATTTGTTGGCGTTCATCTTGTTTGTTTCGCCGTGATATCTGGCTTGGCGGCGTTGATCATGGCTGATCCGGTGGTGCGGGTTGTGTTGTTGCTGGCCTCGTCAGCCTATCTTGGCTATCTCGCTTTAAAAATTGCGCTGGCTGGAACAAAAATTGGATTTATCCATATGGCGGCACCGGGATTTGTAACCGGCGTGATGTTGCAATTGATCAATCCCAAGGCCTATGCGGTCAATACCATGCTGTTCAGCAGTTTTGCTTTTTACCCAGAAAATTTTGCCATTGAAACCGGGCTAAAGCTGTTGATCAATAACGCCATGTGGATCCCGATCCATGTTTTGTGGCTGTATGCGGGGGTAAAAGTTAACCAGCTGGACCTGTCGGCACAAACCCACAAAATGATCAATTTTGTTATGGCTGGGTGTCTTTTGGCGGTGGTCGGCCTGTCGGTATGGTCGCTGTATTCGCCATTTTGAC
>JAYOVO010000098.1:0-5163 GCA_038151495.1 Alphaproteobacteria bacterium
TTCCCTTAACAAAAAAATATTTTATCTAACTGGTTATGCCAATCTATGGCCCTTTTGGGGACGACCCATTTAGTGACCATAAGATGATGCGGGCAATGTCACAAAATTAGGAGAGGCTCATGCGCCGTCTATTTATTCAATTCGCTGCTGTTTTGGCTCTGGTTATTGCGCCAATGGTTGCATTTGCAAGCCCGCTGGTCAGCCCAGCTTGGCTTTCTGAAAACCTCGATGATTCCAAACTGGTGATCATTGATCTTCGTAATAAAATTGACAAAGGCAGTTATGAAACATTTTTAGAGGGGCATATTCCCGGCGCGATCCATTCTGACTATCTAAAAGATGGATGGCGGGTTGGCCGCGATGGTGTGGTTGGTCTGTTGCCAGAGGCAGAACAATTTCAGTCATTAGCACGCCGTTTGGGTGTGTCAGACATCAGCCATGTTGTGGTGGTGCCTGCCGGTGTTTCGTCAACTGATTTTGGCAGTGCGGCACGGGCCTATTGGACATTTAAAGTCTTTGGCCACAACAATGTATCGATTTTGGATGGCGGCTTTGCCGCATGGCGTGATTTTGCCCCAGCCAAAATAGAAACAGGTGCCTTTGTCGCACCAGAACCCGGAAATTTTGTCGCAAGGTTCAATCCTGAATTCTACATTGGCACATCCGATGTGGCGGCACTTGCCGCCAACCCCGGGCAAGCGTTGTTGGTTGATGGCCGCACAGATGAGCAATTTTATGCTGGTGGCAAACATCCAAAGGCGGCAAAAGCTGGTCGGATTCCATCAGCCGTCTTGATGGATCAGGACAAGGCCTATTCAGCACAAGGTAACCGTTTGAAAAGCCGCGATGAACTGGCAAAGATCTATAGCAACCTTGGTGATAAGACCATTGTCAGCTATTGCAACACGGGTCATTGGGCGGCAACAAATTGGTTTGTGATGTCTGAAATTTTGGGCCAAAAAAATGTCAAGCTCTATGACGGCTCAATGGTTGAATGGACAGCAAATTCTGACCTGCCACTTGATACATCTGGCAAATCAAATATGCAAAAGATCAAGGATATGTTTTCTGGTCTTTTGGGATAATGTGAAGGTTGCCCCCGGTTATTGGGGGGCATGATTTTTCAGCATCATCACCAAGGCAGGTGAACAGTCCAATCACTACCTGCCTTGGTCAACGGATGTTTGTGTGGCTTCATAATTTATGTGATGGTGATCTATGGCTGTATCCTCTCCTGCAACAAAACAGCAAAACGCACCGCGTCAGGTTTTTTGGTCTTTTGGGACTGTTGATAAGCCGCTTTTGGTGCTGATAAGCTGTCTTGGTTTGGTTCTGGCCGGTCTTGCTGGTTTGGATACTGGCCTGACTGGATTGGCACTTGTTGGTCTTGGCCTGTTGCTCGGCATGGCGTTTATGGGGTTTCAATATGGATTTGCATCGGGCTGGCGCCGGTTTCTTGAAACGGGTGATGCCAGTTCGCTAAGCCTGCATTTTTTGTTATCTGCGGTTTGCGCGCTCATGTTTATCCCGGTCAGTGCGGCCGGACTTGGTCCATCGGGGTCGCTTGCGCCTGTATCAGTGTCGCTTTTCATAGGCGCTTTTATGTTTGGCACCGGCATGCAGCTTGCCAATGGATGCGGGTCAGGGGTGTTGTTCAGCTTTGGTGGCGGGTCTGGCCGGATGATCGTGGCTTTGCCATTTTTTGTCATTGGTTCGGTTCTAGGATCGATAATTTTGCCGCCGGTATTGGCATGGGGATCGCTAGGTCAGATAGAGATCGGCGCTGGCTTATCTGGCACAGGTAAATTAGCGGTAAATTTGTTGCTATTGCTTGGCGCGGCAGGTTTTTTTGGCTGGCTGAGTGCGCGCCGCGGGTTTCGGATCAACCGCACTATGTTGGTGGCAACGCTGTTGATTGGATTGCTGTGCTGGGGCGTGTTCTGGGTGTCAAACCACCCGTGGGGGGTTACTTTTGGCTTTACCTTATGGGGCGCAAAAATTGCCAGCGCCGCTGGGTTGCCAATCGAAGAATTTGCTTTTTGGACATGGCCCGGGCCAAAGCGCGCACTGGCACATTCGGTGTTTTCCGATACCAGCAGTTTGATGGATTTTGCGATGATTATTGGCGCTGGATTGACCGCCGCGCTTACCGGTGCTTTTGCTAAATCAGCATGGCCGAACGCGAGGCAATTGCAAGCTGCGGCACTTGGCGGCGTGCTGATGGGCATTGGCGCACGGCTAAGTTTTGGATGTAATATCGGGGCGTTTTTGGCTGGCACCGCATCCGGCAGTCTGCATGGATGGATATGGTTTGCACTGGCCCTTGCTGGCAGTGTTTTGGGTATACGCCTGCGGGCAAAATTTGGATTTTAAAGCCATGAACAGCCCGCAACAAATCACATCAAAGATCAGCCCACGGCTGATCTACATAACGCTCCTCTCGGTGCTGTTTGCCGTAGCAATCAGTGACCATCTGACGAGTCCAGCCTTGTCAAATCTTGGTGCGCCAACCGAACTTGGCAATGCCTGTGCGCCCTGTGGTGCGCCTTGTGTTGACGCAAAACCGGCCGCTGATTAACCGCGCCCAATAAATGGCATTTTTGGTGCCATCACCGTCATAAACTGGACATTCGCATCAAGCGGCAGATTGGCCATATAAAGCACTGATGACGCAACATGCGCCACATCCATTGTGGCTTCGGCGCGGATACTGCCATCTGGTTGCGGCACGCCTTTGGTCATGGGTACGGCCATTTCGGTCAATGCATTGCCAATATCAATCTGTGACGCGCAAATATCATAGGCCCGCCCATCCAGAGACAGGCTTTTGGTTAATCCGGTAATGGCGTGTTTGGTACTGGTATAGGGGGCAGACCCCGGGCGTGGTGCATGCGCGGATATCGACCCGTTATTGATGATCCGGCCACCTTGCGGCGATTGCGATCGCATCTGTCTAAAGGCGGCACGGGCGCATAAAAATGAACCCGTCAGGTTAATAGCGACAACCTGTAACCAGACATCAACATCAGTATCGTCAACCGAGGCAGGCGGACTGCCGATTCCGGCATTGTTAAATAACACATCAAGCCGGCCCCAGCTTGCCATAGCTGTGGCAAAGGCAGTTTCTACATCATTGGGGTCAGATACATCACAAGGCAAAATCAATGCGTTTTCATGGCCATTTGCCGCGCTTTCAAGGGTGGCTGCCCGCCGACCCAAAAAACCGACCTTATATCCATTTTCCAAAAAGGCAGTGGCGGTGGCCTTGCCAATGCCGCTACCGGCGCCTGTTACAATGATGGTCTTTTGCATGCCTCTGCCTTTTTTAAAATTCACTGATCTTGTCGCATAGTCTAGCTTTTAGCGGGGCATTGGTCTATGCGGCAATCGCCCCTAGAACAAAACTGTTTTTTGCTAGGCAAATGCCGGGCGCACGCGCTATGAAAGCGCGGTGAGAAAGATTATTTAAAGGACATATTGTGGGCGTTGGTGTTGCGTTTGTTGTGCATCCTGAATTGCGGTTCAGCCCGTCAAAACGCCCGGCAGAGCAAATGCTTGCCGAGGCTGGTCTTCTTGCCGAAGCCATCGGTCTGGAAATTGGCCATGCCGAAACCATCAGTTTATCCACGGTGCGGGCTGGGTCATTCTTTGGCAAAGGCGTGACAACAAGGCTTGGCGAACTTGCCAGTGATTGTGATGACCCGGTGGTCATCATTAACACCGCCTTGTCACCTGTCCAGCAACGCAATTTGGAAATGGCCATCGGGGCCAAGGTGATTGACCGTACCCAGCTTATTTTGGAAATTTTTGGTGCGCGCGCACAAACCCATGCTGGCCGTCTTCAGGTTGAATTGGCCGCGCTCAGCTTTCAGCGTAGCCGCCTGGTGCGGAGCTGGACACATTTGGAACGCCAACGTGGCGGCGGCGGCTTTTTGGGTGGCCCCGGCGAACGCCAGATCGAACTGGATCGGCGGATGCTGATGCGGCGGGTGACACAAATTAAGCTGGAATTAAAAGACGTGGTGCGTACCCGCACATTGCAACGGCGCAATCGGGTCAGAGGCGAAACCCCGACGATTGCGCTGATTGGCTATACCAATGCTGGCAAATCAACATTATTTAACCATCTGACTGGGGCGGGGGTTCTGTCAAAAGATATGCTGTTTGCCACGCTTGACCCCACCATGCGTGAGCTAACCCTGCCATCGGGGCGGCGTGCCATTTTGGCGGATACGGTTGGCTTTATCAGCCAATTGCCAACTGAATTAATCGAGGCGTTTAAAAGTACACTTGAAGAAGTTGTGCATGCAGACCTGCTTCTTCATGTGCATGATGCCGCCTCGCCATTTGTCAGTGAAGATGCAGATGATGTTGTCGCTGTATTGGATGATCTGGGACTTGATACGCCGCGCCAACAACAATGCGTTATGCATATATTCAATAAATCCGATTTGTTGGACGATGATGACCAGCGGCTTTGGCTTGGTAAAAAATATACCGGTGGGGTGTTCACTTCGGCCATAGCGGGTACAGGTATTGACGATCTGCTAGAGGCCATTGATGGGTATTTGGCACAAGATTCGGTGCAGGCGGTTGTCGAAATAAAGCCCGAAGATGGTGCGGCAAGGGCGTGGCTATATGCACATGCCCATGTGCGCGATTCACGGTTTGATGATGGCGGGTGTGAAACCTTGACCATCAGCATCAGCCGTGCTGACCATGCCCGCTTTCATGCAAGGTGGCCGCATCTGGGCCAGTAACTGTGCTGGCAAACCCGGTTTATGGTCATGGCAATATGGCTGGCGCAATTCATTTGCGGTTCAAATGAATAATAGATTATTCTGAGGCATCTTTTGTCCGGGCAAAGCTGGTGCGCCGCACCGCGTTGCTGAAAATCGAGGGTTAAATGGTCGATCATCAACGTATTGTGTTTCTCAATGGGAAATTTGTACCTGAAGCTGAGGCAAGCTTGCCTATTTTTGACCGCGGGTTGCTGTTTGCTGACGCTGTTTATGAAGGCTTTGGCATATTAGATGGGCAGATCGTTGATTTCATTTATCATATGCAACGGTTGGAACAATCGCTGGCGAAAATTGCTATCCCGATTACATTCACAACCGACAGCATGTTTCACGATATGATGGCATTGATTGAAAAAAATGC
>JAYOVO010000099.1:0-663 GCA_038151495.1 Alphaproteobacteria bacterium
TGTGTTAGCTAAGTCCTGCGTCGAACACGGCTTTGTGACTGGAGAGCTATCTCCTGAGCCTGGGTTATCTATCGCTATTACTCGATATTTACTTTTAAAATAGGTAATTTGGTTTAACCAAGCTCTGTGGTCACCCGCCAGCCCATGTATCAGAAACAGCGGGATCCCATCACCCTCTTCTATGTAAAAAATATCATAGTTCGAAGTTTTTGTAATAGGCATTTTATCCTCTTTCTTAGTTCCACTAAAAAATGTTTGTGTTTTAGCTTATTCTCTTTCAATCTTTGTAACAAATCCATATGTAGTTTTAAATTCTACTAATATTTTTCAAACGTTCTTTGATCCCTAGACCTGTCCGGGCACTTCTATGAAGGCTACATGGAAGAACTCAAGGCCAAGACTACAGAGGCAGAATGACGACGTAACCAAGCTAATCCCAAAAGCCGCATTGCAGATATGCGCGTCTTCCGGGTGGGCTCCTCTAATTGAGAATATTGAAGCCTTCATGCGTAACCTACCACTTGCACATTATTGTGGATAAATTTATAGAGAGGGTTAAGTTCAAAAATAATAATTTAAAAAAATACAATTTGTTTAAAATTTATTATGGCGGAGGGGAAGAACTCCGAACTCTCTCTTAACTATCTGTTTTAAAGTGTTTTT
>JAYOVO010000099.1:673-5148 GCA_038151495.1 Alphaproteobacteria bacterium
CATTTTTGGAAAGCGAATAAGCCCCAATAAAATCACCCTAGAATGGCTACAAACACGAGGTTTCCACTGCAAATCAATTCAATCATAGGTAAACAAATTAACGAACAATCAGGTAAGAGCAATTAAAAATGTGAAATATTGTAAAATGTAAATTTTTATGTTTTACAATATTAAATTCTATTTCATGTTGTTCATTAGTTTTGCTGTTTTTGGATGTCCAAAAAATTAGATAGAGACAATTCGATTTTCCTGTGACCCAAATATTGACTAGCGCGAATTGAGAGCCCCCAAAAGCAAGCAAAAAATCTGATTTTTTGGGCTACCAGAAAATGGCGGAGGGGAAGGGATTCGAACCCCCGGAAGGAGTTTCCTCCTTCAACGATTTAGCAAACCGCCGCCTTCAGCCACTCGGCCACCCCTCCGCCGGGGCCACGAGATAAAGCCAGTCAAACCACCGGCCTTTCGTGTTGATATTACACGGCGTATGCTGTCCTTTTCCTAGCGGCGAATTGGCTGGCTGTCAAATCCGAAAATACATGGATCCGCCCTATTCTGTTTGGTTGCACCTTGCCAAGCCGCGCGTCCCAGCCAGCCCAGCGAAAAAGCCATATAAATCGCTTGCAATCCGGGCCAGTCCATGGCCTTTTTGATCGGCAGTGATCAGCGGCTAGAAAAACACCCGGACAAAATAACAAGAGCATAATAGCAAGAGCATAATAGTGGACCAAATTGCCTCGATGCGGATTTTTATGGCGGTAGCGGAAACCGGTGCGCTGAACGGTGCGGCGCGCCAGATGGAAATTTCGCCATCTGCCGTGTCGAAACATATTGCGGCACTGGAAAATAAACTTGGCGCGCAATTGCTCACCCGCACCACCCGTCAGGTTGCTTTGACCGAGGTTGGCGCCTCTTACCTGCAAAGTTGCCGGTTGATCATTGCTGAACTGGACAAAGCCAATAGCGAAGCCAGCACCGCCAGCGGATCGGTGCAAGGGGTATTGCATGTTGGCGCCCCAATCGGCTTTGCGCACCGTCATGTGGCGCCACATTTGCCAATTTTTCTTGAAAAATACCCGCATTTATCGGTCGAATTGCAAAGCGCCGAAAGCGATACAGATATGATCGAGGCCGGTTTTGATGTGTGTATCCGGATCAGCCCGCATAGCGATCACGATAAACTTGTCTATACAGAACTCGCGGCCAACAGCCGTCAATTGATTGCCACACCAGATTATTTGGCGACCTATGGCGCACCAGAAAAACCAGCTGATTTAAACGCGCACCGGCTGATCACCCAGACCACCAGAAGCAATTCGAATTACTGGCATTTCAGAGATGGCAGCGGCACGCATACCATTCATGCCCGTGGCCATTTGTTAATGGATAGCGGTGATGCGATGCTGCGTGCGGTACTCAATCATGGCGGCATTGCCATGTTGCCCACCTACATGACAGCGCGGCATATCCGGTCTGGCGCACTTGTCACCATTCTAGATAGTCTGGTGATGGAAGATTACCCGATCCACGCCGTCACCGTACCGGGCCGACACGCCATTCCAAAAATTGAGGTGTTTTTGGAATTTCTGCAATCGCTCTATGGGGATACGCCGTATTGGGACGCATTGGACGAACCGCCAACAGCCGCCGCCCTTCGTGCCTCTATCTAGCTATCGAGCTTGGATTTTAATATCTGGTTGACCATGCCGGGGTTGGCCTGCCCGCCAGATTGTTTCATCACCTGCCCGACGAAAAACCCAAACAGCTTGTCCTTGCCGCCGCGATATTCTTCGACCTTGTCCATATTGGCCGCAATCACCGTATCAATTAGCGCCTCAATAGCCCCGCTATCAGATACTTGCTTTAACCCTTTTTCATCGACAATCGACGCGGCATCTTTGCCAGTTTCAAACATATCGGCAAATACATCCTTGGCAATACGTCCGGAAATTGTGCCATCGCTGATCAGGCCCACCAGCCCACCAAGCATGGCAGGCGAAATGTTGCAGTCTGACAAGCTTTGTCCAGACTTATTCAGCGCGCCAAATAATTCAACCGTCATCCAGTTCGCAACAAGTTTGCGATCCTGCCCGGCGCTGGCCACCTCATAAAATTCGGCGGTGTCCCGTTCTTCGGTGATGACCGACGCATCATAGGGTGACAACCCGTAATCATTGATCAGCCGGTCGCGAATATCATCTGGCAATTCTGGCAAAGCGGCGGCAAGGTCATCCACCTCTTTTTGCGTAACCACAAGCGGCAATAAATCCGGATCAGGGAAATACCGGTAATCATGCGCATCTTCTTTACTGCGCATAGTACGAGTTGTGCCGGTATTTGTGTCAAATAATCTGGTTTCCTGATCGACCGTGCCGCCATCCTCAATCAATTCAATTTGCCGGGCCACTTCATAATCAATGGCCTGCTGAATAAAGCGAAGTGAATTCAGGTTTTTGGTTTCGGTACGGGTACCAAATTCTGCACCGGGACGGCGCACCGATACATTCACATCGGCCCGCAATGACCCCTCTTCCATATTGCCGTCACATGTGCCGAGATAGCGCAAAATAGAGCGCAATTTGCGGACATAGGCCGCGGCTTCGGCTGCCGACCGCATATCCGGGCGCGAGACGATTTCCATCAACGCAACACCGGTCCGGTTCAGGTCGATATAGCTCTTGCTTGGGTGCTGGTCGTGCATTGATTTGCCTGCATCCTGTTCAAGATGCAAACGCTCAATACCGATGTCTCTGGTGCTGCCATCTGCCAAAACAATGCGTAACACCCCCTCACCAACAATCGGGTGTTTGAATTGGCTGATTTGATAGCCTTGCGGCAAATCTGCATAAAAATAATTTTTCCGGTCAAACACACTGGTCAAATTAATTTGCGCTTTTAGCCCAAGACCTGTGCGAATGGCCTGATAGACGCATTCACGGTTAATCACTGGCAACATGCCGGGCATGGCCGCATCAACCAGCGATACATTTTCATTCGGCGCGGCCCCAAAGCTGGCTGATGCCCCGGAAAATAATTTGGCTTGGCTTGATACCTGCGCATGCACTTCAAGGCCAATCACAACTTCCCAATCACCGGTGCGTCCGGTTACAAGCTGGCTCATTTTGCACCTCCTGCCCGGCGAGTTGGCGTGGCGGTAAAGGCGGCGGCCTGTTCCAGCACCCCGGCCACGCGGTAAAGGCTGGCCTCGTCATAAGGTTTGCCCAAAACCTGCAGCCCCAGCGGCAAGCCATCACCATTCAGCCCAGCCGGTACCGACATCCCCGGCAAGCCAGCCAAATTTGCTGGCACGGTAAAGACATCGTTCAAAAAATTCACCACAGGGTCGTCAATTTTACGGCCGACGGCAAATGCCGCTGATGGTGTCGCCGGGGTCAGCAACGCATCAACCGTGGTGAATACCGTATCAAAATCCTGTTTGATCAAGCGGCGCACTCTCTGTGCCTTTAGATAATAGGCATCATAATAGCCAGCCGACAAAACATAGGTGCCAATCAAAATGCGGCGTTGCACCTCTTCGCCAAAGCCAGCCGCCCGCGTGGCTTCATACATCTGGTCAAGCGATCCAGCCTCGACCCGCAAACCATAGCGCACCCCATCATAACGGGCCAAATTAGACGAAGCCTCAGCTGGCGCAATGATATAGTAAGTTGGCAGTGCATATTTTGTATGCGGCAGAGAAACCTCTACAAGCTCTGCCCCAGCCTGACGGAGCCAGTCCTGTCCCTGTTGCCACAGCGCCATAACATCAGGGTCCATGCCATCCATCACATATTCACGCGGCACGCCGATTTTCATGCCTTTCACGCCCTGCCCAACTGCGGCCATGACATCCTGCAACGGCACGTCGCTCGATGTTGAATCCTTGGCGTCATGACTGGCCATGGCTTGCAACATCAATGCATTATCGGCAACAGTGCGGGTAAAGGGACCAGCCTGATCAAGCGAAGATGCAAAGGCAACAATACCCCAGCGCGAACAGCGACCGTAGGTAGGCTTTAGCCCAACCACACCGCAAAAAGCGGCGGGCTGTCGAATGGAACCGCCGGTATCCGTGCCGGTTGCCATAAGCGCTGACCGCGCCGCCACCGCAGATGCCGACCCACCAGATGAACCACCCGGCACAAGGTCAATCTTTTCGGCACTTTGCCATGGATTGATTGCCGGGCCAAAGGCGCTGGTTTCATTTGCCGATCCCATCGCAAATTCATCACAATTCAATTTGCCAAGCATCACCGCGCCTTCTGCCCATAAATTGGCCGTCACGGTGCTTTCATAAGGCGGGGTAAACCCCTGTAAAATCCGCGAACAAGCGGTTGTTGCAACACCGGTGGTGCAGAACAAATCCTTTACCCCAAGCGGGATGCCTTCCAACAAGCCAGCTTCGCCTTTGGCCAGCCGTTGGTCGGCACGCGCGGCCATATCAAGCGCATGATCCGGCGTCAGCAACACATAATTAT
>JAYOVO010000100.1:0-5128 GCA_038151495.1 Alphaproteobacteria bacterium
TAATGGCTAAAAAAGAAGATGGTGATAAGGGAACTTTGTTCTGCTCTTTTTGTGGGAAGAGCCAGCATGAAGTGCGCAAATTAATTGCCGGCCCTACCGTTTTCATTTGCGATGAATGTGTTGAACTCTGCATGGATATTATCCGTGAAGAGCATAAATCGGCACTGGCGAAAAGCCATGATGGCGTGCCGACACCAGCAGATATCAACGCCGTTCTTGATGAATATGTGATTGGGCAAGCCCGTGCCAAACGTGTGTTGTCGGTAGCGGTGCATAACCATTACAAAAGACTAGCCAATGCTGGGCGGACCGGTGATGTTGAAATTTCCAAATCCAACATTTTGCTGGTGGGGCCAACAGGCTGTGGCAAAACATTGCTGGCCCAGACCTTGGCGCGCCTGTTGGATGTGCCGTTTACCATGGCAGATGCCACCACATTGACCGAAGCTGGTTATGTGGGTGAAGATGTCGAAAATATCATCCTGAAATTGTTGCAGGCGGCTGACTACAATGTGGAACGCGCACAGCGCGGTATTGTCTATATTGACGAGGTGGACAAAATTTCGCGCAAAGCAGACAACCCGTCAATCACCCGGGATGTATCGGGCGAGGGCGTGCAACAAGCGCTGCTCAAAATTATGGAAGGCACAGTTGCATCGGTGCCACCACAAGGCGGGCGTAAACACCCACAACAGGAATTTTTGCAGGTTGATACAACAAATATTCTGTTCATTTGTGGCGGTGCATTTGCTGGCCTCGATAAACTGATTGCCGGTCGCCATACCGGCGCTGGCATTGGATTTGGCGCAGAGGTGCGCGATCCAGATGATCGTAAAATTGGTGAATTGCTGGCTGACCTTGAACCAGAGGATTTGATCAAATTTGGTTTGATCCCGGAATTTGTTGGCCGACTGCCAGTTGTCGCGACCTTGGAAGATTTGGACGAAGCCACGCTGATCCGTATTTTGACCGAACCTAAAAACGCCCTGATCAAACAATATCAAAAATTGTTTGAAATGGATGATGTACGGCTTGAATTCCGTGAAGATGCGCTAAAGGCTGTTGCGCAAAAGGCGATTGCGCGGAAAACAGGGGCGCGGGGGTTGCGTTCAATCATGGAAAATATCTTGATGGAACCAATGTTTGATATTCCCACCGCAAGAGATATTGAAGAAGTCGTGATCAATGGTGATGTCATTGAAAACGGCGCCGCACCGCTGGTGGTTCACGCCAAAAAACCAAAAGAGGTTGAGCAGGGCGCGTAACGCCCCTGCGCCTAGTTTCTTTATAGATGTGTGGACGTCTTGATCTTGGCGCCATGCATGCTCATATCTAGGGCACCAGCACGGTGCTGGCATTCAGTTTGTAAAAGGGTTGTTTTCAATGTCTGACGCGCCTGTAATTTCGCTCCCGGTTTTGCCACTTCGTGACATTGTGGTGTTTCCACATATGATTGTTCCGTTGTTTGTTGGGCGTGAAAAGTCCATCAAGGCGCTTGAAGCGGTGATGGCGCAAGACAAACAAATCATTCTGGTGACACAGAAAGAAGCCGCGCTTGAGGACCCAGATGCCTCGGGTCTTTTTGGCACCGGCACGGTCGGGACAATCTTGCAGTTGTTAAAACTGCCGGATGGGGCGGTGAAAGTGCTGGTTGAAGGCGGCGAGCGCGTTGTGCTTGATGCCAATAGTTTGCGTGATGATGACGGTTATCTTGTTGTTGAGGCGTCAGTTGCCGATCAGTTTGGTGATCTGGGCGCTGAAACCACAGCGCTGGGCCGGGCGACCACCCAGCAATTTGAACAATATATCAAGCTTAACAAGAAAATCGCTTCTGAAGTATTGAACGCAGTCGAACAAATTGACGAGGCAGACAAGATTGCCGATATGATCGCATCGCATCTGGCGATCAAAATTGCGGAAAAACAAGAACTTCTTGAGACTCTTGATATCCATGCACGGCTAGAGCGCGTGTTTGGTTATATGGAAGGCGAGATCGGGGCGCTGCAGGTTGAAAAGCGGGTGCGTAACCGGGTCAAACGCCAGATGGAAAAGACCCAGCGCGAATATTATTTGAATGAGCAAATGAAGGCCATTCAAAAAGAGCTTGGTGAAACCGAAGACGGGGTGAATGAGCTTGATGAAATTGAAACCCAGCTCAAAGCTCTAAATATGCCAAAGGCCGCCCTTGAAAAAGGCGAGGCTGAGCTGAAAAAGCTGCGAAATATGGGGCCGATGAGCGCCGAAGCCACAGTGGTGCGTAATTACCTTGATTGGATTTTGTCATTGCCATGGCGCAAATCCAGCCGTTTGAAGAAAGATATTGATGCGGCTCGTGCTGTTTTGGATGCAGATCATTATGGCCTGGACAAGGTGAAAGACCGCATTGTCGAATTTTTGGCCGTGCAACAGCGCACAAAGACGATGAAAGGCCCAATTTTATGTCTGGTTGGCCCGCCGGGCGTTGGTAAGACCTCGCTTGGTAAATCAATTGCCAAGGCCACCGGGCGAAATTATGTGCGAATGGCGCTTGGCGGTGTGCGTGACGAGGCAGAAATTCGCGGGCATCGGCGTACCTATATTGGGTCAATGCCGGGTAAAATTCTGCAAGGCATGAAAAAGGCGGGTACCAGAAACCCGCTATTTTTGCTCGACGAAGTTGATAAGCTTGGTGCGGATTGGCGCGGTGATCCGACATCTGCACTTCTTGAGGTGTTAGACCCAGCACAAAATAATAGCTTTCAGGATCATTACCTCGAAGTTGATTTTGACCTTTCAAATGTGATGTTCATCACCACAGCAAACACCTTAAATATGCCACAACCGTTGATGGACCGTATGGAAATCATCCGTTTGTCTGGTTACACCGAAGATGAAAAGCTGGAAATTGCCAAACGGCATCTTGTGGCAAAACAAATCAAAGACCATGGCTTGAAAGACGGGGAACTGCTGATAGAGGACGACGCATTGCGCAATGTCATCCGTCTATATACCCGTGAAGCTGGGGTGCGTAATCTAGAGCGTGAAATTGCGAAAATTGCACGGAAAACCGTCACCGCAATTGTTGGCGGGAAAACGTCATCAGTCACGGTCACGGCTGACAATCTTGATGACTATCTTGGGGTCAAACGATTCCGTTTTGGCGAAATTGAAGATGCCGATCAGATTGGTGTAACCACCGGATTGGCGTGGACCGAGGTTGGCGGCGAATTGCTGAATATCGAAGCGGTAAAAGTGCCGGGCAAAGGCAAGGTTACAGCAACGGGTAAGCTTGGCGAAGTGATGAAGGAATCGATTCAGGCGGCTGAATTCTTTATCAAATCACGGGCGCAATCCTATGGCATTGATCTAGTGGAACTGGCCAAGCATGATGTCCATGTACATGTGCCAGAAGGTGCCACACCGAAAGATGGCCCATCTGCCGGTGTCGGTATGGCCACATCCATCATTTCAGCGATCACAGGTATCGAAGTGCGGCGCGACGTTGCCATGACCGGCGAGATTACGTTGCGTGGACGGGTATTGCCAATTGGCGGATTGAAGGAAAAGTTGCTGGCCGCACAGCGCGGCGGTTTAACTACCGTTTTGATACCTAAAGACAATGAAAAAGATCTTGCCGACATCCCAGATAACGTGAAATCAAGTCTGAAAATTATACCTGTGGCGATGGTGGATGAAGCTTTGTCAGCGGCTTTGGTAACAGAGCCGATGCCATTGGCAATCTCTGGAATGGCTGATATTTCCACAGAATCGGGGGCAACAGTTCCAGACTCAGGTGAAAATTCGTCTGACATTGTCGCGCATTAGTTTTAAATTCGAGGTTTTTCCCAAAAAATGGCTAAAATCTGCGGTTTTTTGTAAATTCCGCTAGGACAATGACCATTATGAGTGTAGATTTTCTGCATTGTTTAACTGGATTATCCACACCAATTACAGGGGGTTCCCATGAATAAAAATGATCTTGTTTCTGCAGTTGCCGACTCTTCAGGCCTGACCAAAGCTGACGCTGGTCGCGCAGTTGACGCTGTTTTTGACAGTATCGCGTCTGCACTCAAGTCTGGTGGTGATGTTCGTATTGTTGGTTTTGGTACGTTTTCTGTTGCGCAGCGCGCTGCAACAACTGGTCGCAACCCAAGAACTGGTGAAACAATCCAGATCAAGGCATCAAAGCAACCAAAATTCAAGGCTGGTGCGCCATTGAAAGATGCCGTTAACAGCTAATTTTGTATAAGATGAACGCCGGCCTGATCAAAAGGGTCGGCGTTTGTTTTTACGGGCTTGCTTTTGCAGTAAAATAGCAGTAACAAGCGCTTGCTGATTGGATAGGGTGGTTAGCTCAGCTGGGAGAGCAACTCGTTTACACCGAGTAGGTCGGGGGTTCGAACCCCTCACCACCCACCATCAGCCGTTAAAAATTCTGCTTCGATATATGACCACAGGCCCGGCGGCCTGTTTTTTTATTCCTTTTTTTATTTCTGCAGGTTTTTTGTTGAATTTTTGGGGTTGCCCGCAACGAAAACCATGCTACAAACGCGCTATCAGACTTCCCTGTTGGGGGTGTAGCTCAGTTGGTTAGAGCGCCGGCCTGTCACGCCGGAGGCCGCGGGTTCGAGTCCCGTCACTCCCGCCATTATTTCCCGCAAATCAACCCAAAAGACCGCGCCGCACCCTGTGGTGGTTTTGACGCGAATTATGACTGGTGATTTGTCCGATATCTTGACGCCCAAAAACCTGATCAAATTTTGCGATCAGAATTGCAAGTGAAGCCAAAAAACAACGAGTTTTGGCCGGGATAAGCCGCGCTAACAATCACCAAAACCTGAATTGATCGAAGGTTTTTGTATCTATGTTAAATATGTAGGCAGGCTGGCGGCTACACGCTTGAATGGGGTGGAGCCAAACAGCAAAAAACGCAGATGTCGCGCGGTATTGATTTTGCCGATATAGCGCTATTTGACTGGGATGCCGCTATAGCCCGGGCTGATAGCCGCTGGGATTATGGCGAGGCAAGGTTTTCTCTCACACGCACCTATGATTTACCTATGGTTTGCCTATGGTTTGCCTATGGTTTGCCACTGGTTTGGCAATCAAAAAGGTAACATCACCTGCCACATGCGGTGTTGATCGCGCA
>JAYOVO010000101.1:0-5039 GCA_038151495.1 Alphaproteobacteria bacterium
TCTTCTTCGACTTCTGCTGCTTCTTCTTCTGCCATGACTCTGTCTCGTTTATGCTGCTATCAAATAACAACCATAGGGCAAGGGGCCTAGGCCGCCTCGAGCTTGGCCTGCAATTTTGGTGGAAGGTTGGCCACCATCTGGTCTTGAATATTGCGGGGTGATTCACCGCGGGCAATATTGCGTAACCCGATTACAACAAGTTCGCGATAGCTCACCTCATAAACGGTATAGCCTTCAAGTTTTACAAGCATGGGCATAAAGATAATATTGGCGATAATCGCACCGTACATAGTTGTCAACAAAGCAACAGCCATTGCCGGGCCAATCGCTTTTGGGTCGGCCATATTGCCAAGCATCAACACAAGACCGATCAAAGTGCCAATCATGCCCATGGCTGGGCCAATATCAATCCAGCCTTTGATGACGCCCTGATTAGCTTCATGCCGTAGCTTCATGGCTTTGATCTCTTGATTTAGTTGCGATACAAGCTTGGCTTCATCAGCGCCATCAACAAGCATTTGCAAGCCTTTTTGAAAGAATTTGTCGGGCACGTCTTGGCCTTCCAATGCCATCATGCCGTCCTTTCGGGCGATTGACGCCAGATCAGACATGCGCTCAACCAATTCGTCCATCTTTTTGACCGGGGGCAGAAAGGCTTTTGCCATTACCCCAAAGCTACCTAAAAATACCGGCAATGGTGCGGTATACATAACTGCAAAAAAAGTGCCGCCAAAAACAATCAAGATAGAGGGAACATCGATGAATGGCGCAATTCCTCCGCCTGAAATCATCGCGCCTAAGATCATGCCAATGGCGCCGAGAAATCCGATTAAAGATGCTATATCCATAGTGAAACCAATCTTTTGTTTGACGTTTGTGTCACACTCACCCGAACAGATAAGCAAAAACGATACCAAGCCGAGTATGCGCGATGTTTTTTGGCAGAAAAACAAAAAATATAAGATAATTCTCAACTAAGAGATGAATTGGCGTAAGATGTGCTAGGGTTAATAGATGGTCATTTGTGGTCACGCATCATTACGTCATCAGGCAATAGGAGGCTTTGATGTTGCGGCATTTCACGAACATGCATCGGTCTTGTCTTATTCTATTCGGGATGATCTGCGGTGCGTCATTTCTGTTTGGCCCCACCGCGGCTGTGGCCACTGGGCTGGCTAATGGCCAGTTTCTGGCGCGTGATCATTTGATTATTGATTTGCGAAGCGGCGTTGAATGGATGCGCTGTTCTGTTGGCCAGCAATGGAACGGGACAAGCTGTGATGGTGAAATCATACGGCTAAATCATGATGATGTGGCCAAGGCCATTGTGATTGCGAATGAACAGCTTGGCGGAAATTGGCGCTTGCCAAACCGTGAAGAGTTGGAAGGTCTGGTCTGTGCCGCCTGCGAGACCATCAAAATAGACAGTGACAGTTTTCCGCAAACGGTGCCTGAACCCTATTGGACGGGCGAGGTAAACGGGTTTGCGGCGCGGCATTTCTGGTCGGTGAATTTTATGACTGGATATACCTATGGCCGGTTTTTTCCCCAGCAGGAATTGGCCGTAAGATTGGTACGGGACCGCTAGTCTGTCTTTGTATCTGTTTGGCTAAAAAACTTCCAATAGACAAGCTTGACGATAAATCCAACGCCGCCGACAATCATAATCAGCGCGGCAAAAAATTCGGCATCTAAAACATTCAAATAGGCCAGCTTGTCACCGGCGACAAGTGCCAGCAATACCAACATAATCACAAACATGATAAATGATCTGATGATGCGACATCTCTCGCATGGCACAGCTTTTACATCAGTTCTGGTTTGCAACATTGCGATAACTACCCGTCAGGTTTCTTTTGAAAAATCTATGAAATTTTGCTGGATGATGCGACACATTTTTACCAATAGATGGTCAAAACCCTCGTCTATTTTCTGACATTTTGTTTTTGGCATTTTTTTATGAAATTTATAACTATCTGAATAATATAAATTTATTATAGCAATAAATTGACGTTGACCCCAGTCAAATAGATTTTTTGCAATTGGCATGCCGACTTTGCACCTTTGTTTGCGGAGGACGAGAACATGCAACTTTCACAATCGGTCAAACTGAAGCAAAAACAGTCACTGGTGATGACACCGCAGCTGCAGCAAGCCATCAAATTGTTGCAACTATCAAATTTGGAATTAACCCAGCATCTTCAGGAACAGGTGGATGAAAATCCGTTCTTGGAATTGCACGAACCAAAAAATTCTGAAAATTCGTCAGAACCAGCAAAAGACAAATCTGATGGTGTGCAGGCAGATGCCGCAACAACCGAACCACATGTCGAATTGTCATCCATGAGCGAAAGCGCGGCACTTGCCGAGGACCCGACAGCACATAGTGATTTTGAAAACCGCTTTGATACATCAATTGTGGATGCGCCGCGTACAAGCAGCACGGCCGCCCCCTTTGATGGCGATTTTGACGCCATCAGCAATGTGTCGTCACAAGATGGATTTTATCCAAACCTTTTCAAACAACTCAATTTGACGATTGAAGACCCGCGCCAGCGCCTCATCGCTGGTCATTTTGTCAATGCGCTAGAACCAACCGGATGGATTGGCATGAGTGTTGCCGAAATTGCCGCGGCGAGTGGCAGTCGTGAAGATGAGGCAGAGGCCGTTCTTGATAAACTTCAAACATTTGAACCAACCGGCCTGTTTGCACGTGATCTTGCTGATTGTTTGCGTTTACAGCTTATCGAACAGGGGCTGTTTTCAGATGATTTTGCGATTTTGTTGGACAATCTAGAGCTTTTGGGCCGCGGCGAAATTAAGCGGCTGGCGCGTCTGATCGATGGCACGGCTGAAGATGTGATGGAAATGCTGAAAATCATCCGGACATTGAATCCAAAACCAGGTGAGTTTCTTGGCATTGATCATCTTGATATGCCAAGCCCGGACGTGATTGTGCGCCGGCGCGCCGATGGGTGGGCGGTCGAATTAAACCGGTCTACCTTGCCAGCGGTTGTGATCAATGAAGATTATGCTGAAATGCTGGAAAAGCGGCGTCTTGATGAGGATGCGAAGAATTATTCGGCCGGGGCGTTAAATAATGCACGGTGGCTAAAACGGGCTGTTGAACAACGTAATTCAACAACATTGAAGATCAGCGCCGAAATTATCCGCCAGCAGACAGATTTTTTAGATAAAGGTCTGGATTATTTGAAACCCCTATCATTGCGCGATGTGGCACAGGCTGTTGGCATGCATGAAAGCACCGTAAGCCGTGTTACCACTGGGTTGTTGATTGCAACGCCGCGTGGCGGGATGCCGCTTAAATCATTCTTCAGCGTCAATATCGCGTCACGCGATTCTGAAAATGACACCTCGGCGGCGGCAGTTCGCAATATGGTGAAGCGGCTGATCAGCCAAGAACAGCCCGGCAAGCCACTCAGCGATGAAGCCATTTCAAAAATGATCTCTGATCAAGGCATTGATCTGGCACGCCGCACGGTGGCAAAATATCGCGAGATGCTGAATATCCCATCATCGTCACAGCGGCGCATGCAGGCACGTTTGGCGAATATTGCATAAATAGAGGTTATGACCCGCATCAAAAGGGGCGTCGTCGAAAACCCACCATTTGTGATTGTATGTGTCCTGCATTTGCGCCGGTACATTTAACGTCACATTTACTGGTGCGGGGTGGTTACTTTGCGGCTTGTGCGGCAACCAGCGACCGTGTCATGAAATATTCTTCACTGCTAAGCGGGGTATCGCTGATAAATTTGCCTAGTGGAATAGTTTGCGCACTTTCTGGATTATCATCTTCATCAAAATGCACAAATTCAATGCCCAGATCGGCAGTTGATAAATGGTCATCATCGCCATGTGGCAGGTCGGTATAAGCATTAAATTTCGGTTTGGTTTTATTGTTCATGCTCTTCTCCATAGCGCGGGATGACTATTTTTTGACCATATACAGGGCCTGTTCTAGCTAATGCATTTCGCATGCCAGAGCGGTGAACAACACGGTAAATTTAGTGGTAAATTTATGGGGAGATGAGGTGAGCCGGTGAGGGGTGACGTTAATCGGTAAGCGAGGTCTGGCGTAATTCACCAGACACACTCATTTGGCGGCCGATGGTAAAAAAGTCACTTGGATCGACAGATTTTCCATCCACCTGAATTTCATAATGCAAATGTGAACCAGCTGATCTGCCGGTATTGCCCATTTTCCCGATCACCGTATTTTCGGCAACATAATCGCCAACGCTGACCGTGATCCGCGAAAGATGCGCATAGAGCGTTGAAATGCCATAGTCATGTTCAATCCGTACGACCTTACCAAAAGACCCCTCACGCCCGGCAAAAACCACCGTACCCGGGGCGGTGGAACGCACATTTTCTTGCCATGTGCCAGCAAGGTCAATGCCATGGTGAAAACTTTTCTTGCCGGTTTTTGGATGTTCGCGATGCCCGTACTCACTTGAAATATAGAAATAAAGCATTGGTGTCTTGAACGGGATTTTACGCAACGCCGCACGATGTTCCGCCAAAGTGATCAGCAATTGTTTGAAATCAGTGTCTTTGGTGTTGGTTTTCGCCGTGTCATAGCGCGGCAGATAATCGGTCTTGATACCAAGCTGGCTGATGCTTTTGCGGATATAATTAATTTCACCATCGAGCGATAACAGCATTTTTTGCGCGCGGGCCGCATCACTGACCGATGGCAACATCGGGCCAGTCCGACCACTATAGGCGGTGATGGCAAATCCATCATCCAGCGGGCCGGCGGCCATATCATCACCATTATCGGCCAGTGGCTGGGTTTTATCCTGTTCGGATTTTGGCGCGGGGTCAGGGTCTGAAAACAGCCGTGGTAACATGGCAATGGCAAAGCCAGCGGCGGTTCTAACAAAGCTATCTTCGTTCTCTGACTCGGTGCTGGCATATTCGGCACTGTTCGATTCAGGCAAGGTCAGTGGTGGCGCATCTGTGATCATGCCGCCAGCCATTTGATCCAAGGCTTGATCTGGCATTTGTTCTGT
>JAYOVO010000102.1:0-5016 GCA_038151495.1 Alphaproteobacteria bacterium
TGGTCATGCCATCGGTACCGGTCTGTTCGCATCCCGGTGCCATGATGTCGCCGGTACGTTTGCTTTGCAGCGCTTTATTCACCGCGGTTTCAACCAAATCTGCTTCATCCGCTTGATCAAAGCTGTAGCGCAACATCATCGCAAAGCTCAAAAACTGTGCCAATGGGTTGGCCAGCCCCTGACCAGCAATGTCCGGGGCCGATCCATGCACCGGTTCATACATCGCTTTCGGCAGGCCTGTTTCCGGGTCTGGCGTGCCAAGCGAAGCAGACGGCAACATGCCAAGCGAACCAGTCAACATGGCGGCACAATCTGATAATAAATCACCAAACAAATTGTCGGTCACAATCACGTCAAACTGCTTTGGATTACGAACCAGCTGCATCGCACAATTATCTGCATACATATGGCTCAACTGCACGTCGTCACCTTCGGCCGCATGCAAAGCTGTCATCACTTCACGCCATAACACGCCAGAATGCATCACATTGGCTTTTTCAACCGACGTCAGCCGCCCATTGCGTTTGCGCGCCAAATCCATACCAACACGGCCGATACGCTGAATTTCCGGCGTTGTATACGCATTTGTGTCATAGCCGCGCTTGATGCCATCGCCAAGGTCATCAATACCCCGCGGTTCAGCAAAATAGGAACCGCCGCATAATTCACGCAAAATCATGATATCAAGACCAGAGACCACATCTGGCTTGAGTGTTGAAGCCTCTACCAATGCTGGAAACACCATCGCCGGGCGCAAATTGGCAAATAAATCCATTTCTTTGCGCAACCGAAGCAATCCAGCCTCTGGGCGCAGTTCGAATGGCACCCCATCATATTTTGGTGTACCAACAGCACCAAACAAAACTGCGTCACTGGCCATTGAATCGGCAAGTGTTTCTTCGGTCAGCGGCACGCCATGCACATCATAAGCCGCCCCACCAACAAGCCCTTCAGATATGTCAAAGCCTAGACTGCGATGTTTCGCCAGCCAGTCAATCAGCTTCATATTTGCGGCCATGACCTCGTTACCGATGCCATCGCCCGGCAACACCATTACTTTGCGGTTAGACGCCATATCTAGAGTTCCCCTATGCCTAGAGCCATGGTTGTTGTTGTGTGCGGTTTGACTCAAAATCGTCTATTGAGCCGCTTTTTTCCATGGTCAAGCCAATATCATCCAGCCCTTCAAGAAGACATTTTTTACGAAACGCATCTACCTCAAACGAGATCGTTACACCATTTGGCCGCCGAATTGTCTGCGTTACCAAATCAATGGACAGTTCTGGATTTTCAGTATCTGCCGCATCTGCCAGCAACGCATCACGCGCATCTGGCGAAACCACAATTGGCAAAATCCCGTTTTTGAAACAGTTATTATAAAAAATATCGGCAAAGCTTGTCGAAATCACACAGCGGATACCAAAATCAAGAAGCGCCCACGGGGCATGCTCGCGGCTGGAACCACAACCAAAATTGTCACCAGCTACCAGAATTTCTGCCTGCCGGTACGGGGCCCGGTTAAGCACAAATTCAGCCACTTCGCCGCCATTGCGGTCATAGCGCATTTCGTCGAACAAATTTTTACCAAGGCCCGACCGTTTGATCGTTTTCAAAAATTGTTTTGGGATAATCATATCGGTGTCGATATTCAGAATATCCAGCGGCGCCGCCACGCCGGTCAATTGATCAAATTTTTGCATTTTGTCGCTCCGTTCACTTAAATGTCGCGCACATCGGCAAGGTGACCTGCCAAGGCAGCTGCAACAGCCATTTGTGGGCTAACCAGATGGGTCCGCCCACCACGGCCCTGACGGCCTTCAAAATTACGGTTAGATGTCGACGCGCACCGCTCACCCTCGGTCAGCTTGTCCGCATTCATTGCCAGACACATCGAACACCCCGGCTCGCGCCATTCAAATCCAGCCGCAATAAACACCTTATCCAGCCCTTCGGCTTCGGCTTGTTCTTTGACAAGGCCAGACCCCGGCACAACCATGGCCCGCATGCCAGCCGCCACCGTGCGACCATCAGCCAATGCCGCCGCCGCCCGCAAATCTTCGATACGGCTGTTGGTGCATGATCCAATAAAGACCGTATCAACTTTGATATCGGTCAGTTTCTGACCAGCTTCAAGACCCATATATTCAATGGCACGCTCAATCTTTGCGCGTTTGCTTGGATCTTTTTCCTTTGCCGGATCAGGCACACACCCATTAATCGCAATCGCATCTTCCGGGCTGGTGCCCCATGTCACGGTTGGCGCGATATCTTCAGCCGCCATGGCGATTTCACTGTCGTAACGGGCGCCTTCATCAGATGGCAGAGTCTGCCAATAGGCAACCGCCTTTTCCCAATTATCACCTTTTGGTGCCATTGGACGGTCTTTTAAATAGCCAAATGTTGTTGCATCTGGGGCGATCATGCCAGCACGGGCGCCAGCTTCAATGGCCATGTTACATACCGTCATACGGCCTTCCATTGACAAGCCGCGGATCGCTGAACCAGCAAATTCAATCACATGGCCAGTCCCACCAGCGGTGCCGATTTTGCCGATAATCGCCAAAATCACATCCTTTGCCGTAACCCCGTCGGCAAGCGTGCCATCGACCGTGATGCGCATATTTTTTGCTGGCTTTTGAATCAATGTCTGGGTGGCCAACACATGTTCAACTTCAGATGTGCCGATGCCGAATGCCAAAGCGCCAAAAGCGCCATGCGTTGCGGTATGCGAATCACCACACACGATTGTCATGCCGGGCAGGGTAAATCCCTGTTCTGGGCCAATCACATGGACAATGCCTTGCCGCTTGTCATCCATCGCAAAATAAGGCACGCCAAATTCAGCAGCATTTTTTTCCAGCGCTTCGACCTGAATCCGGCTTTCTTCGTCTTCGATACCGGCCGAACGATCTGTGGTTGGGATGTTATGGTCAGCCACCGCCAATGTGCGGTTCGGTGCCCGTACCGCGCGTTTGGCGTTACGCAACCCTTCAAAAGCCTGCGGACTTGTGACCTCATGCACCAAATGGCGATCGATATAAATCAGACAGGTGCCGTCATCTTGGCGATGCACAACATGCGCATCCCAAATCTTGTCAAATAGGGTTTTTGGAGCCGACATATCATTCTCCTGATTGCTGCCGGCGAGGAGATCGTCTCAAAGCCGGTCAGGCAATTTAAGAAGACGATACCTCGCGATGGGTTGTTTTTTCAGCGATACGCGCCGCTTTACCTGTACGGCCACGCAAATAATATAGCTTGGCGCGGCGGACCCGGCCACGACGCATCACGGTCACACCAGCGACTTGCGGGGCATGTGTTGGAAATACACGCTCAACACCTTCGCCGTATGAAATCTTGCGAACAGTGAAAGATGAATTGACACCGTCACTGCGGCGCGCAATGCACACGCCTTCAAACGCCTGAATACGCTCACGCTCGCCTTCAACCACTTTCACATCGACCCGTACGGTATCGCCGGGGGCAAAGTCTGGTAAGCTGCGCTGGGCCAGCACTTTTTCAATTTGTTTTTTGCCAATACGATCAACGATATTCATCGTCCGGTTCCCTTCATCAATGGTCTGTCATCCACCAGCTATTTTTCATTTTTGTCCTGCAGTTTTGATCCTACAAGACAGCTATGTGGCTGACTTACGTCTTACCTTTTTGCAGCTGCTGCCGGGCTAGATAGCGTTGCCACATATCCGGTCGGCGGGTCTGCGTCTCCTTTTCTGCCTCCGCTTGCCGCCATTCGGCGATTTTGCGGTGGTGGCCCGATGCCAGTATAGCTGGCGCTTCGATGCCATTCCAGAGCCGGGGTTGCGTATAGTGCGAATGCTCCAGCAACCCAGTCTCAAAACTTTCTTCTAAATGGCCAGCCTCTTTACCCATCACCCCGGGCAACAGCCTGACCACCGCGTCCATTACCGTCAGCGCGGCGACTTCACCACCTGACAGCACATAATCGCCGATACTGATTTCCATCATATCGGCAGCGTCGATCACCCGTTGATCAACACCTTCATATCTGCCACACAAAAACACCGCGCCTGGTGCCGCCGCCAGTTCACGCACCAGCGCCTGATCCAGAAGCCGCCCGCGGGGTGACAGATAAATCCGCGGGCCGACAGATGATGCGGCGGCAGACAAAGCGGCCGCTATCACATCCGGTTTTAACACCATACCAACGCCACCGCCAAGCGGGGCATCATCGACAGTCCGGTGCTTATCGCGCGCAAACTCGCGAATGTCCAGCGTTTTCAGCGTCCAAATGCGGTCATTCAGCGATTTTCCTGCCAAAGAATGACCAAGCGGCCCTGGAAACATCTCTGGAAACAAAGTTAAAACGGTAGCTTGCCATAAAGGTTTTGGACAATCTGACACTGATCCTGCGGCTTTTTGTGCTATCTCACTGTCGCTATCGTTCATTTTGTCGGCCTTATCCGTCGTTTTGATCAGCCCGGTCTTGATCTTTGGTGTCATCATCCAGCAATCCAGCTGGCGGTGCCAGCACCACCCGCCGATTTGGGATATCAACCGATACCACCGATTCGCCTGCAAATGGCAACATAACACTGGTACCAGAGGCAGGTTTCACCTCGATAATTTCGCCAGCGCCAAAATTATATAGCGCCACCACCTCGCCCAGATTTGTTCCATCTTCATGAAACACGGCCGCCCCCAGCAGATCAGCATGATACAGCTCATCTTCAGCTGGATCAGGCAGGCTAGCACGTGATGTTGATAGCAACATCCCGCGCAATGCCTCGGCAGCCTCGCGGCTGGTCACGCCAACAGCGCTGACAATCACCAACCCTTTGCTATTGACCGATTTGACCGACAGCTTCAGCGCGCGACCATCATCAATCTGCAAGGCGCCATATTGTTCCAAGGCCGCTGGGGTTTCGGCAAATAATTTTACCTTAAACTGCCCGCGGACACCATGTGGACCAGCTATGGCACCAACCGCAAGATGGTCTGTTGTCACTAGCTGTCTGCCTTTTCCTCTTCAGCTGG
>JAYOVO010000103.1:0-4918 GCA_038151495.1 Alphaproteobacteria bacterium
GCAGGCGCATACCTGCCATTGCCATCACCCGGCCAGACGACCCGGCAACACAACAAGCAATTTTGCCGCCCTTAATCGGGCCGCGGGCGGTTGTTACGCCGACACATTTATTGTTCTTGATATCAACGCCAGTGACTTCACAATTTTGGATAATATCAACACCAAGACGGCTCGCCGCCCGTGCATATCCCCATGCCACCGCATCATGGCGCACCGTACCGCCGCGATGTTGGGCAAGGCCGCCCTTAATCGGAAAGCGGGCATCTTCGGTGTTCAAAAACGGATAGCGGTTTTTGATTTGCTCTGTTGTCAAAAGATCGGCATCAGCCCCGTTCAAAAGCATGGCATTGCCGCGGCGGATAAAGGCATCACGCTGGGCATCGGTATGAAACAGATTCAAAATGCCGCGCTGGCTGACCATTGCATTATAATTTAAATCCTGTTCAAGACCTTCCCACAGCTGTAATGACAATTCGTAAAATGGTTCATTACCATCCAGCATATAGTTTGACCGGATGATTGTGGTGTTACGTCCAACATTGCCGCCGCCAAGCCAGCCCTTTTCAACGACCGCTATGTTCGCTTTACCATAACGCCGCGCCAGATAATAAGCTGTCGCCAGCCCATGACCGCCTCCACCGATGATAATATAGTCATAATGCGACTTTGGCGTGGCGTCACGCCAAGTGGCATCCCACCCTTTATGGCCGCGGAGCGCTTCACTGATGATTTTAAATCCTGAAAACCGCATAGATCCGACTCCTTCTTCGGCAACAGTGACGCCAAACGGCAAGCAAGAAAAGGTCTGATTGGACGTGAATGTGCCAAAAACCGACATAATCAACGTTACAGACTGGCAAGATCAGACGGTTTGAGACAAAGTTCGCAACATGAATACAAAGCAATAAGAAAACACAGATCCAACTAGATCAAACTATAACTCTTGTAAGCAATGCCGTGGGAAGACGTTTCTTTACGCCTTAAATATTGTGAAAACTCTCTATTGCGCAGGGGTAAAATGAACGGGTTTAGCAAGACCAATTTCGTATTATATGACGTTTGCTTTGTTTATAATGATCCTTGCAATATTTTACGGTACCAAAAACCTTGGTAACAAATTACAATAACGTCATTGTGCTTTCGATCTTGGCAAAAATTTTGTACTTGGGCTTTGTGTGGCGTTAATGGCACTGACATTTGACATGACATTGTTAAGCTGGGCCGAAGCCAAGAAAAAGGTTCTTAGCCTTGATTAGTCAGCGCCTCCGCGATGCACTTGCCCCAACTGGGACCTTGCGTGCTGGTTTAAATCTCAGCAATTTTTTACTGGTATCAGGCCAAAACGCCGACGGCACACCGGCCGGTGTATCACCTGATCTAGCACGCCATATTGCCGCGGCGCTTGACGTGCCGTGTGAATTTGTTTTGTTTGAAACGCCCGGCCAGCTTGCCGATGCGGTGGCAGATGATGTGTGGGATATTTGCAACATCGCGCATGAGCCTGATCGGGCGCGGCAAATTGATTTTAGCCAGCCTTATGTATTGATTGATGCAAATTTTCTGGTGCGCACCGAGTCAGCATTCACCAGCAATGAAGATATTGACCAGAAAGATGTCAAAATCATCGCCTTTTATCGAAGTGCATATGATCTGTGGCTGCGGGACAATTTACAACATGCCAGCTTGGTTGCCGCCGATTCGATCCAGCATTCACATGATATGTTTTCGCGCGGCGAGGCAGATGTTCTGGCCAGCCTGAAACCCAGATTACAAATGGAATTAGACACCGATCGGCACCGTATGATCGCGCCCCGCTTTACCGCCATCAAACAGGCCGTTGGCATCAAAAAAACAGATCCAGCTGTTCTGCAATTTTTAAATGATCTGATCAACGATGCCATCGAAAATGGATTTATCGAAGCATCGCTTGCGACACATGGTGTTGATGACAAACTGTCCCTACCAGAGCGTGTTGGTTAATTATTGCATCTAGGCGGCCTCAGCCAAGATCTTTGCTGCCTCATTTGGTGAATAATTTACCCGGATTTAAAATGTCATGGGGGTCGAGTGCTTGTTTCACCGCCATCATCACATCCACCGCCGGGCCCATTTCCTGTCTAAGATAATCGATCTTGCCCTGACCAATGCCATGCTCGCCAGTACAGGTCCCGCCCATCGCAATGGCGCGTTCAGACAGCCGCCCGGCAAACGCCTTGATCCGGGCCCATGCCGCCGCATCATCTGGCAGCGCAAGCGGCAAAGTATGGAAATTGCCATCGCCAACATGACCAACAATCGGCGCAATGATGCCACTCTCTTCAATATCACGGCGGGTGTCTTCAACACATTCGGCCAGACGTGAAATAGGCACACATACATCAGTAGAGATGCCAACCCCGCCCGGCACCAGCGCCAACGCCGCCCAAAACGCATCATGCCGGGCTTTCCACAGCTTTGACCGCTCTTCTTGATCGGTGGTCCATTTGAAATTATGCGGGGTATAGTCAGCCGCGATGTCGCCAAACAGTTCTGACTCTTCGCGCACGCCGCGTTCAGTGCCATGAAATTCCAGAAGTAACAAGGTGTCTTCAGGCAAATCCAGCCCAGAATAGAGATTGCAGGCACGCACCTGTACCGCGTCAAGCAATTCAATGCGCGCCACCGGAATGCCATATTGGATGGTGGTGATCACCGCGTTACATGCCGCTTCAACGCTGGGAAAGGAACATATGCCGCCAGCAATGGCCTCGGGTATGCCATGCAATTTCACTGTCAGTTCAGTGATCAGCCCCAACGTGCCTTCCGATCCAATTAACAGCCGCGTTAAATCATATCCCGCAGATGATTTTTTGGCCCGGGTGCCGGTGCGTATCACCCGCCCGTCAGCCATCACCGCTTCTAGCGCAAGAATATTATCCTTCATTGTGCCATAGCGCACCGCATTGGTACCCGAAGCCCGTGTCGCCGCCATCCCGCCAAGGCTGGCATTCGCCCCCGGATCAATCGGGAAAAACAACCCGGTATCGCGCAGATAATTGTTCAGCGACTCACGCGTGACCCCGGGCTGAACAACCGCATCAAGATCGGCTTCATGCACCGTCAGCACCCGGTCCATCGCATTCATATCAATTGATATCCCGCCCTTTGGCGCGTTGACATGGCCTTCAAGCGATGACCCCACACCAAACGGAATGATCGGGCATTGATGATCGCGGCAAACCGCCACCACCGCGGCCACATCATCTGTACTTTTGGCAAAGATCACGGCGTCAGGAAGCTGGCTTTTGATTTGCGTTGTTGTATGGCTGTGATGCTGGCGAACCGACATGGCCGTGGATAGCTGATCACCAAACCGCTGCTTTAAAATATCAATAGTTGTCGCAATCGAAGATGATGTCATGTCCATGTCAGGCCTGATCGTCTATTCAACCGCACCGCCAGCCGCGGTCCACGCGGCAATGCCGCCGGTAAGATTAACCACCGGTGATAGACCCATATCCATCGCAACCTTGGCGGCCAATGCCGACCGCCCACCTGACGCACAATAGAATATATATGTCTTATCCTGATTAAATGCCGGGTTATGCGCCGGGCTTTCTGGATCGATATGAAATTCCATCAAGCCGCGCGACGAGGCAACCGCCCCCGGGATCATGCCGCGTGCCTGTTCGGCCCCATCACGCAAATCTACAAACACATGTGTGTCACTTTGCACAAATGATGAGGCCTCTTCAGCGCTAATCACAGGCACCTCGGTCAACGCCTGTTTTACAAGCGCGGCGGCGCTTTTGGTTATATTTTGTGGCATGAATTTTATCTGTCTTTCATAGCGCTCTATGATCGAGCTGGTTTAAAATTTATCATAAGGCCCGGGTTTTGATTACGGTCGCATTAATTCGATTTTAGGGCAACAGTCGATAACCACGCAGGAGCCAGACTGTTTGGCGAGGCGGACCGCCCCAAGATCGACAACACCAAGCTGACCCCATAACAGCTTGGCACCAAAATCCTTTGTCATCATACGATCCCGCACGCGGCGCAGGCGACATAGATATGCGCACGTTTCATCCTTACTTTGTGCCATACATTCGATCGCCTGCATCGCCAAGGCCCGGCAGAATATAGGCATGATCGTTCAGTTCTCGGTCAACAGCGGCGGTGACAATTGGCACATCTGGATGCTGTTCTGAAAAAGCTGCCAAACCTTCAGGTGCCGCCAGCAAACAGACAAATTTGATACGCTTGGCACCAGCATCTTTTATGCGTTGTACAGCCGCTACCGCAGAGTTACCTGTCGCCAACATTGGATCGACTACGATACACAGGCGCTCATCAAGTTGATCAGGTAACTTTAAATAGTATTCGACAGGTACTAACGTTTTCGGATCTCGGTAAAGACCAACATGCCCAACACGGGCCGATGGCACCAAATCCAGCATTCCATCAAGAAGACCATTTCCAGCTCTTAGAATGGATATGAAACAAAGTTTTTTTCCCTCAAGCTTTGGCATTCGAGCATTTTCGAGAGGGGTTTCTATTTCAACTTGCTCTGTTTCCAAATCACTGCACACTTCATAAGCCAATAGCAGGCTTATCTCTCGCAACAGCTGACGAAACTTAGCAGTTGGTGTAGACATATCACGCATAATAGACAGTTTATGCTGAACAAGTGGGTGACTAACTATTGTCGTGTTTTTTTGGCTCATAGTTTGTTTTCCTGTTGTTATTCTAGCTCACTATCAAAAAATTGTGCCTCTGCTTTTTAGGCGCAAAGGTGGAGTTGCGTCGGCGCGAAGCTGTTGAGCAATCCGTCGACCAGCTGACCAAGTGCCACCCTGCAAGATGCTTACAAGTGGCATACTTTCTGAATTAGTGTTCATGTGCTGTCGAATTTGTTCAGCCAATTGGTCGAGAAGGG
>JAYOVO010000104.1:0-4743 GCA_038151495.1 Alphaproteobacteria bacterium
GTGATGCAGAATATCCGCCAGTTGATAGAGGAAGCTGGCGGCAATATGACCCATCTTGTCAAAGTCGTGGTCTATATAACAGATGTTCGCCACCGCGAGGCAGTCTATCGAACCATGGGTGAATATATCAAAAATGTTCACCCGGTTTCGACCGGCTTGGTTGTCCAGGCACTTGCGCGTCCCGACTGGCTTGTCGAAATTGATGCCACCGCGGTGATCCCTGACGAGGAATAATCATGACATTTTCAATTCTTGGCAGATGCGCGGCAACCGGACAATTCGGCATGGCTGTTTCATCATCCTCACCAGCTGTTGCCGCACGATGCGCGCATGCCCGCGCTGGCGTTGGGGCTGTTGCCAGCCAGAATGTGACCGACCCGCGGCTTGGCCCCCATGTCCTTGATGCAATGACAAATGGGTTGGATGCTGATGCCGCGATCACCAGCGTCATTGCCACCGCGAGCCATACAGCCTTTCGCCAGTTGCTGGCGATTGATCGCGCTGGCCGGACAGCTATTTTTTCAGGCACAAACACGCTTGGCATCAATGCAGAATATCAAAGTCAGGATGCCGCGGCAGCCGGCAATCTGTTGGCAAACACAACCATTCCAAAATCAATGGTCACAGCATTTCATGACACCAAAGGCCATCTTGGTGACAGGCTGATTGCCGCTATGCAGGCAGGGCTTGATGCTGGCGGCGAAGCTGGAGAGGTGCATTCAGCCGGATTATTGATTGTCGATAATCAGGACTGGCCGTTAGCCGAATTGCGTTGCGACTGGACAGAAGACTGCCCCATCGCCGCCATATCTGCCGCATGGGATGTGTATAAGCCGCAAATGAATGACTATGTCACGCGCGCACTTAATCCAGACTCGGCGCCAAGCTATGGTGTCCCCGGGGATTTGTAAATCTGATCAGCCAATACCCTGTACCAGCCGATCAATCAGCGCTGCAAGCATCGCATCACAGGCATCAAGCTGTGCCAAGGTCACAAATTCATCAGCCTTATGGCCTTGTGCCATTGATCCCGGCCCACAAACAACAGCGGGGATACCAAGCTTTTGCGAAAACAACCCCCCCTCGGTGCCAAAGGCAACTTTAATGCGCTGGTCACTGCCAGTCAGCCCGGCCAGCATCTCTACCACCGCATCATCAAGCGGTGTGTCCAGCCCCGGATAGGTATTAATCACGTTAAACGCAATATCTGCATCCGGTGTACGTTGGCGGGCAACAGCGATCACCGGGGCAATGGCACCGCGTAGCCTATCAAGAATCTTGTCTGGGTTATCTGTTGTTAGGTTACGTATCTCGAATGTAACAACGGCATGATCGGGTACAATATTCAGCGCAACCCCCCCCGTGACCAGCCCGGCATGTAAAGTGGTATAGGGAATATCATAGGCCGTATCCTGTACGCCATTCACCGCAATGTCATCTTGCAAATGTCTGATTTGTGAAATCAGGTCGCAGGCCAGATGGATCGCATTAACCGCCTGTGGGGCTAGGGCTGAATGGGCGGCGCTGCCAATGCAGGTAGCTTCGATAGCGGTTTTGCCTTTATGCCCGGTTGCAATGGCCATTGATGTCGGTTCACCAACAATACACATGGCTGGCTTGACCGGCGCATCTGCCAGCATATCAATCAATGAATGAACGCCAACACAACCGATTTCTTCATCATGAGACAAGGCAAGATGCAAGGGCGTTTTTAGCTGTCGTTCTGCCGCTTTGCTGGCACAATATAATGCCGATGCGACAAACCCCTTCATATCGGCTGTTCCCCGCCCATAGACCCGCCCGTCTTCAACCACCGCTTCAAATGGCGGTTTTGACCAAGCCTGACCATCAACCGGCACAACATCTGTATGGCCAGACAGCATCACGCCCGGCATATCCTGTGGGCCAATCGTTGCATATAAATTGGCCTTGCGCCCCGCTTCGGCTGTTATGATATCAACTGAGGCACCGATTGATCGTAAATAGTTGGCACAATAATCAATCAGATCCCGATTGGGGTCACGGCTGACCGTCGGAAACCCGATAAGGTCGCGCAAAAATGACAAGGTTGTGGGGTGATCTGTCATGGCGTCAAACAATCATATTATTTTGCTTGCCAGCTAAATTGACGCAAATAAAACCGGTATTTGCGCGCATGCGTGTATTGCTTAATTACTTATCATTAATCTTGCCATTTGGCGCGTAAAATCCCAAATCGTACCTTCAAACGCTTCAGGCGCAAGATGCGCTATGGGGCGGAAATTCGTTTTGGCGTTTTTCTGTATGGCCTCAAGAGTGGCTTTATCTTCTGCATTAAACGCATGTGCAAGATCAATATAGGCTTTGGTTTCCGCCAGATCATCCGAACCATCTTGAACGAGCACGCCCATTTTGATCACCACACTTTCTACGCGAACTGGCAATAAAATCAAAAAAACTGCGCAATTTGGCCCGACTGTAATAACAAAATTTGGATAAATATTCACCAGCACTGAAGACCGCTGTTCTTTCGGTGTCAGATCAGCTGGAAATGGCAAGCGTTGAGGTGATGATGGACGATAGTTAGATCGATAGGCGGTAAACCCCTCTCCAGATGCTAATTTTTCGCATAATTCTGTGGGCGTTATGTAATCGAGCGTTGTCGCATGGGTTACCGAGAGGTGATAACCTTCCATAAAATTTTCGACAAGCGCTTTCCAATTGGTTTGCCATTCTTCATGCCACGTTTGTGTACTGTGGCGGTCTTCGGCATGATAATTTTTCAAGAATGGTTCAAGATCAGCCAATTGCGGGGCCAGCGGCGCTGCCACACCATTGATGTTAACAAACATAAATCCCAACCACACTTCCAGTTTAAATTCCGGCAGGGCGCAAACCGTGGGGTCAAATCCTTCAACTGCATCCATGTATGGTGCTTTGAACAACTGGCCATCAAGCTGATAACTCCACGCGTGATAAGGACAGGTTAGGAGACTAGCCTTTCCCTTACCATCGACAAGTGTCATGCCGCGATGTCGGCAAATATTGGAAAAGGCGCGTATTTGCTTTTGTCGATCACGCAGTATGACGATCGGCTCATCACCGATGGTGGCTGTTACATATTGACCTATTTTGGAAATTTCACTCTGGTGGCCAACGCAAACCCACCCATCAGCAAAGACTTTGTTTTTTTCTAGTTCAAAGAGCCGCTGATCTGAATAATACCAACCAGGCATAGAATGCGGTGTTCGATTTTCATCATTGGCGATGGCACAAAAAAGATCTTCTTGCGCTTGATCTAATCTCATATGCTTCCTCAGCCTTTTTGCTGCTGGTCAAAGAAAGACGCGCCATCTGGCAATTTTGGCATGGGTATATGAAAATCTACTGACCGCACTAGGCCTTTATCTTCTCCTCGAACGATCATCCCTTGATGCGTGGTGGGGACGGGTGACGGTGAAATAGGCATGGCATCAGCGGCACTATAAACGCAGATGAAAAGCGTCCGTGATGCGTCAGACCGATTAGGTGCTGACCCATGTAAAAGCCGCGTATGCATCAAACAAACACTGCCTGCCTTACCCGTGCAAATGGTACGTTTTTGCAACGCTTGTTCGGTAATTTCGTCACTCACCGCGCCAGTAAACTGGCCATCATGCCATAATGTGTGGATGGTTCCGTTGTGGGTATCAGCCCAAACTTCCAGCGGGCCATTTTCAGTATTCACCTCATCTACCATTAAAAGCGCTGTAATCAGATCATCATTGGTATGCGGGGTAAAGGGAAAGTCCTGATGCCATTTCACCGCTGTTGCCGATCCGGGCAGTTTTGAATTTATTTTTGTGTGATGCAATTTGACATCAGGGCCAATCAGATCAGCGACCATATCGGTCATCTTGCTATCGGCCATTACGTTAAAATACGCATCTGAAACCTCATGCGGTGCATTGACCCGGCGCAACGCGGGCGTGGCAGCACAATGCCCTTTTTCAACATCAAATCTAGGCTTGCCGTTGATGATTTTTCCCCACGCTTCATCATGGCCCCGGCTTTCTTCTACCCACCCGGCAAAATCTTGCCTTAACGCATCTAATTGATCGGGCGTGACCGCATCTTCGACCACTAAATAACCGTTAGCATTAAAAAATTCGACCTGTTCTTTTGAAAGCATGGCGACACCTCCAAGGTGATAAATTTGGCAATCTTACAATTAGCCTAGGCCGATCATATGAAGCTGCAATATATTTTTGCAAAATTATGTTTTGATGCAACAATGAATCAGCGTTTCTGAATGGTATTTAAAAATATGACTGGCAAAAAAGCACGTAAAAAAGGTGACATGCCTTTTGCACAAAAATGCACGCATGCTGGGATCAGAATGACCAGCCAGCGTCATTTGCTGGCAACGGTGCTTGAAGAAGCGGCCGATCACCCCGATGTCGAAACGATCTATTTACGGTGCAAGGAAAAAGATAGTTCTATATCGATTGCATCAATTTATCGGTCTTTGGGTATTTTTGAAGATTATCAGCTCATCCAAAAACTTGATGTTGGCGATGGCAAGGCGCGGTTTGAAATCAAACGTGTGGAACACGATCATTTGATGGATGTTGAAACCGGCCAAATCCATGAATTTAAAAGCCAGCAACTGCAAAAGCTGATCGAGGAAATAGCCAGCGAAATGGGGTTTGAGCTTACCGAACATCGGCTGGAAATTTATGGGCGCAAACATGGCCGCACGGCTTGCCGGTGTTACGAAATCAA
>JAYOVO010000105.1:0-4706 GCA_038151495.1 Alphaproteobacteria bacterium
TTAAATGCACGATAATACCGGGCGCAGTGCCTTGGCCATTGCCGCTATCATTGCCCCTATCGTTTCCTGTCTCATGATCAGACAAGCCAACGGGCCAAATGGTCAAAAACGTGGTCTGGGTCTTGTGGTCAGCAGGCGTGATCCCCATTTACACCCCTATGAACAGACTGACCCGTTTTATGTTTGCATCTATGGCCGCGTTTGCCGGCCTTTTCGGGGGTGTGCCGATGATTTTCGCGGCTTCAACAACAACACAATCAGCACATGATTTCAGTTTTACCAGCATTGACGGCGAAAATTTGCCATTGGCAAATTTCAAGGGAAAAGCCATGTTGATCGTAAACACCGCGTCCATGTGTGGGTTTACCTCGCAATATAGTGGTCTTCAGGATTTATGGGACAGCTATCGTGATCGCGGGCTTGTTGTTCTGGGGGTGCCAAGTGATGATTTTGGTGGGCAAGAGCTAGATAGCGCGGCCGAGGTCAAATCATTTTGCACAATGAATTACAACATTGATTTTCCGATGACTGACATTGTGCATGTCAAAGGCCCGGCGGCGCACCCCTATTATAAATGGGTGGCCGAGGCACATGGCGGCTTGGCCGTGCCACGCTGGAATTTTCATAAACATCTTGTTGATGCCGATGGCCATCTTGTCGATTGGTTTGTATCGACCACTGGCCCGTCATCATCAAAATTGCGCCGGGCGATTGAAAAAATCCTCCCCTGAGAATCTATGGCAAAATTAGCATGCGCCGATTGATTTGCCACATCATGGCAATTCAATGGTTGCTTTTGGGCCAAATTTACCACGCATCCCACCGACATTGCTTCAGATTTGTAAGACCCAGTTTTTTTGCCGGTCATGCTTTTTTGAATCAGTGATTACTGATGCTGCAATTGATTCAACAATCAATCGGCTTATCTATCCAGCTATGCTAATATAGCGTAATGTCATCTGCTTTGGTGCCGATATCTGTTGCATAAAGGATGGTCGAATGGTGATACATGACGCATCAGATCTTCGTCAGAGCCTGTCCGACGAATTACATGCACGGGCGTTTTATGATTTTGAAGGCGCTGGCCGCTTCATCAGATTTGTTTATCTTGTTGGCAATGATGACAGCGCTGTATTGAACTATGTAAATGATTATTTGCAAAGATTCGACTTGCCACCTATGCAGGCCGCTGAAAAATTTTACCGGATTGAATTGGATGGATTTGCCCTGAGGGTAGAACGTCATACCGAATTTTTGACGATTAGCTTTGTTGAAAAAGGATTGAAAGTACAAACCGGTATTTCAAAGGACGCATTTCAAGAAAGAAATTTGCCGCATATGCCCTTTGCATGGGCACGAAACGCGCCAGCCGCCTTATTTCATGCAATATGGGTAGAGGTCGGTGGGCGACCTCCTGCCAAGTTGCAACAATCTGACATGCTGAAGATGTTGGATTGCCGTGCGGTGGCATCGAATAACTTTAGTGACGCGGCGGCGCAGGTGCATTTTGCGTTTGATATCGACGCTACTGGTTATTCACGTGTAGTGGTGTTCAACAAGTCAATTGAGGCCATCCGCATGGGCCGTGTGGTTCAGCGTATTGTTGAAGTGGAAACCTATCGGCTACTTTCATTGCTTGGTCTGGCAACAGTAAAGGCATATTCCGCCAGATTGACCGATATTGAAGAGGTGTTGAACGGGCTGACAAATGATTTGGCTCAGGAAATCAAAAAACCTGATGGACAGGTACAACAATTACTAACTGTATTGTCTTCACAAGCCGCTGATGTCGAAGATATCTATTCGCGCACATCTTATCGGCTGTCCGCCACCAAGGCATATCTTGGCATTTTGACCGGCCGGTTAGAGCGTATGCAGCTAACCAGATTGTCTGGGTTTCAAGGTGTGCGTGGGTTTCTTGATCGCCGCATGACGCCGGCGATGGATAGTTGCACTGCCTTTTCTGAACGGTTGGCTAGCCTGTCACAACGTATTAACCGGGCAGGCGCCTTGCTGCGGACGCAAACGGAATTGGTGATACAGCGACAAAATCGCGATTTGTTGCAGTCAATGGACCAGCGCGCCAAACATCAATTACGATTGCAACAGACGGTTGAACGGCTGTCGATCGCTGCGGTTACCTATTATGGTGTTGGGCTGGTTGGCTATATCGCGGTCAGTCTGCCGATTGATCAGTGGGGTTTGTCTTTGTCATATATCAAGGCAGGAGCCGTACCAATCATTGCGCTGGCTGTATGGATGGCCATTCGCAAGGTCAAAGAAACGGTGACGACTGCGGCTCAGCCCGACAAGTAAGCAGATCAAACTATGGCGGTGACATGCCTTGTCATAATGATGACAGGGACAGTTCCCGGGCTGTGCCAGTTTTCAGATCGTAAATCACCACGCCGCCCGATGCGACCGACAAGCCAGTGATCGCGCGGATTGTCACCGAATGTGTGACCATCAAGCTGGCAGGTGCCGATGGTGACAAGCTGTCAAGTTTCTGGCGCAATTTTGCCAACGTGGCGTCCCGCGGTGCATGGTTTTGAAAAAAGGAATTTAACCCGTCAAAGGGTGTGACAGCACCCAAACCAAGGAGCTGGGCGGTTTCAAGACAGCGACACCAGTAACTTGAATAAATTGCTGAAAATTTGATATCAGCCGCGGCCAGTTTGGCACCAATCGCCCGGGCCTGCGCCCGTCCAGTTTCATCAAGATTGCGTTGCGTATTACAATCTTTGATAGAAAAATGATCTGGGTCGCCAAAGCCCGGTGCCAAGGCATGACGCATAAACAGCACCGTACCAACAAATCTTTCGGTAGTGTCAGCGGCGGCTGGGAGGCTTGCCGCCACCGGCCATAGCAACGCCAGGACAATCAACCAAGCGCGGCAATGGTGGCGACGTGTCTTTGTCATGTTCCAGCTAGGCGTTACGACGGGCCACCTCACGCATGAACCGGTCGCGGATCACGGGTGCGTCCATATCGATCACTGGTACCTTAATGTTGCCTGACTCGCATTTGCTAACGATGATGGTCATTTGTTGGCCATCAAGCGCCGCCTTTACCGCGGCTGGCGTGTCTTCAGCGCTGCATTCCACAACATTGTCACAACCGCAAGCTTCAGCCACTTTCGCCAAAGACGTTTTGCGCCCTGCATATGTTGGCTGGTCACCGGTCGATCCATAGCTGCCATTGTCAATGATCAGCAGGATAAAATTGTCAGCCGTATTATTGGCAATTGTTGGCAACGTTCCAAGATTTGTCAGAATAGACCCGTCACCATCAATGGCAATCACCTTGGCAGATTGTGCCAATGCCAGACCAAGCCCGATTGACGAGGCGAGGCCCATTGTTCCAAGCATGTAAAAATTGCTTGGCTGGTCATCCAGCATATGAAGTTCTTGCGAGGGCAAGCCGATATTTGACACAACAAGCTGGTCAGAGATGATCGGGATCAGGTTTTTTAATACTTCGCTACGGATCATCACTTACGCTCCCTGCCAAAAGCTGGCGTCAGTTAAAATGGCAACAGGTTTTTTGCCCATAAAGCTGTATTTGAGAATGCTGTCCAGTTCATGCACATCATCCGGGTGATGAAAATGATAGGTCGGAATGTTCAACTGTGCGAGCAACGCCTTGGTATGGACGGCCATTTCCACCTGACAGGCGACAGGTTCGCCAAGTTCGCCGCGATAGCTGATCAGCATGGGCAGGGGAATGTTATAATATTGAATGAGTGTTACCAGCGTATTGATGGTCACGCCAATGGCCGTATTTTGCATGATGATGGCGCTTCTTTTGCCGCCCATATATGCGCCAGCGCAAAGCCCCATACCTTCATCCTCTTTGTTTGACGGGATATGATAAATCGACTTGGCAGCGTCAATTTCATCAATCACTCCGGCAAGCTGTTTACATGGGACTGTGGTAACAAATTCGATCTTGTTATTAATCAAATCCGCAACGATTTTTTGGTTTATCGACATCGAATAAATCTCTTGCTAACGCCGTAAAGGTGGCGCGGATAGGGTCTTATGGATAAATGTGATGTAACGCAGGGCGCGCAATCGCCAGTAGACTAAGTCAGATGCCACATGAAATGCAATGATGATTTCGGCCAACGTGAAATATAATTGTCGGCCAGAATGGTTAATCAGCCTTAAAATAGCACTTCTGAATCATGGTAGGGGGCTGGTGGTCATGCCGATCAAGCTAGTGGCGCAAAAAGCAGGCTTGCATTCGTCAACGCAGTTATCTGCCAGTGAGGTGCAAGCCTTTCTAGATGCAAATCTGGATAGTGTGTCACCGCGCTGGACAGCGCGTGTTACTGAAATTATGCAAAGGCCGGTGGCCATACCGCATCTGGTGTTTGCCGTTGGCGTGGTCTTTGTGGTTGGCCTGTTGTTCGGCGTTAGATAACCCCATCACTTTTGTTGGCGAGATGGTATCAACACCATTAAAACCAGCGCAACATTCCAATCAAACCAGCAGTGGCATAAAATAGCTGAAGAAATAATATGCCGCGGTGCCGACCAAAATATGCCCACAATCCAATCAAAAATGCCGAAATTAATAACAGGCTGAACCCGATAAATTCAGCACCAATATTGAGCGCGATCAGCATCGAATATAAAATTGCTGTCGCAACCCCAGCCCATTCTAATAATTTTTGGCGGTCCATATTTTGGCCTTACGTTGCG
>JAYOVO010000106.1:0-4651 GCA_038151495.1 Alphaproteobacteria bacterium
TTACAATTGCAGTTAGAAAAGGAATAGGCATCATGCTGTCACGCGAACTCGAAGAAACATTGCGCCGTGCGATGTCGAACGCGGCATCACGATCACATGAATTTGCCACGCTTGAACATTTGCTGGTGGCGCTGACTGATGATGCTGATGCGCGTGAAGTATTGACAGCTTGTAATGTCGATATATCAGCACTCCTTGATAAGCTGCAGGAATATATTGAAGTGGAGCTGGCTTCGATTGTCAGCCACAGTGACGAACTTGACGTCCAGCCAACAGCTAGTTTTCAGCGGGTTATCCAGCGGGCCATTATCCATACACAGTCGTCTGGGCGCGAAGTGGCGACCGGTGCCAATGTCTTGGTCTCAATTTTTTCTGAACGCGAAAGCCATGCTGTCTGGTTTTTAAAATCATTGAATATGACAAGGCTTGATGCGGTGTCCTTTATCAGCCATGGCAGTAGCAGTAACGTGGCGCGCGGCACCGAAGAACCAATCGAGAGCGACAGTAGCGAAGCCGATGGCAAAGACCCGTTAAGCCAATATGCGGTGAATCTGATTGCCAAAGCCGCCGCCGGCAGAATTGACCCATTAATTGGCCGTGACCGCGAACTTGACCGCACCATTCAAGTGTTGTGCAGGCGAACCAAAAATAACCCGCTTTATGTTGGTGACCCCGGCGTTGGTAAAACTGCTATTGCCGAAGGGCTGGCTTTGCGGATTTATGAAGGTGATGTGCCAGATGTGCTGGCAACGGCTGTCATTTATGCGCTTGATATGGGCCAGCTTCTGGCTGGCACCCGGTATCGTGGTGACTTTGAAGAACGGTTAAAAGCGGTGATGAAAGCGGTGGCAGATGATGAAAATGCCATTCTATTCATTGATGAAATCCATACTGTCATCGGTGCCGGTGCCACATCGGGTGGGGCCATGGATGCGTCTAACCTGTTAAAGCCAGCGTTGCAGGAAGGCACGCTTCGCTGTATTGGATCCACCACCTATAAGGAATATCGGGGACATTTTGAAAAGGACCGGGCGCTGGTGCGGCGGTTCCAGAAAATTGACGTGGCCGAACCAACAGTCGCTGATACCATTAAAATTCTAAATGGTCTGAAAAGCCGGTATGAGGCGCATCACAAAGTGCGCTTTACCGGTGCCGCGCTCAAAACGGCTGTGGATTTATCAGCCCGGTACATCAATGACAGAAAATTGCCTGACAAGGCGATTGACGTCATTGACGAAGCCGCCGCGGCGCAGAATCTGTTGCCACCATCGCGGCGCCGCCAGACAATTGGCCAAAAGGAAGTTGAAGCCACAATCGCGACAATGGCGCGCATTCCTGCAAAGCATGTCAGCCGTGATGATAAAGCGGTTCTTGCATCGCTTGAAGATGATCTGAAACGCATGGTTTTTGGCCAAGATCAGGCCATTACAGCACTGGCATCAGCGATCAAATTATCACGTGCTGGGTTGCGTGATGCCGAAAAGCCGGTTGGCAATTATCTGTTTTCCGGCCCGACAGGCGTTGGCAAAACCGAAGTGGCCAAACAGCTGGCCGAGGCATTGGGAATCAAACTGATGCGGTTTGATATGTCTGAATATATGGAACGCCACACCGTGTCGCGGCTGATTGGTGCGCCGCCCGGATATGTTGGGTTTGACCAAGGCGGCTTATTGACTGATGCGGTCGATCAGACGCCGCATGCGGTGCTGCTTCTTGACGAAATTGAAAAAGCCCACCCCGATCTTTTCAACATTTTGCTGCAGGTTATGGATCATGGAAAATTGACCGACAATAACGGCAAATCCGTTGATTTCCGTAACGTTATTTTGATTATGACAAGCAATGCCGGGGCGCAGGAACTGTCGAAATCAGCCATCGGGTTTAACCGTACCCATAATGAAGGCGCTGATGTTGAAGCCATCGAAAAAATATTCACGCCAGAATTTCGCAACCGGCTTGATGCAATCATCCCGTTTGCCCCGCTTGGTCAGGATGTAATCCGTCTGGTGGTGGATAAATTTATCATGCAGCTTGATGCCCAGCTTGCCGATCGCAATGTAGAAATAGAGCTGACTGAGGCGGCGTTAGACTGGCTTGGTGAGCGTGGCTATGATGAAAAATATGGCGCCCGGCCACTTGCCCGTGTGGTGCAGGAACATATTAAAAAGCCGCTTGCAGATGAGCTGTTATTTGGCGGGTTAACCGGTGGCGGTCTGGCCGTTGTAGACGTCATCGAAGGGCGGTTGCAGGTGTCGGTGAAAGCCCCGCCGCCAAAAGCACTTCCCGGCAAACGGCAATCAGCCTTACCAGCACCACAAGCCGACTAACAAAGCCGCATCACTGCCCGGTTTTTTTAAACGGACTTGCCAAAGCAATCTGATTTTGTTCATCAGCAACACCGTCGGCTTCGGCACGTAAAAACCGGGCAACCGCGGCGCGAAACCCGTCATGGGGAATCCAATGCGCTGAATAGGTGGTGATAGGCAGATAACCGCGCTGGACCTTGTGAAAACCTTGGGCCCCAGCTTCCACACAGCGCAATTTATGCGCAATGGCAAAATCGATTGCCTGATAATAACAGGCCTCAAAATGTAAATTTTGTATATGCGTGGTCGCGCCCCAGTTACGCCCATAAAGCGTATCTGTACCGATAAAATTCAACGCACCACCAATCAAGGCGCCGTCATAGATGGCCATCACCAACAATATGCGGTTGGCCATGGTGCTATGAACAATGTCAAAAAAGTGCCGGGTCAAATAGGCACCGCCCCATTTGCGGTCGATCGTTGACAGATAAAAGCTGTAAAAATGATCAATATGATGCGGTTTGATATCGGCCCCGGTGAGTGCCAGCATTTCCACCCCCGCATCACGAACACTGGCGCGTTCTTTGCGGATATTTTTGCGCTTGCGTGATGATAAATTGTCTAGAAAGGCGTCAAAATTTTCATAGCCGTCATTATGCCAATGAAATTGCGTGCCGCGCCGGATCAGCCAGCCAGCATCCGCCAATATGGCTGTGTCTTCGGCAGGCAAAAAATTGATATGACTTGAAGATAGCTGATTTTGTTCAGCAAGGGATGCAAGGCCGCGCGCCATAGCGGCCTTTTGCGTGGCATCTCTGTTTGTGACCAACAGACGTGGGCCGGTAGCCGGGGTAAAAGGTACGGCGCTTAATGATTTTGGGTAATATGCCCCGCCAGCCCGTTCAAACGCATGCGCCCAGCTATGATCAAAAATATATTCGCCGTAAGAATGCTGTTTTAAATAATGCGGCGCAACGCCAAGCAATTTGTTGCTGGTATCGTATAGGGCCAAATGCGCGATGTTCCAGCCGCTGTTGGCGCCAACGGCCCCCCCATCTTCCAGCGCAGATAAAAAATCATACTGGATAAAGGGGTTCTCTGTCCCAGCCAATTTGTTCCAATCGGCCGGGTTGATGGCATGGATGCTGTTATGAACATGTAGGCGAAAGGCGTCATTGTCCATGAATTGCCAGATTAAGATAACCGCCCCGGCAATGGGGTATTGCCGCGGCATAAATGTTGCGATCTTGTGTCGATGACACGCTACTGAATTTCGAAAATACCGTCTATTTCAACAAGACATCCAAGCGGCAGGGCATTAGAGCCAACGGCAAAACGTGCATGCCGCCCGGCATCACCAAATGCCTCAACCATCAAATCTGACGCGGCATTGACGACTGTGGGCTGGCTATGAAAATCATTGGCTGAAGCGACAAAAGCGCCAAGTTTTACCACTTGCTTCACCCGGTCAAGATCACCGTCACAAGCCACTTTTAGCTGGGCCAACAGATTAATGGCGCAAATCCGCGCTTGGCCTTGGGCATCTTCAACGCTGGCATCAACGCCAACAGTGCCGGTGATTTGCAGCTTGCCATCGACAAATGGCACCTGACCAGACACGAACACCAGATTGCCGGTTTTGGTAAATGGCAAATAATTTGCCGCTGGGGTTGGGGCATCAGGAATGGTAACGCCGATTTTGTTCAATTTTTCTTCAACTTTGCTCATCATCATCTCGTCTGGTTTTTGCGGCATCATCGGCCAAGAGTTTGCCGCGGAATGGTTTTTGTATTGCGCTCAAAACCTCGCATAGCCGGCGCGGAGCTGCAAGCAAAATGACAGCGGCTTACCCACCAAAGAAAAAGGCCCCGGCATAGAGCACGGGGCCAGTTCTGCAGGTTGCTCTGCAGGGAGAGACTTAACTGCACCCTGTGGTGCCACCACAAGTGTTGCATTTCAGACAGGTGCCATTGCGCACCAATGTAAAGTTTTGACATTCAGGGCAGGCCTCGCCTTCATACCCCTGCATGCGCGCCTGTTTTACCCGTTCGGCTGTTTGGTCGGCAACCGCACCAACAACAACCTCTGCGGCGGTATCAGCGGCTGTGATAGCCGCGCTGTCACCTTTGGCAAGCATGGTTTCTGCGTCCGTGTCATATGACTTTGCAACCGCCGCAGACCCATCATTGGAATAGACCACCAAACCTTGTTTACGGATATACCCGCGGCTGGTGACTTTATTCACCAGATCTGATTGGGTTTCACCCGAACCGGTTGTGGTTACATCCAGATCATCGACATTGACATGACCAAGATCACTGCGATCCAGATAGGAAATGGCCAAT
>JAYOVO010000107.1:0-4510 GCA_038151495.1 Alphaproteobacteria bacterium
CGCAATGGGTGCATGAAATCTATGGGTTTATGCTTGCTCTGCTGGCATTTGCTATCGTGTTTGGGGCCTTTGCTGGCAACACATTGCGCGGGGCGATGCGCGCTGTACCAGATGCCCAGCTTCAAGCCGCCGCCGCCTTTGGTATGACACGGCGGCAAATATTCTGGCGTGTTCATCTGCCGCAAATGTGGGTGTTCGCGTTGCCTGGGCTGTCAAATCTCTGGATGATTTTGGTCAAGGCAACGCCGCTTCTATTTCTCTTGGGCGTTGAGGATGTTGTCTATTGGGCACGTGAACTTGGCGGCAGTAAGACATCCGCGCATAGCTACCCGCATGGCGATTGGCGGCTATGGTATTTTCTGGGGTTGCTGGTGTTTTATCTTACTCTGACGTGGATAAGTGAGAGGTTTTTTGCACGGCTCATGGCGCGCTTTTCCTTTGGTCAAGCAACGCTTGGCAGTGCGGAGGCCGCCTCGTGACAAGCTGTGTTGATACCATTCAGGATTATGGGCTACGGGCGCTTGGCATTGGCGAGAGGCTATTGCCAAAAAGCGATATCACGCTGTGCGAGCAATTTGTGCTGATTGGTAGCGGCCTTTTGTGGAATATTTATTTTGGATTTATTGCCCTGTTATTGGGGTTTTGGCTGGCCACGGCGCTGGCACTTGGAAAAAACAGCCATTCAATTTGGTTGCGGTTGCCGTCAAACTGGTTTGTGTTTTTGTTTCGCGGATCGCCATTATTCATCCAGTTTTTTCTCGCTTATGAAGCCTTTGTGTTACTGCCGAAAGTTGGTGTTGAATTTGAAATTTTTGGTACTGTGTTTGCGGCGGAAACCAGATGGCTGACGCGGGCTTGGCTTGGGGCCTTGCTGGTTTTGTTTTGCAATACCGCGGCCTATTCAGCAGAAATTTTTTATGGGGCGCTAAAATCCATTCCGGTCGGCGAGATTGAGGCGGCTGACAGTTTTGGTATGAGTGGTGCCAAGAAATTTACCCGCATTATATGGCCAACCATGCTGCGGCTTGGCTGGCCGTCTTATACAAATGAGGCGATTTTTCTGTTTCATGCCACCGCGCTTGTGTTTTTTTCCAGTTTTCCGGCATGGCGGCAAAAGGGTGATGCGCTCTATTACGCAAGCTATCTTGCAGACAAGACATTTAATCCATTCATTCCCTATCCGATTTTGGCTGGCTATTTTATTCTGGTGACGGTGCTGATCATTTGGATATTTGGCTGTGTCAACCGGCGTCTGAATAGACATCTGCCTGAATCGCAGCTGCCAAAACGGCCAAAATTTCAATTGATCAGATAGATGGCCGTGCGTGTGTAGGGTGTAACGCCATAAAGGCACGCTGTCCGCTGATAAAGGCATGTTCAATGCGCGCCCCGCCCAGCCAGTCCCCGGCGATGGCCAGATTTTTTTGGCAAATGATCGCATCCGCCGGGCTTGGCGTTGTCACTTTTGCATAAAGCCAGCGATGTGCATGTGCATGTAAAACCTCGCCGATCTGGCATTCGGTTGCCAGTTGATATTTTTCGATCAGCTGTTTGATGATGCTGTCGGTTCTATCATCTTTATGGGCGCCGCTCCACGCGGCATCAGCTTGAATGGTCAACGCTGGGCGGTGCTGTGCGGCGTCTGGCCGTGCGGTCTCGCACATGGCCCAGCCAATATCATGCTGTGGCGATTTGACCGGCATTTTTGGCAACAATTCGTCATCGGCAAGCCCCAGCATGACCGTCAGGCAGGGTGCATAGGCGGCGTGGCTGGCGGTGGCCGCAAGATCGGGGAAATCATCTGTCAGCAAGGCCGCGGTTTGTGGGGCCGGGGCTGTGCAGATCACTTTTTTGGCGGTAACTGGAACATCATCAGTATCAACACATTGAATATGGTCTGTTTTGCGGATAATGCGGGCAATGCGCCGATTTTGCTGGATTGGCAGATTATCGGCCAGAAACATGGGGATGGCGCGCATCATCGGCGTGCCGATCACGACCGTTTTTTTATCCTCAATCTGCCAGTTGGTTGCCGTGCCAGCGGTACTGGCGGCGCGCAAAATATCGCCAAAATCAGATGATTTGCTAGTTGCAAACTGGGCGCCATGGTTAAATACAAACCCATCAATGCGGCGGGTTGATACGCGCCCGCCAACGCGCCGCCCTTTGTCAATCAACATAACCTTTAGACCAGCTTGTTGGGCCATCCGGCCGGCGGCAAGCCCGGCGATGCCCGCACCAATGATCAAAAGATCATAATGCGGCGAGGCTGTAGATGAAGGTGGCGGTACAGTCATGATATAGAAATCCTTGTTGATCGGGCTTTTCCTATACCCTATCGCCAGCGATTGACAAATGCTAAAGCTGTCAATGACGCCGCGCCAACTATTGGGACTGACGATCGCCATGACGACAATATCCAACATTGGGATGATGTGATGCGGGATTGCCAAGCTGTAGACGGTTTTGGTCATGCATGGTCAGGGTTTGTTGGCATTGATTGGTCTGGTGCGAAAGGTCAATTTATTGCCGGGATTCAACTCGCTATGGCCAGACCCGGTACAACTGTACCAGACACCATTTTACCGCCACAAAATGACCATTGGTCGCGGCAAGATGTGATGACATTTCTGCTTGATCAGGCCGCACAGGTGCCAGCCGGGGCCCCGCTGTTGGTGGGGATTGATTTTGCCTTTGCCCATCCATTTGCCGATTGTGGTAGTTATTTTCCCGATTGCGACGATACCCCCAAAGATGCCGCCGCGCTATGGCGGCTTGTTGATGAGGTCAATGGGGATTTACCGCATTTTTATGGTGGTGGGATGTTCCGGCATCCGGTATGGGGGGCATATTATTTGGCGCCCCCAGATTTTTCTGCCCCGCGCTATGAATCGCGGCGGCGGATGACCGAATTGGCGGCCAAGGCATCTGGGCGAAGCCCGTCACCGACATTCAAAGCGGTTGGTGCAGATAATGTCAGCACCGGGTCAATGGCTGGTATGCGGTGTATCCATCATTTGCGTCAGAAGCTTGGTGCACAGCTTGCGGTATGGCCGTTTGATGATCTTCGCCAATGCTGGCCCGGCGTCAGGCTGGTGCTTGTGGAAATTTTTCCAAGCTATTATTTTTACCGGGCGGGTATGGTGCCGGCAAAACAAGCCGCCGCACAGGCTGATTTTTTGAACGCGGCATTGGGGTTTTACAACAGCGCCGGTGTCCCCCCACAATTTATCGCAAAAGGGGCAGATGCAGACGAGGCAGACGCGATCATCGCGGCGGCGGCATTGCGTCACTTTGCCCAACAAACAACCAAGACGATGTTTGACTTGCCAGACCCGATAGGTTTAACTGCACGGCAAGAAGGCTGGATTTTTGGCGTTGACCCGATCCATGCCCAGTCACCTTAAGTTATTTCGTTACACACCGAAATTTTTATCGGCGCGCCCTGTTGTGCTATGTTGACCTAATGCCCCAAAATTATGGAGAGACAAACCCATGCCGTCACTTCTGCCGCATCTTGATCCAGATGGATTGCTTGAATATTCAGTGGTTTTTACCGACCGGTCATTAAATTCCATGTCCGGGGCGTTTCAACAGGTGATGCGGGATATATCTGCTTTGCTGAAAGATGCTTACCGGGCGTCGGCTGTTGCGGTGATTCCGGGTGGCGGGACCTTTGGCATGGAATCGATTGCGCGGCAGTTCGCCAATGACCAGCATGTGCTGATCATTCGTAATGGTTGGTTTAGCTTTCGCTGGAGTGAAATTCTGGAAAAAGGCAAAATCACGTTCAGCACAACCGTGTTGGCGGCCCAACGCCAAGACAGCGCTGGCAGTAACCAGATGGCGCCATTTGCCCCCGCACCGTTAGATGAAGTTGTTGCCACGATCCGCCGGGAAAAGCCAGCTGTTGTATTCGCCCCGCATGTTGAAACCTCTGCTGGCATGATCTTGCCGGATGCCTATATCAAAGCGGTCAGTGACGCGGTGCATGAGAATGGCGGTATTTTTGTTCTGGATTGCGTGGCATCCGGGGCGTTGTGGGTTGATATGGTCGCGCTTGGCGTTGATGTGTTGTTGAGCGCGCCGCAAAAAGGTTGGAGCGCTTCGCCATGTGCTGGTCTTGTCATGCTGTCTGACCGCGGGCTGGCGCGCATTGCCGAGACCGAGTCATCCAGCTATGTCTGCGACGTAAAAAAATGGCTTGGCATCATGCAGGCCTATGAAAATGGGGGGCATGCCTATCACGCAACCATGCCGACTGACGCGCTTTTGGTGTTTCGTGACACGCTGATTGAGACCAAAAACTATGGGTTTGAAGCGGTGCGTCAAGAACAGATCGATCTTGGAACAGCGGTGCGATCACTGTTAGAAAGCCGTGGCTTTATCTCGGTGGCGGCTGATGGGTTTAAGGCGCCCAGTGTTGTGGTCAGCTTTACCGATGATGATCATATCAAGAATGGCAGTAAATTTGCCGCGGCTGGATTGCAAATTGCCGCGGGTGTGCCGC
>JAYOVO010000108.1:0-4364 GCA_038151495.1 Alphaproteobacteria bacterium
GATATGGCTGGCTGAGGTCTGGCACCAAATCCTTTACCACCGGCATATGCGGCAATGGATAAATTTTGACTGTGCCTTTCACATCATCAATGCTTTTGAGGCAAGCCAACGTGTTGGTGCCATCAATATTCATTGAACAGGACCCGCAAATCCCTTCACGGCAAGACCGTCTAAAGGTCAGACTGCTATCTTGTTCGCTTTTGATTTTGATCAGCGCATCCAGCACCATCGGCCCACAGCGATCAAGATCAACTTCGAAACTATCAATCCGCGGATTGGCATCATCATCAGGTGACCAGCGATAGATTTCAAAGGTCTTTACATTTTGTGCCGCACCATCAGCTTTATGCGTCACGCCCTTGGTCAAGGTTGAATTTTTAGGCAATTTAAATTCGGCCATGATCGTCCTCTTTCACTTCTGCCTAATAGACCCGCTGGGCTGGTGGAATAGGGGCCACATCATTGCTCAGCGTGTTCATTGCCACTTTCCGGTAGGCGAGCTTTGATTTGTTATTTTCATCAAGCCACATCACCGTATGTTTCATCCAATTTTCATCATCGCGTTCGGGCCAGTCTTCATGTGCATGCGCCCCGCGTGATTCCTGCCGTTGATCCGCAGACCGAATGGTCACCAGCGCTTGCCCCATCAGATTTTCAAGTTCCAGCGCCTCTATCAAATCGGTATTCCAGATCAAGGATTTGTCGGCAACGCCAAGCTGTCCCATGCGGCTGGCAATTTTATCCATGCTTTGCACACCAGTTGACAAAGACTCGCTTGACCGGAACACCGCGGCATGACGTTGCATCGCCTGTTGCATATCAAGCCGAAGCTGGGCCACTGATTCACTGCCATTGGCATGACGCATCCGGTCAAATCTATCTAGCGCTTTGTCAGTTGCCGATTGCGGGGCCTTGGCAACCGCCGCACCAGCGGTCACCGTTTCGCTGGCACGATGCGCCGCCGCCCGGCCAAACACCACAATATCAAGAAGTGAATTCGTACCCAATCGGTTGGCACCATGCACCGACACACAGGCCGCTTCGCCAATAGCCATCAGCCCCGGCACCACAGCATTTTCGTCACTATCTGTCGGTGACAACACTTCGCCATGATAATTGGTTGGAATGCCGCCCATATTGTAATGCACCGTTGGTAAAACCGGGATGGGTTCGCGGGTCACATCCACCCCACAGAAAATCCGCGCTGTTTCGGTGATGCCGGGCAAACGAACATGCAACGTATCTGGGTCGATATGTTCCAAATGCAACATGATATGGTCTTTGTTTGGGCCAACCCCGCGACCTTCATTAATTTCGATTGTCATGGCCCGGCTGACAACATCACGACTGGCCAAGTCTTTTGCTGTTGGGGCAAATCTTTCCATAAAGCGTTCGCCTTCGGAATTTGTCAGATATCCACCTTCACCACGCGCCCCTTCGGTGATCAAAACACCAGCGCCATAAACACCGGTGGGGTGAAATTGCACAAATTCCATATCCTGTAACGGCAACCCTGCCCGCAGCGCCATCGCATTTCCATCGCCGGTGCAGGTATGCGCCGATGTACAGGAAAAATACACCCGCCCATAGCCACCTGTTGCCAGCACCGTTTGCTGGCCCCAGAACCGATGCAATGTGCCGTCTTCCATACAAAGCGCAATCACACCCGCACACTCACCAGCGTCGGTCATCAACAGATCAAGAACGTAATATTCAATATGAAAATGCGCCGCATGTTTTAAACATTGCTGATAAAGGGTATGCAAAATAGCGTGGCCTGTCCGATCGGCGGCGGCACAGGCGCGCCGCGCCATTGATTTGCCATGGTCAAGCGTATGACCGCCAAATGGGCGCTGGTAAATTTTACCTTCTTCCGTACGGGAAAATGGCACCCCATAATTTTCCAGTTCGATAACCGCGGGAATGGCATTGCGGCACATATATTCAATAGCGTCCTGATCGCCTAGCCAATCAGACCCTTTGACAGTGTCATACATATGAAACTGCCAATTATCGCCTTCACCCATATTATTTAACGCGGCACCAATGCCACCTTGCGCCGCCACCGTATGTGACCGGGTGGGAAAGACCTTGCTGATACAGGCGGTTTTCAATCCAGATGCCGCCATCCCGAGCGTCGCACGCAATCCCGCGCCACCCGCACCAACAACAACAACATCATATTGATGGTCAGTAATTTCATATGCAGTCATGACAAACCTTCCGGTGCTGGACAGATAAGACCAACAGACCCAATTTAAAATGTGATGCGCGCCAGTGCGACAAGACTGACGAGCGCGATTCCCCCTAACGCTACTCTTGCAAACATAATCAACCCGTTACGGCCACTTGCCAACGGCACATAATCTTCAATAATTACCTGCACACCAAGCGCGGCATGATAGATGCCTACACCGATCAGTACTGCCAGCGGCAAAGAAGTCGTTGGGGCGGCAACCAATTGCCGCGCCGCTTCATAATCAAGCGTCGCCAGCCCGCCCAACAGATACACACAATAGACCATCAGCGGCAAGGTCACGATCGCGCTGAGCCTCTGCCATTTCCAGTGCGGCACAGCCGATGCATGCGGTTTATTTGATTTTCCAGCCATCACACAACCCGCCTTTACAGCCACACGGCCCATATCAATGTGGTGATCACAACCGTCAACAACAACACAATCTGTCCGCTTCGATAGACCCCAGGAATGGTCAGCGCGATGCCGCGATCCCAGGTTAAATGCCGCACCCCATTTAGCGCATGATAGACAAGCGCCACCGAATAGCCGAACAATATGAATTTGCCAATCGGATGGCCAATTACCGTTGCCGCCAATGCGTACCAAACATCACCTGCCGCCAATGCCACAAGCCATAGGCATAACAACAAAGTGCCAGCCGCCAAGGCAGCGCCAGTGGCCCGGTGCGAAATTGACATAATGGATGTCAATTGTGGTCGATAAATCTGCAGATGCGGTGATAACGGACGCGGTTTCGCCATTACAGCCCTCGATTATGCAACGATAAGAGTGATAATTTATATGAGACGTTCAGCCATAATAGTCAATGTGAAAGGGCAAATTCCTTTTGCCGGGCGGCGATTTGGACAGAAATATTTTGATGTTTGCGTTTTTTGAAAAAGCGCGGCACAACAATGCCAATGAAACAAATTCTGTCGATACAGTCAGCCGTGACTTGTGGTTTTGTTGGCAATAGTGTTGCCGCACCGGTGATCACGACCTTGGGAATGCAGCCGTTACTGATCGACACCATTTCACTTGCAGCGCATCCCGGCTATGGCACAATCGCTGGCGGGCCTGCTGACCAGACGCAATTTAGCGCCATCTTAGAGGCACTTACCACACTTCGTGTTTTGCCGCAGATCAACAGTGTTGTGACCGGCTATCTTGGCGATGCCAGGCAAGCCGATCCGATTCATAGCATGATCCAAGGCTGGCAAGCTGAACGGCCTGATGGGGTCTATATTCTTGATCCGGTGCTTGGCGACGGGGGCCGTCTTTATGTTGACAGCGCTATTGTTGACCAGATCCGGCAAAAGCTTTTGCCAGTGGCGCATATTGTCACACCCAATCAATTTGAACTGGGATTGCTAACAGATAGCCATATTGAGACAGCGCATGAGGCCGCCAGGGCCGCCAAAACAATGCTGCAACAAAACCCAAACTTGCAGGCTGTTATTGCCACCGGCATTGCCAATGAAGACCGTGGCATCAGCGATCTTAAAGTGACGCGGCAAAATGTGACCGCATTTGATTATGCAAAACGGCCACATGGTGTTGCTGGTGGGGGTGATTTACTTACCGCTATTTTGGCCTGCTGGCTTACCGCCGGACATGATCTTAACGCCGCCTTTGCCGCCGCCAGCCAGGACGCCCACCACATTATAGATGACAGCGCTACTGCCATTGATATTGCGCTGTTTGACAATCTGCACAAGCTGACCGCCTGTGGCTTGGCTGATCGCGCCAGCTAGGCGCGCCCAAACAGGCCGCGTTCGGCAATTAGCTCGGCAATCTGCACCGAATTCAGCGCGGCGCCTTTACGCAAATTATCTGACACGCACCAAAACACCATCCCATTAGGCACGGTTGGGTCTTTGCGAATGCGGCTGATATAGACGGCATCTTCGCCAGCTGCCTCATGCGGCGTGACATAGCCTTCATTTGCCCGGTGATCGACCACGACAACGCCTTCGGCATCTTCCAATAAAGTCCGTACACCTGTCTCGGTCATTGGCTTTTCAGTTTCGATAAAGACAGCCTCGCTATGGCCCACAAACACCGGGATACGCACACAATGCGCCACAAGCTCGATCGCTGGGTCCAAAATCTTTTTGGTTTCGGC
>JAYOVO010000109.1:0-4247 GCA_038151495.1 Alphaproteobacteria bacterium
CCGCCAATTTTATAACCGCTCCACCATCCAACAACGGCGGTGGCGGCACCGGCCGCCATGGATGATTTTTCATTGGCGCCGATCTGTTCGATACGCAAGGCATCAATGGTGATATCTTGTGATGCAGATGCGGTGGCAATCACCAAACCAAACCCCATCACCATCCAAATATCGGTCGATGGGTAAAGGGTGCTCCAGCCAATCAAACTGATCAATATGCACGCCTGAAAACTGACAATCCATGATTTGCGATGACCAATACGGTCAGCCAAAAATGGGATACGGATGCTATCGATTAACGGCGCCCACAAAAAATTAACGGCATAGACGCTGAAAATAAGCCCGGCCCAGCCAACGGCCGAACGGCTCAGCCCATCTTCCTTTAGCCATAGAGACAGCGCCGAACCGATCAGCACCCACGGAAACCCACTCATCGCCCCAAGTAATAAAATGCGCCACATCCGGCGATCGAGATAGGTGGATAATCCTGTCATCTGTTTGGCCTTTATTTCATCATAACTAAGGTTATGTCTTTTGGCGCTGACAAGCGGATAGAAAGACATAATATGCTAGCTTAGAGTGGTGATGATATGAAACAGATATTCAAAAAACCATAATAAGCAGGCGTTTTGATGGCCGTGGATAGCAAATGATGGCATATGATTGGGTAGTGACAGCAGATGATATGGGGGGCTATTGGCTAGAGGCTGGTGGATGCCGGGTGGCGGCGCATATTGGCCGGGGCGGCTTGATCAGCGCGGCTGATAAACGTGAAGGCGACGGGGGCACGCCTTGCGGGCGCTGGCCGGTGCGGGCGGTTTATTACCGGCCAGACCGGGTGCAATGCCCAGATACAGTTCTTCCTTGTCATCGCCTGACAGCTGATTGTGGGTGGTGTGATGACGTGACCAGCCCTGACTATAATCGCTATGTGAACCGGCCTTATCAGTTTCGCCATGAACAGATGTGGCGCCAAGATGCGGCATATGATTTTGTGGTGGAGCTTGGCTATAATGATGACCCGGTCGTGGTCGGCCATGGCAGTGCCATTTTTCTGCATTGTATTGCCGCTGGCAAAACCAGCACAGCTGGCTGTGTTGCGGTGAATCGGGACGATCTGGCAATGATTATTGAATCGGCATCACCCAACCAGCATATTTTGATCCCTAATTTATTGCTGGCTGTTTAAGAGCGGGATAATTTAGCGTCAATTTCGGCCCGGCGGCGCCGTAATTTTGCGTTGGTTGGCACCATTTCAGCCATCATGCCGTCAACCACAAACCCCATCTTTACCATGATCATATTTGATATCAGATTCAGGCATATTTTTTGGGCGGTGCCAGCCTGAAGCCGTGTTGACCCGGCAATAATTTCGGCGCCTGTTGCCAGCAAAATTGGATATTCGGCCATGGCTAGAAGGGCGGTGCCCGGATTATTGGCAATGCCAATGGTGACCGCGCCAGCTTGTTTGGCAGATGCAATCGCGGCGGTGGTAAACACCGTACTGCCACTAGCGGCAAGACCAATCACCACATCATCATGCCCCACGGCCATATTGGCCATTTGCGCCGCGGCGGTTTCAGCATCATCTTCGGCATTCTCAACAGCCCGAAGCAGGGCAGAACTGCCGCCAGCAATCAAAAATTCCACCCGATGATCTGGCCAGTTAAAGGTTGGTAATAATTCGGCCCCATCTTGTACGCCAATCCGTGCAGATGTACCGGCCCCCACATAAATCAACCGCCCGGTTTCAGATTGGTACAGCCGCTGGTAAGCGGCAACGGCGCCGCGTTCGATAGCTGGCAATGCTGTTTTAACGGCGGTTAGGGCATGTGCCTGATTATCAAGCATAGCGGCCAAGGCCCGGGCCGGGGTCATGCGGTCAATATGCAGATCAGCCGGAAGCGAATCTTCGGTTGTGGCGGTTTTTGCAGCCGCGGCAGTTTTCGCTGAATTTCTGTCTGTATTTCTTGGCGTCATGCCGCCACTATAAAAGCCCGGCAGACGAAAGAGAAGACGTAGATGACCGAATTATCAATCATTGGCCTGATGTCTGGAACAAGTGCAGATGGCATTGACGCCGCGATGTTGATAACCGATGGGGTGCGTGTGAACCGCACCGGCATTTCTGGCCATTTTGAATATCGGCAGGAAACGCGGCTGGCGATACGCGCTTGTTGTGCTGACCCGGCCATGTTTCTGGCTGATACCGCGGCGCGCACCAGCCTTGATACCGCGATTGCGGTTGATCATGCGGCCGCAGTGCAGGCACTAGGTGCGGAATTTGCTGATCGCATTGATCTGATTGGATTTCATGGCCAAACGGTATATCACAATGCGCGGGCGGATACAGCGCATCCGCTTGGACGGCAAACCATCCAGCTTGGCAATGCGCATGACCTTGCTACGGCCACGTCAATCAATGTGGTGCATAATGTAAGGCAGGCTGATATGGATGCTGGTGGTGAGGGTGCGCCGCTGGCACCGATTTATCATGCCGCGGTGTTTGACAGCATGCAGATTGATTTACCGGCGGTGCTTGTCAATATCGGCGGCGTGGCCAATCTGACATATGTATCAGCTGATGATCCAAATGACCTGATTGGGTTTGATACCGGGCCGGGCAATGCGCTGATTGACGATTTTATGATGTCCAGATTACATGCGGCCTGTGACCTTGATGGTGCGTTGGCGGCAACTGGCACGGTTAATCATGCGCTGATATCGAGCTGGATGCACCACCCATATTTTGCACAAAAATGGCCAAAATCACTGGACCGACAGGATTTTTCAAACCTGTTGTCAGATGCTGAATTTGCCGGCTTATCTGTTGGCGATGCGGCGGCGACGCTGACCTATTTTACCGCGCACACCATTGCCCATGCCATTGGCAAGCTGCCGGTGATGCCGCGGTCGGTGTTTGTGGCTGGTGGGGGGCGGCGCAATCTGTCCATGATGCGCGATTTGTCATCATGCCTGTCGATGCCGGTGATGACCGAAAAGACTGATGCATTTGACGCTGATATGCTGGAGGCTGAATTAATGGCATTTTTGGCGGCGCGTTTTCATTATGGACTGCCCACATCATTTCCGTCCACCACCGGATGCCGCCGCGCCGTCAGTGGGGGGCAATTGGCGCTGGCTAGATAAGCGCGTCTGACCCCGGCACATAAAACGGACGATAGGGCGGGGGCGGGGGCAACAAGGCGCGCACATCAGTAAACGGAAAGCGGCTGTCGATCCGATAGGCTTCGGCGTAATGCCCGTCTGGGGCGTTGCATTGCGCCGCCCGAAACCGGTTCACAATCTGGGTGGCGGCGACAAAACGGTCGGGATGCTGGCTGGTATGTGCCATGATGGCGTTTTGTTTTGCGGTAAAATATGGGGTGATGTCGACATAATAATCTGGGGTAAAGCTGACCCCCATTAAGGTGTCACAAAACAGGACCGGGCAGATAAAGCCAGCGGCGTCGCTGACAAATCGTGACAAGGCGCGGTGATCGGGGTGATAATCTTCTGGCGCATGGGTGATGATCAAATCTGGTTTGGTCTCGCGGATCATGCTGGTGATGGTGCTGGCGGCGTCTGGGGCTGACGATAAATGCCCATCTGGAAGATTTAGTAAATGCACATCCCCAAGTTCCGCAAGCCCGGCGCGGGCCTCTGCCGCCCGCTGTTTGGCCAATGCCGGGCCGGGGTCACTGCCGCCAGCGGCACCATCGGTGGCGACCACAAGATGCAAATGGTCGCCGCGCGCCGCTGCTGCCGCTAGCAGACCATACATAAAAATTTCCAAATCATCAGGGTGCGCCCCAATGGCCATAATCTGCATGTCAGAACCACCTTTTGAAAGCTGTGAAAGCCTTTTGATTTCAGCTTGAATCTAGGCTTTACTGGATCCCATGATAGCAAGAGGTTGAGACGTGACAAATAACAATATTGCTGGGACACGGTCTGGTTATATTGAGGGGTATTATGGGCGGTTGTTCGACTGGCCAGCCCGGCATGAATTATTGGCTGTGATGGCAAGCCTTGGTATGAACAGCTATATCTATGCGCCAAAGGATGATGCGGCGCACCGCTTTAGATGGCGCCAGCCCTATGACGCTGACTGGCGCCGCGGATTTGCCGATTTTACCGCCGCCGCGGCGCACCAGAATATTGATGTGATGGCAGGCATTGCCCCCGGTCTTGATTTCAATTTTGCTGACCTTGAAACAGCGCATGCTGGCGATTTTGCCTGTTTG
>JAYOVO010000110.1:0-1387 GCA_038151495.1 Alphaproteobacteria bacterium
AGACACACAAAAACACTTATTTTGGTGATTTTGTGAAATTTCTACCCAATGATGCATTCAGATAAAAAAACGGAGTGAGACATGATTGGATTTAAAACATTGGCCGTTCCCGGGCCAACGAATATGCCATTTGAAGTGCGCCGCGCCATGGAAGTGCCATTGGAAGATCACCGCGCGCCTGATTTCCCGGAATTTACGCTACCGCTTCTTGCCGATCTTAAAACAATCTTTCGTACCAATTCGGGCCGTATTTTTGTGTTCCCTGGGTCTGGCACCGGTGGCTGGGAAGCCGCCATCAGCAACACCTTGTCAACTGACGACCGGGTGCTGACAGCCAGCTTTGGTCAGTTTTCCTCGCTGTGGGTCGATATGTGCCGTGAATTTGGCCTCGATGTTGTGAATTGCGATGTCACATGGGGCGAAGGTGTGCCGCTTGACCAGTACCAAGCCGTGCTTGAAGCTGACAAATCCCACCAGATTAAAGCTGTGCTTGTCTGCCACAATGAAACCGCGACAGGCGTTACCAGTGATGTTGGCGCTGTCCGGCGCATTCTGGATGACCTTGGGCATCCCGCATTGTTATTTGTTGACGGCGTGAGCTCGGTCGGCAGTCTCGATTTCCGCATGGATGAATGGGGCGTTGACGTGGCCGTATCTGGCTCGCAAAAAGGGTTTATGATGCCAACTGGCCTCGCCATTGTTGGCGTCAGCGAAAAAGCATTAGATGCCTGTGCTGGATCAAACTTGCCATCAAGCTATTTCAATTTCCACGACATGCTGAAGATGAACAAGCAAGGCTATTTCCCCTATACACCAGCCGCCACATTGCTGCGGGGTCTACGCGCATCTATTGACATGCTGACCGATGAAGGCCTGTCAAATGTTGTGGCCCGCCATCATCGTTTGGCCAATGGCGTTCGGGCCGCGGTTGACGCCTGGGGCCTGCGCAATTGCGCGGTGGCACCAAAATGGCATTCAGATACCGTCACCGCAATTTTGGTTCCAGATGGCCATAATGCGAATGACGTTATTCAGGCCGCCTATCATAACTATGGCGTCTCGCTTGGTGGCGGCCTTGGCAAAGTGGCTGGCAAAGTGTTCCGCATCGGCCATCTTGGCTGGTTAAACGAAACCATGGTTTTACAGGCACTTGGTGGTACCGAGATGGCGTTGCGCGATGCTGGCATTTCATTTAAAGCCGGTTCTGGTGTTGGCGCCGCGGTGGAATATTACACCGAGTCACGCAGACCAATGACACTGGCCGCCGAATAAAAATACCCTCCCTCAACCCCCCTCTGTCAACAAAAGTTGTGAGAGGGGTTTTTTGTGCCGGCCCCAAAAAAGCCAACATGTTTGGGGCTTTATTTTTTATAACCCTGGGAGTATT
>JAYOVO010000110.1:1397-4146 GCA_038151495.1 Alphaproteobacteria bacterium
ATATTACACCGACTCACGCAAGCCACTGACACTGGCCGCTGAATAACAATACCCTCCTGAAGAAACGCCCTCTGACAACAAAAGTTGTTAGAGGGTTTTTTTGTCCCTGCCCCAAAAATGCCAAGTTGTTGCGGCATTTATTTTTCCTAATCGTGCTAGTATTATGACCATTGGTGCCAGCACCGGCCCGAGGAAAGCGATGCGACAACACAATTTCAAACTCATTATTTTCGGGTATATGTTTGCCTATTGGCAGTTTGCATCAGCGGCAAGTGCCAATACAGAATTGTCAAAAATGCGCGATTGCACCGAAATTGAACTAGAAGCCGTGATTGACCAAGACGCTTCACGCGAAGATAATTTAGCGCGGCTGTCACAACAATTTTTCCAATCGGTCAACACAATTGAACATTGTGATCGTGATCAAGATAATGTCGATGCGGCATCTTCAACCGATAGTGATCGCGCATCTTCTAGTGCCGATACCGATGGTGCCGATGCGGCCAGTGATGGCGGCGGTGCGGCCGATTCAACAGCCAGCACCGATACAGATGCTGAAAAGGCTAATAATACCGGCACCGATGCAACCAGCACATCTTCTGACCAAATGACAGCCTCATCAGATAGCGAAAACCCCACCAATATAGACGCAAACAACACCGCAACAGACAGCTCAGCCAGCTCTATGGCGGCAACACAAAATACCAACCAATTGGATACGCAACCCACTAGTCAATCGGGCGGGCAATCTACCGGTCAAGCGACCCGCCCAGCCGTCACCCCAACCGCCAGTGGCAGTTTGGTCGGCACCAATTTTGACCAGACCATGACCAAACCAGCCCCGGCGTTTGCCGCGCCATCTGCGTCAAATATGGCAGGCACCACACCGCAACCCACCCCAGCCGAAACCAACACCACCGGGGCCCAAGCCGACGCAACAGAACAAGACCTCAGATTGACAAATGGCAAGACACCTGATGATATCCCAGATGCGGATAATGACTCGGTATTTGAAGCCCAGATTCGGGCGGCGGCGATGGCAGAAACCGACCCGGACACAAAAAAGAATTTGTGGAATGAATATCGCCGCTATAAGGGGCTTCCGGAACAGAAGTGAGACGAAAATGAAACTTTTCAATCGTATCATCGCAATTTTGTTGATTATCAGCTTGCAAGCTTGTGGCGTTGGCACCCAAAGCCTTTTGGGCAATCTTGGCAACCAGCCAAATACCAGTGGCCCGGCCGTTGGCCCGGCTTTGTCACAAACAATTGAACAGGCGGAACAGGCGGAAAAACAGGCCGCTGATGCGCCAACTCGCACGCTGGATATTGTTGTACCAACATTTGATGCCGGTCTTGCCGCAACAAAAGATGGGGATGCCCCGGTGTGGCCGGAATTGCGCCGTGCAGAGGCCAATCTATTTGCAATTGAGCTGAAAAATGCACTCGAACGTACCGAAAAATTCGGCGCGGTACGGGTCACACCAGACCGGTCGGCAACAGCGGCCATTTATGTCATGGGGCGCATTGCCGAATCAAAAGGCCATGAGGTTGAAATTGATCTTGCTGTGGCAGATATCTCTGGTCGTGATTTGGTTGATGAAAAGGGTGGGTTTGGCTTTGGCAAGCGCAAACCAAAAATGCATGATATTTTCAAAACCAAATCATTCTCGCATGATGTCGATGAAAAATTTTTCAAAAATCCGCGGCATAAAGACCAGCAACCTTATCAGCCACTATTTGACGAGGCCGCCGCCTTTGTTGTTGATCTTCTAGAAACCTATGACAACAAACAGGTCAATGACTTGAACAAATTAACTGACATGCGATTTGCCGCCAGTTTTTCCCAAGATGCCTTTGCCGAACATATGGAAACCAAACAAGGCCGGGTTATTTTGACAAGCCTGCCAAGTGAAGATGACAGCATGTATCAAAAAGTGCGCGCCATCCGCGTTCGTGACCAGCTTTTTGTTGACCAATTACAAACCGATTACGAACAATTCGCCGCAAAAATCGCACCAAGCTATCGGCTGTGGCAAGAACAAACACTTACCGAATATCAGGCCCAGCGGCAGGCCAAAAAAGATGCCGCCAAAGCGGCTGTTGGCGCGGCGCTGATGCTGGGGTTGGCCATTGCCGCTGGATCATCTGCATATGACACGAATTATGACCCAGTTGGCGACACACTGGCGGCGACTGCCATGGTTGGCGCTGGTATGATCAGTGTCGGCCTTGCCAGTGATGCCATCAAAAGTGCTGAAGAAGCCAAAATGCACAATGATTTAATCAAGGAACTTGGTGACTCAGTGGAAATTGATGTGGCCCCGAAAGTGGTGGCGTTTGAGGAAAAAGAAAAAGAGCTTGTTGGTGATGCAAAAGAGCAATTTGCCCAATGGCGCGCTTTTTTGAAAACAATTTATGAGCTGGAAAAAACCCCGGCCAAAACGTTATAGCCACCGTCTAAGCATAAAAAACCCACAAGGAAACGATGCCCAATTCGGATTTGCTCATCGCCCAGCTTCAGCGTCGTAACCGCATCATGTTTGGTGGCATGCTTGCTGGGTTGGCGGTGATCGCTATCGGATTTGGGCTGGTCATGCTGGATGCCACAACCGAGCTACCGCCCGCGCCGCAGACAGATACCAAGCCATCTGCCGCGCCAACAAAAAATGCGCCCACCAGCCCGGCATCTGCTGGCAGTGAACAAGCTGTTAGCCAAAGCACGGCTGACTTGGCTGACCCAACTACC
>JAYOVO010000111.1:0-4100 GCA_038151495.1 Alphaproteobacteria bacterium
GCCAGCCAGATGGTGCCAATAAGAACACAAGGCCGATGGCAATCGCGCTATGCGGCACTGCGACCAATGCGGCAAGCATGCGCCGTAATAGCGAAAATATGCGATCATGCATCAGCCCGGTTAAAATGATAAAACAGCAAAGCAAAGATAAAGCAGTTGCGATCAGTCCGGTTTTTAGCGCCAGCCAGATTGACTCGCCAACGCCGGGCGCCGTGATAAAAGACATGGCCGGATGAGATGAAAACTGGGTAAAGCCTAGGGCCGGGAAATATCCGGCGGCTGGCAACAAAACACCGCTGATCCCGACCAGAATTGGCAGTAAAAATACAATCAGGCCGGTTAGCACAATGCTTGTTTGCCGCATTTTATGTGAGATCGCAAAAGCCAGCATGACGGGATTACCATAAAAGTATATGTGCCGTCATGACAAGCGGTGCCGGGTTACTGGCCGCTGGCGTAACGTTGTTTCCATGCCTGTTCCAGCCGCGGAACCCAGCTTGGGTGCGGTTCTGCCAGACTGCGGCCAAGTTCCGCATCAGACAGGGTGGCAATGCCGCGCGGCAGGGCCATAAAGCCAGCTTGATCTGCGGCGTTCAATCGGGGGATTGATAGCACCGTTGGATCCCCCCAAATGCGGCTATCGGCTTTTTTGATTTGGGCTTCAGGTGACAACATGAAATTTGCCACGATTTGCGCACCTTCGGTGGCCGCGGCATTAAATGGGATTGCCAGAAAATGTACATTGGCCAAAGTGCCGCCGTCATGAATATAGGTGCGCACGCTATCGGGCAGTTCGCCGCGGGCAATAGCGGCAGAGGCATCTGCCGGGTTAAATGCCATGGCGATATCAATTTCACCATCGCCAAGCAATTGTCGTAACACTGGATAGTTTTGTGGATAGGCTGTACCGCGGCGCCACAGATTTGGTTTGGCCGCATCAAGCCAATCCCATAGTGGGGCGGTGACCGCATCAAAATCGGCATCATCAACCGGGCCGTATAATGATGGATGGCTGTTTGTCAGCTCAATCAGCACCTGTTTTAAAAATGACACACCGATAAAATCTGGCGGTTGCGGAAATGTGAACCGGCCCGGATTATTTTCAATAAATTGCGCTAGGGCGGCGGCGGAATGTGGCGGGGAGGGCAGTTTCTCGCTGTCATAGGCAAACACAAGCTGGGCCCGGCCCCATGGGCTTTCTTTGCCGTCTGTTGGTTCAGCAAAATCAGATAAAATAGCGGGAAGGGCGACCGGGTCAGTCAACTGCCAGTTTGGCAAATGCGTGACCCATGGCTGGCTTTGCAACAGATCGGCACGTTTCATGGCGGCAAAATTTTCGCCATTCACCCATAATAAATCGATTGTGCCATCACGATCACGGCCAGCTGTTTTTTCTGCCAGAAGCCGCGATACGGCGCTGGCTGTATCGGTTAATTTGACATGAACAAGGGTGATGTCATAGCGCTGTTTAACGATATCACCAGCCCAGTTGATATAGCTGTTGATTTTGGCATCACCGCCCCATGCGTTGAAATATACCGTTTGGCCTTTTGCGGCTGGTTTTAGGCTATCAAAATGCGCCGATTGCGCTGGATAGGCAAAAAGAAGACCAAGCAATAGATAGGCGCAGATCTGGATCAAAAAGTGGCGCCGCTGGCATATCATGAAATTGTCTCGCGTCATTGTTAATGGCATCAATATTTATATCATCATTTAAGATTATCTGTCATCTTGCTGTGTCTTTATGCGCGGCGGTAACAAAACCAAAAAGGCAAGACATGTTGCAGGTGACCGATCTTCAGTTTGGATATGACGCGCCGCTTGTGCGTGGGCTGAATTTTACCATAGAGGCAGGCACGATCCGTCTGTTGCATGGCCCCAGCGGATGCGGCAAATCAAGTTTGCTCGCCATTTTATCAGGCACTGCCGATAAGATGTTGAAATGGCAGGGGCAGATCACATTAGATGGGGTTGAGATTGGCCAATTGCCAGCCGCACAGCGCGGTGTCGGTTTGATGTTTCAAGACCCGTTATTATTTCCGCATATGACTGTTGGCGATAATCTGGCGTTTGGCCTGACCGCGGCGCGATCTGGCCGGGCTGAACGCCGACAAGCGGTGCTTGATGCGTTGCATGAATGCGGGCTGGACGGTTTTGCCGGGCGTGACCCGGCCAGTTTGTCTGGGGGGCAAAAGGCGCGGGTGGCGCTGATGCGGGCGTTACTGGCCGCGCCCAAAATGCTGTTGCTGGATGAGGCCTTTAGCAGTCTTGACCCGGAATTGCGCCAGACATTTGGCAAGTTTGTTGCCAGTCAAGTGGCCACGCGCCAGATCCCGGCGTTGCTGGTCAGCCATGATGCGGGTGACAAATCCCTGACCAGCGGTGCTATTATTCGATTTCCCGGCCTGTAGGATGTTGTAAGATGAGTGAGCCGATTGACAGTCTGATGTCGGGGTTTCCCCCGGCGGCGAATGATCAGGTCAAAGCCAGCGCGTGGCGTATTCCCCGTCATGCGCGCTGGTCGTTTAATCATCTGCGTCAGCTCTTGCCGACAGCACCGATTACCGCGTCATCAAATCCGGCGCAATTGACCAGCGCGCGGCAGGATTTAACTGGCCTTGCTTTTTCTGACCACGCCAATCAGCAACATGATGTCCAACAATTTTTAAAAGCCAGCCATACAGATGCGTTTGCCGTGATGCACCGCGGGCAATTGGTGTTTGACTGGTTTGATGGGTTTGGTGCGGCTGACCGACCGCATATCATTTTTTCAGTAACCAAATCAATGGCGGCATTGCTGGCTGGGGTGCTGGTCGGGCGCGGTATGCTGGACCCAGAAAATTTAGTCACCGATTATCTGCCAGAATTGGCCAAAAGTGCCTATGCGGGCGCCACTATCCGGCATCTTCTGGATATGCAAATTGCCTCTGGCTTTCGCGAAGATTACGCCGATAGTGACGGCATTTTTATGGCCTATCGACGGGCGGCGGCATGGAATCCGGTTGAAGAGGGGGGCGAAACTGAAGGCTTGCGCCATTTTTTGACGCAAATGCCAAAATCAGATGCGGTACCACACGGGCAAAGTCATCATTATTGTTCGCCGCATAGTGATGTGCTTGGCTGGGTCATTGAACGGGCTGGCAATGATAGTTTTGCCAACCAGTTTTCAACGCATATTTTGCAACCATGTGGTTGCCATCATGATGGATATATAACGCTTGATACATTTGGTGCGCCGCGGGTGTCTGGCGGCATGTGTCTTGGTCTTTATGATTTGCTTATTATTGGTGAAATGGTGCGCAATCGTGGCTATGCCAACGGCCGTCAGGTGGTGCCGGCTGGCTGGATTGACGATATGATAGCGGTGCGTGATAACCGTGTCTGGCGGGCGCAAAATCAGACCGAAGGCCCGCGTCTTTTCACCGATGGTAATTACCGGTCATTATGGTATCAGACCGGGTTTAAAGATCAGGAATTTTGCGCCATTGGTATTCATGGGCAATGGCTGTGGATCAATCCGCAAAAAGAGATTGTGATTGTGAAAATGGCTTCGCATGATCGTGAGGTCGATTCTGCTATTGACCAGGTCATGCTGGCGGCATTTGCCGCGATTAGTGCGGCGCTTAGCTAGGCCGAAGCGGCTGTATTGGACGCTATGTTGACTGGGCGGGCCTACAACAAACCAATCGCGATCAGACGTGTGCCCATAATCAAAAAGGCCCAGAGTACAATCTGCCGAAAAATGCCCTGAGGCACAAATTGGCGTAACGCCTCGCCAATTCGAAACCCAGCCAAAACGACAACAAGCCCCATGAGGGAATGCAACACGGTGTCCAATGTCAATACGCCTGCCAGTGCCAGCCCCAATGCCAAAGGCAACGACCCAGCCAGAAACAAAAATCCAGTCGCGCCGATAAATTCAGATTTATCAACATTACGGGCCAGTAAATACATTGCAACCGGCGGCGACCATATTGAACTTAAACCGCCCAAAACGCCGGAAAACAAACCGACACCAATATGCCAGCCGTAACCATCACCGATTGGAAATTTTGTGCCAAACATTTGCGTCAGTGAAAAGGCAATCATCGCCAGACCGA
>JAYOVO010000112.1:0-4049 GCA_038151495.1 Alphaproteobacteria bacterium
TCTTGGTTGTCATCTTCGCTGTTATTCACTGACCACCCTCTTTAAAACGCCCGGTGGGACCGGGTTAGGGAAGTTCGCTGATATCAGATACTTGTTCTTCAGTTTGTGCCGCACCGCCAGCTTTGGTAATGGCGGCGTCAAGATCTGCCTGTTTACATAAACCGAGCATGGCTGGATGTTTGGCGCTGATATTGGCAATATTCCAATGTGTTCGCTCACGAATCTTGGCAATGGTTTCCTTGGTTGTGCCAATCAGCCTGATGATTTGCGAATCTTTCAACTCTGGATGATGCTTGACCAGCCACATAATGCCATCTGGCTTATCGCCGCGACGTGCCACTGGGACATAGCGCGGGCCTTTGGTACGGCGGTTCGGAACAGGCAAGTTTGATTCAGCCAGTTTCAGATTGGCTGTTGGGTCAGCTTCGCATCTGTCAAGTTCGGCACGCGTGATTTGCCCATTGATAATCGGATCATAGCCTTGAATGCCGATGCCGGCTTCGCCATCAGCGATTGACTGCACCTCTAACGGGTGCAGGTTGCAAAATGTTCCAATTTGCTCAAATGTGAGCGCGCTGTTATCAATCAGCCATACTGCGGTGGCCTTTGGCATCAAAAGCTGTGTCATCGTCTTACCTTTTGTCGCGTCGGCCCCATTTTCGAAATTTGGCGTTGGGTAACACAGCAAATTCAAAAACGGCGCGTCGCGGTCTCTTTCAAGTCAAAAATTATCGGAAACGCTCCTCTATATAAGCCGCATTCTGTATGATTGCAAAGCCTGCCTTTTCAGTTTCGTAGAAAAAGTGCAGATTGAGCAGAGATTGCATAGGGGAATAGGTGATGGATGATGAAATTGAACGGCTGAAACCGGGGGCAATGCCAGCCGACATGCAAAGCTGGAATATTGAGGATTTACAAGCTTATATTGATGCCATGAAAGCTGAAATTGTCAGGGTGGAAGCATTGATTGCGCAAAAAAATAAAGTGCAGTCGGCGGCGGCGGCATTATTTGGTGGGGCGGCACCTAAATAACCCTAGGCCGCGCCGCGCGGGTGGTACGCATCACCGTTGTGGCGGCACCGGTAATGGCAAGCACCATGCAGGCAGACAAAGCCGCGCCGCCTGTCCATTAATTATAAGATCAGATGCAGATGTCGCAGTCGCTTGGTCTATGATGGCGTGAATATCATCAAGTTTTAACAAGGCCAAGGCCACTGAATGCCCCGCATGATCAGCGCAGGCGGCGGCGGTTTTGCTGGTGCCTATCACTTTGCCTTGCCAGATAATTTCACTGCCAACTGCCGGTGGTGGCCCCTCACAACAAAGCGGCAACAATCGGCGCTTTACCAGCCCGCGATAATGCGTGCGTGCGGTGACTTCCTGGCCGATATAACACCCTTTTTCAAAATCGACAGCGGCCAGCTTATCAAGGCCAGCTTCGAGCATCAGCGCGCGTTCAGGCGACAGATCAATGGCCCCTTCGGGAATGGCCTGCCCAATGCGGCGTGCCTGCCAATCTTCATATGACGCGGGTTTGGCACCGTTTAATGCTGATGGTACATCAGCGCTGGTGCTGATGATTCGGCATCCTAAATCAGCATGACGCGTGTCTAGAAAAATGCTGTCATCGTCGGGCTTTACCGTGCCTTCATAGCCCCACCATAAGGTCAGGTGCATATCTAGGTTCTGTTCAAGGGTGACGGGTCGGCGCAACCGATACCGGCGGAGCCGGGCCAGCAAATCGCCCGCCCGTTCTTGGTCTGTTTGAAGACAGATATCCTGATCAGACAGACGATACAGCATCATATCAATCAAGATGCGGCCCTGCGGCGTTAAAAGCGCGGCTGGCCGACAGCTACCAACAGCAATAGTGGCAACATTTGCCGTCAAAATAGATTGTAAAAAGTCAATCGATTCAGTGCCAGAGACCATGATGAAACCGGCATCATCAGATTTGGCAACATGACCATTGGCAAAATATGTCATCGGCAAAAAGGTCTCTAATCAGCGTATTTTTTTTACGCATTGGTACTTGGCAAAACTTTACTTGGCAAAGCTATAGATGCCATCAAACGGTGCAATATAGAACCGGCGTTTGCTGGCCCAAAAGCAACGATCATCATCAGGCCACATTTCCCGGTAATGTTCGGTATCGGCAAAATAAAATCTTTGGGTGCATCCCAGAAATTTCACGTCAAACTGGTTTTCGCGCAAGGTCAATCTGCCGCGATTTGTTTTGGTGATGGTGATTTGCGGGCGGTCACGCCGAAAGCATTGCCCTTTTTTATCCCCTCGGCAGGCGGTTTCATCAGATTGCGTAATTCGCAAATAGCTAAGCTGGCCGTCGGCCAGTTGAAAGCCTTCATCATCAAACATCTGGCACGCATCATCTGGGGCGCGCTGACGTTGGGCAAATTCACAGATAAACCAGATGCCCGGCCATTGATTATCGGGCGTGCCAAACCCATCTGCGCGCGCCGTTGTCACGGGGAAAGACGTGCCGGCAATCCCCAGCAGACCAAGCATCGCACAAACCAGCCAACCTGCCAAAACTGCCCTGCCAATTCGAAAGTCAGACAGGCCTGATAGGGGGGCGTGCCGCGATATATAGGGGGTTCTTTCCATGATAAATTATGTGGTGATTAGCGGCGTATATGCAAGACCAATGTGGCTAGAAACTGGGCAGCAAGCGGCACAATAATATTCAGCCCCAAAAGTGCATGAAGACCAAAACCGGCGTCAATCATGACCCCCATAATCATCGGTGACAAGGCAGATGCAAATACGCTTACCAGCATGAACAGCGCTTTGATTTCGCCCATAAACCGCGTGCCATATATTTCTGCGATTAGCGCGGCATTTGCCGTATGTGGCATGCCGATAGCGAGTCCAAAAAATATAAAAAACAGGGGGACGCCAATATCTATTGAGCCAAAGAGCAAAGCAGTACAGGCCAGCGCATTTGGCAAAAGGGTGTGGGGGGCAACGCGCCGCGCTGAAAATCGGTCAATCAACTGGCCAATGGTCAGACTGCCAATGACCGCAAAGACGGCATAAAGCACATAGCTTGCTGTCCAATGGCTGAGCGCAACGCCTTTGGCATCAGCCAGAAAAAGCTGATGGAACAAAAGCCCGGTCAGCACAAAAGATGGCACCGCCACCAGCCATAAAATGGCCAGCCAGAACCGGGGGTCAACAAGCACGTCACGCCGCCGCCAATGATGTGACGCTGATGTTTGGTTGGCGTCGTCTTGGGTCTGATCTGCGGCCTGAATGCCGTCAATGCCTTCACCGTCTTGCAAGGCGGTGCGCCGTGTTAACTGGCGCAAAAATGGCGCGACAAGAATTAACGCCGATGCGGGTAACATAATCCAGATTGTGCGCCAGTCGAACAAGGCATGGAGTGCCACAACAGCCGCCGGGCCGACTGATTCGCTGATTGTGTGGCCAAGCTGGGCAATTGAAATGGCCCGGCCGCGCGCCGCAACATAGCGCCGTGCCATGGCCGTGCTGTAGACATGCGTCATCATGCCTTGACCGAACATGCGCAATAGGTAAAGCCCGATAACCAGCATGATCAGTGAATTGATCTGGCTGAAAAAAATAGCCGCCGAACACAAGCTGACCAAAATCAACAAAGCCAGTTTTTCCAGCCGCATCGTATCGGCCAATTTACCAAGCCATAATAGGCTTATGGCACTGGCGGTCGTGGCAATGGCATAATAAGTGCCAAAATCACCATGGCTCAGGCCCAGTGCAGCGCGAATATCATCGGAAAACAGCGAAATAAAAAAAGTTTGGCCAAGTGATGACCAAAACGCCATGATCATGCCAAATAGCAAAAAACGCCATTCGACCCGAATAAATCTGGCTGTTTTTACCGATGATAGGGGCGTGGCGGGTGATATTGTCATGCGCGAGATAACAGCATGTGGCCGCTAAGACTGGCAAGATGTTATTAAAAATCTGGATACGAAATATTGAAATGGCGATTGCGAGTACATACATCATTTGTAAATCAAAACAGCACCATCAATGGCATGCCGTGG
>JAYOVO010000113.1:0-4036 GCA_038151495.1 Alphaproteobacteria bacterium
CGATCCCACAAATCACCGCCGAAATCACATAGCCGACCATTTTAAACCGCAACGGGGACAGCCCCATCGCCTCGACCCGCGATTCATTGCTTTTGATGGCCCGCAAAGTTACCCCAAAACGCGACCGCACGATAAACATGAGTGCCAAACTGACAAGTGCCAGCGCGCACCAAATCAGAAAATACAGGCGCAACGGATCATAAAGATCAATAAAGCCAAATTCGCCGCGGTCGATACTCATGCCGTCATCACCGCCATAGGCCTCTAGCGACACAAATAAAAAGAACAACATCTGGGCAAATGCCAGCGTGATCATAATGAAATAAATACCGCTGGTACGCAGTGCCAGATAGCCGATCAACAACCCTGCCAGCCCGCAGGTCACGATACTAAAACCAAGATGCGCCCAGCCATTACTGATGCCATAAAATTGGCTGATGCCAACACAATAGGCACCAATGCCAATGAAAGCCGCATGGCCAAATGACACCATACCGCCATAGCCGAGGACCAAATTCAGCCCCATTGCCGCCATCCCCAACAGCATGATCCGCATTGCCACATCATTCCAGAATGGCAAATCGGCAAAATGGGTGAAGATCGGGAACAGGGCAAAGCCGAAAACCAACAGCCACAAAGTCTGGTTGGCTTTCACCCCGTCACCTACCAGTCCAATAAAATCGCGAATGGCTGACACCGGATCACCCCTTTGCCGGAAACAGGCCTGTTGGCCGGAAAATAAGCACCACCGCCATTAAAATATAGACCAGCATAGACGCCACTGCCGGGCCAGCCCCATCAGCCGTTGCCTGATCAACAACCAGACGCAGCATTGCTGGCAAAAAGACCCGCCCCAATGTATCAACAAGCCCGACAATAATGGCCGCGATAAAGGCCCCGCGCACCGACCCAATGCCACCGATAATGATCACCACCAATGACAGGATCAAAAGCGGTTCCCCCATCCCCGGCTGTACCGCGGTGATCGGCCCCAGCATCATGCCAGCCACACCGGCAAAACAGGCCCCGGTGGCAAAAATAAACCGAAATAAAATCTTGATATTGATGCCAAGCGCGGCAGTCATTTCCGGGTTATTGGCCCCCGCCCGCACCATCGCACCGATACGGGTGCGCGAGACAAACATATGGATCGCAATAGCACAGGCAAGCCCAACCAGAATCACCCCAAGACGATAAACCGGATAGGGGGTGCCCGGCAGAATTTCAACAAAGCCAGATAATGATGGCGGCAAATCAGAATAGAGCGCCGCCGGCCCAAACCCAATCCGGATCAACTCGTTAAAAAACAGGATCAGACCAAAAGTTGCCAACACCTGTTCCATATGGTCGCGCCGGTAGAGGTGCCGGATCAGTAAAAATTCTAAAAGATAGCCGCTGGCAAAGGTCACCGGGATCGCCAGCAATAGCCCGATATAGAAATTGCCAGTTGCCGCGGCAATGGCCGCCGCCGCATAGGCGCCAATCATCACCTGTGCGCCATGCGCCAGAAAGACGACATCCATAATGCCTAAAATTAGGGTGAGTCCAGCCGCAACAAGAAACAATGTCACGCCCGCTTGTAGCCCGTTAAAAGCCTGTTCAAGGATAAGGGTTAATGTCATCCACAAGACCTTGTCACAATGGCGTTTCGGGCATGGTGGGTGCGACTGGCGGCATATCACCGCCAGCCAATCGCGATCTATCTAGAATTTACAGCTTGCCGCGTATGAATCAGCATGATCAGCAAACACTGTCGACAACACTTTTGAGGTGACAACACCATCACTGTCCAGAACGGTATCACGAAGATAGAAATTCTGGATTGGAAAATGGTTGCTGTTCATTTTCAACACCCCGCGCGTTGTCGGGATATTGCCCTTGGCCAGCGCTGCCCGCATTTTGTCGGTATCTTTGCTACCAGATGTGGCAATCGCATGATCAACAGCCAGAATCGTATCATAGGCTTGCGCCGCATAGAATGATGGGTAGCCGCCAAATTTCGCTTTATAATCGGCGACAAATTTCTTGTTGATGTCATTATCAAGATCAGGTGACCAAGATTGGGTTCCCAAAATACCAAGGGCTGTTTCCTTTAGCGCTGGCAAAGACACACCATCAACGGTAAAGACTTGATAGAGTTTGCTTACCCCATCCATGCCTGCTTGTTTCCATTGTTTGACAAAATTAATGCCCATACCGCCCGGCTGGAACACCATGGTTGTTTCCGGTGCGACAGCGCGCAAGGCTGACAATTCTGCCTGAAAGTCACTTTGTCCCAATTTGGTGTAAACTTCCCCAGCAACTTCGCCCTTATAATAGCGTTTAAAGCCCGACAGCATATCCTTGCCAGCTTGATAATTTGGCGCCATCAGATAGACCGATTTGATGCCAGCATCCTGCATATATTTGCCCATGGCCTCAGGGGTCTGGTCATTTTGCCAAGACATGGAAAAAAAGTTTTCATGACATTCTTCACCGGCAATTGGTGATGGCCCAGCATTAGAGCTGATCAACAATGTATCAGCGCGTGTCACAGGTTTATGAATCGCCATCAGAAGATTTGACCAGATGACACCGGCAACCACATCAACACGGTCGCTTTTCACCAAACGATTGGCCAGCTGTTTTGCCACATCTGGTTTGCGCTGATCGTCAACAAAAATGACTTCGGCGTCCATGCCGCCAAGCTTGCCGCCTTTATGTTCTAACGCCAGCTCTACAGCATTTTGCATTTGCTTGCCAATAATGCCTGCACCGCCTGACAATGTGGTCATATAACCAATTTTAACAGTTTCCGCATGGGCTGGGGCCATGGCAACTGCAGTCGCCATAGCGGCGATCATAAACACTTTCTTCATGGTAATCTCTCCCTATATCTCGGCGCGCTATCTTTACTATACCGATTGTCAAATATCAATCGAAGCGCAGTCATAGAATAGCATAACTATAGCATCCATCGTTTGAAAAAATCAGACAGATAGACCCGCCATAGTCTAATGATTTTCTGCTTGCCAGTTGGCCAAACTGATTTTGGCTTCAGCGCAATCGATAATCACCGGGCTTGGGCGCCAGACAAGCGGGTCTTCTGCCGCGCACATGCAGAGCATTGCCAGCAACCGGTCAACGCCAATCTGGTCGGCATAATGCAAAAGCCCTCCACGCCAGCGCGGAAAGCCATAGCCATGAACAAGCACAAGATCAATATCAGCCGCCCTTGCCGCAATGCCGTCAAAAAGAATATTTGCCGCTTCATTTATCATCGCCAGCACAAGCCGGTTTTGAATGTCAGAGGGGGTAAAGACGCGGCGATTAATGCCAGCTGATGCCGCCGTTTGCAAAATCATTGTTTCAATGACCGGGTCTATGTCTTTGCCGCCATTTGCCGGGTATTGATACCAACCAGCACCGGTTTTACGCCCAAGCCGGCCAGCCGCCACCACATGATCCGCAATGGGGATATAGCGCCGCGCTGGATCGCGCATATCATCTTGCCGGCGGCGGTTTGCATGGGCGATGTCAAGTCCAGATAAATCCTGTGCTTCATACGGCCCCATGGCATAACCAAAATCAACCATCGCCGCGTCAATGTCCCATGGTGTACAGCCATCCATGAGCAAGGTATCAGCCGCTTCCCGGTAGCGGGCCAAAATACGATTGCCGATAAAGCCGTCACATACACCAGCAACGACCGGAATTTTGCCAAGGCGCTTTGCAACCGCATACCCCATAGCTAGTGCTTTTGGTGACACCATCTCGGCTTTGACGATTTCTAATAGCTTCATGATATGGGCTGGCGCGAAAAAATGCAGACCAACCAAACGTGACGGATCAGCCAGTGCAGCTGCCAGCATATTGACGTCCAGATAAGATGTATTTGTGGCAATCACAGCATCCGGTCGCAACGCCGCCTCAAGGGATCGCAAAACATTTTGCTTGACAGAACCATCCTCAAAAACCGCTTCGATTGCAAGATCAACGCCCCCAAGGTCTTGGTAATTTGTCGTTAGCGTCAATTGCTTGCGCCGCGCATTGGCCG
>JAYOVO010000114.1:0-4025 GCA_038151495.1 Alphaproteobacteria bacterium
ATTTTTGATCTCCGTTCAGGCAAAGTCGATAACCAGTTGGTGCTTGATGGGGCGGTACGCACACGTCAAGGGCGGCAAATTGGCGGGGTTGCTTTTCCGGGCAATCAATTGAATGTCTTACAGATGGCCGAAATCGACCAAACCCAAACATTTTACCTGCTACACCGCGATTTATTTCAATCAAGCTTTAATCAGCTATTTCATTTAGGGCGCGCTAACGGCGCCTTATTTGAGATGGTGTATGATGACTATCCATATGCGCGGATTTTCCGGCTTCAAACACAATAATGCGTGAAAAAATCAGCTAAAAGCCTGATCATGCCGCTGATAGGGGCGGTTTACCAAGCACCATGTCGGCGCCTTTTTCAGCAATCATCAACACCCCGGCATTTAAGTTTGCCGATAGCATGGTTGGCATAATTGACGCATCAATCACCCGTAAATTCTGCATCCCATGCACCCGAAGATTGTCATCAACAACCGCATGCGGATCAGTTTGCGGCGCCATCCGGCATGTACCCATCAGGTGATAAATTGTGGTGCTGCGCTGGCGCGCGATATCAAGCAGTTCATCATCGCGCTGCACCGCATCGCCGGGATAGGCCTCATAGTCAAAATAAGGCGCCAACGCATCTGTCCGCATAAGCCGCCGTGATAATTTTATACCGGCCAGCAATACCGCCTTATCTTCTTCGGCAGATAAATAATTTGGTTGAATGATCGGCTTGTCAAATGGGTTGGCACTGCGGGCCTTCACCCAGCCCAAACTTTCTGGGCGTTGTTGCCATGTGGCGAGGGTAAAACCAGGCTCATCATCAAGCCACGCCTGCATGCCCTCTTTATAGCTTGCTGGCGTAAAACTGATCTGAATGTCATTATTTTTGATCGCTTCATTTGAATGCCAAAAGCAATAAACCAGCGTTGGCCCCAATTCGAGAATTGATTGTTTGCCAATAAAATATTTGGCAATTTCACCAAGCAGACGCGGGCCGCGCGCTAACTCGTTAATCGTTTGTACATTTTTGGCACGGGCAGTCAGCCGGGTGCCGTAGTGATCGCGCAAATTTTCCCCAACACCCGGCAACGCGTGTTTCACCTCTATACCAAGGCTGTTTAATAAGTCTGGATTGCCAATGCCGGAAAGTTGCAACAGATGCGGCGAATTAATGGTGCCACCAGAAATAATCACCTCACGCGCCGCATGGATTTTATAAATTTTGCCATTGGCACCGCCGCGGCGATAGGCAATGCCGGTTGCACGTTTGCCATCAAGAAGGATTTCGGTGGCATGGGCATTGGTGATGATTGTCAAATTATCACGTTTTTTCGCTGGCTTTAGAAAGGCGCGGGCCGCACTCATACGAATTTTTCCGGTCGATGTGCGCTGTACGTATGATGTGCCAAGCTGGGTTTCGCCATTATAATCTGGGTTGCGCGGAATACCGAGGCTAGCGGCCCCTTCTATAAAGGCCTCGCATAATGGATCGCGCCAACCAAGATTGGTGATGGTCATTTCACCTGATTTGCCGCGAAACTTGTCATCGCTTTGATCCTGATGCGATTCATATCGCTGGAAATATGGCAATATATCTTCATAACCCCAGCCTTTGTTGCCGCGTTGCGCCCAGACGTCAAAATCCATTCTTTGGCCGCGGTTAAAGATCAGCCCATTGATCGAACTTGACCCACCAATCACTTTGCCGCGGGGAGTCGGGATGGTACGCCCATTGGTACCCTCGCTTGGTTCTGATTGGTACATCCAGTTCACATTTGGATTTACCAAGGTTTTCATAAAACCGGCGGGAATATGAATAAAGGGATGCCAATCATTTGGCCCAGCTTCCAAAACGCAAACCCGATAGCGCCCACAGGCGGTTAACCTGTTCGCCAAAACACAGCCAGCTGAACCAGCACCGACAATAATATAATCAAATTGGTCAGCCATGATCGTCTACACCCTGATCGTTTTTTTTGAACAACAGCTTTTTGCTTGTCTTACGCATATTGGCCAAACCAGCGCCTGTTGCCAAGCCCCCAGAGTGATGTTTGCAGCACCAAATCGGATATCGGCCAAGATTGCCTATACAGGGCGGCAAAACCAGATGACTTGCAAATACCGTCACTTCCTTGGCATGATATTTTTTTCTTGAAGATGGCTGTGTTTTGATGTGGGGCCAGCCTGTTGAAACGGACACGCAATGCCGGATATCAGTTTACATGATTGTTATGCACAAGATACCGGGCGGGCCTTTGCCACCGGCACGCAAGCGCTGGTCCGGTTGTTGCTTGAACAGGCACGGCGCGACCGTCAAGCTGGGCGAAACACCCGCGGTCTGGTAACTGGCTATCCCGGATCACCACTTGGCGGGCTAGATCATGAACTTCACCGCGCCAAATCATTTCTGGACGCCGATGGCATTATATTTCAACCAGCGGTCAATGAAGAATTGGCCGCAACTGCATTATGGGGCAGTCAGCATATTCATTTATATGACCAGCCTGATATCGATGGTGTGTTTGGTCTATGGTATGGCAAAGGCCCCGGGCTAGACCGGTCGCTTGATGCCTTGCGCCATGCCAATATGGGCGGGGTCTCTCCGCATGGGGGGTTGGTGTTTGCCGTTGGTGATGATGCCACCGGAAAATCATCAACTGTTGCCTATCAATCAGAACAAACATTGATCGCGGCCGGTGTACCATTTTTCTATCCACGGTCGGTGCATGATATCATCCCGATGGGATTGCAGGCCTTTGCCTTGTCGCGGCATGCCGGCTGTTGTGTTGGATTAAAAATCGTTGTCGATACAGCTGATACCAGCGCGATTATTGATCTTGATCGAAGCCCCGTCTTGACAGATATGGATGATACGACCCATCCGGTGCATATTGGCAAACATGATGCCGCGCTGTTACGCGAGTCACGATTATTTAATTTGCGCTTGCCTGCGGTCATGGATTTTCAAATACGGCATGCGATAAATCATTGTATCAGTCCAGATCAAAAAAGCGCGGCAACAGATCGTGGCAAGCTTGGCATCATCGCAGTTGGCAAAGCTGTTCCCGAGGTCGTCGAAGCGCTGACAAGCCTGGGTGCGGCACGATATAGCGACCATGGTATCGGGCTTTTGTCTGTTGGCATGCCATGGCCCATTGCCCCGGAAATTCTGATTGATTTTGCATCGCGGTATGATGAAATTCTGGTGGTTGAAGAAAAACGACCCATTGTTGAAGACCAGCTGGCACGCGTCGTGGTAAACCTGAAAAAACGCGGCGTTATTTCTGGCAAACATTGCCCAGAAGGCACGCCGCTGATCCCCCAAACCGGAGAGTTAAGCCACAGGTTGCTATGCGATGTCATCCATGCGCGTGCCACCTGTCATGGCATTATGCTTGCGGCCCTATCCACAGCTGAACCGCCCGCAAACCTGCCAGCTATCGTCACGCGTACACCATGGTATTGTGCTGGCTGTCCACATAATTCAAGCACCAAACTGCCTGATGGTGAAATCACCGGTATGGGTATCGGGTGCCATTCGATAAGCGGCTTTTTAACACCTGATGCGATCACCAACTATACGCAAATGGGCGGTGAAGGCGCGTTCTGGATTGGCCGGGCGCCATTTTCCAGCCATCAACATAGTTTTCAAAATATAGGTGATGGCACCTATGCGCATTCCGGGTATCTAGGGGTCCGCGCCGCCGTTGCCGCTGGGGTCAATATGACCTTTAAGCTACTTTATAATGGGGCGGTTGCGATGACTGGTGGTCAAGCGGTAAGCGGCGGCCAGACACCGTGGATGATATCCGCCCAACTTGCCGCCGAAGGTGTGCGTGACATTGCCATTGTCACCGATCAGCCAGATGGCTTTCCAGCTGATGCTAACTGGGCGAAAAATACCAAAATCTATCACCGCCGCGAACTGATGGATGTGCAAAATCGGCTCAAAACAATCAAAGGTGTTACCGCGCTGATCTATGTGCAACATTGTGCCACCGAATTGCGGCGCGGTCGCAAACGCGGCACC
>JAYOVO010000115.1:0-4019 GCA_038151495.1 Alphaproteobacteria bacterium
TGATGATGCGCTGGGCGTTTATGGCTGGGTATCGGCGTTATGAATGGAAATGCAACGCGCTCAATTTAAAATCGCGCCGCGCGGCCCAGCGTTTGGGACTGTCCTATGAAGGGGTGTTCAGACAGGCGACCATCTCCAAAGGCCGTAACCGTGATACCGCGTGGTTTGCGGCCATTGATACAGAATGGCCAGTGTTGCAAGCGGCATTTGAAACATGGCTACAACCAGATAATTTTGATTTGTCAGGCCAACAGAAACGATCATTGTCTGAAATGACAGACCCTGTTTTGGTGATGCGTGACCCAGCGCTGGTGCCATAAGCTAAATTTTGCACCGACTAAATGCATTGTCATTCATGCACGCGGCATGTTATAAATGACTATTGGTCATTTAACGGGTGGCGGATGGTGCGATCGCGGGCAAGGTCAGAGGGTGCAAAGCAAGCACGCCGCCAGTTTATTCTGGCGACAGCGGACCAACTGTTGCGCGGTGATGGGTTTGACGCCTTTACCATGAACAAGCTGGCGTCGGCGGCTGATCTGGCCAAAGGCACGTTATATCTCTATTTCACGACGCGTGAAGAGCTTGTATTGGCGCTTTACACAGATTTGCATGATGGCTGGATTGACCAGTTCCTTGACGCTGAAAAACAAATGCCAGTGCCAAACTATGGTGATCTATGCGCCCGGTTTTACCAGTCTTTTGCCGCTGATCCGCTGCTTGTTGATCTGGCGGCACGTGCAACATCTGGATTGGAACCACATGTCCCGCTTGCCGCATGGATTGCCGCAAAACAGGCACAGACGCGATCTGCAAAGCGTCTTGGTGGGTTGTTTTGCCACCGATTTGGGTGTGATCCGGCCCAAGCGCAACGCCTAGCATGGGCGTTTCTCGCCGCGTTAAGTGGGGCCCAACAACGCGCTATTGATCCGGGTGATGACGCCGAAATACCCGAAACCTTGCAAAAACTGGCCAAGACCATGTCTTTTAAAGATGTATTTTTGAACATGGTATTACCCTTGGCACCAAGCCTGTCTGAATAACATGCGCAGAGCTGGCTTGCTGGCCCAATACCCAGACTTGCCATTGTCAAAATTTACCTACCGCTTTATGCCAATGGGATGGTAGTGTAGTGCGGTTATTCTAAGTCAGAGACCGTCCATGCCACATGCATCCCCGCCACCGTCAAACCCATCTCTATCATCCGCGTCATCTGCTGGTGTTGTGATGCGTGATACACCGATCATTTTCGCTTTTGAAATTATGGGTGATGGCGCGGGAAGAGAAATTTTTGGCGATGAGGTGTCTCATTTGCTTGCTGATGACCGGTTGGCTTGGGCCCATCTTGACGCCAACCATGCCGACACAGCCGCGTGGCTGGCCTCGGAAATCAGCTATCTTGATGACATCGTCATAGAGGCGTTGCTTGCCGAAGAAACGCGGCCACGTTTTGTGCCGGTAAATGATGGGGTTTTATTGATTTTGCGGGGGGTCAACCTCAACGCCAATGCCGATCCCGAAGACATGGTTTCGATCCGAATATTTGTTGATTCGCACCGTGTTGTGAGTGTGCAAAAACGGCCATTGCGTGCGGTTGCTGATATACAAAGCAAGCTGATCAAAGGCAGTGGCCCAAACAACAGCAGTGACCTGATCACCCTGTTAATGGGGTTGCTGTTTGCCCGTATGGCGCCGGTAGCGACTGGTCTAAGCGAAGTGATGGATACCATTGAGGAACATATCCTAGATGGTGCCGATTCATTAGACCGCGAAAAGGTGCTGGGAATTCGCAGAAAGGCCATTGCGCTAAAACGTTATATCCACCCACAGCGTGACCTTGTGATACAAATGATGGAATCCAAACCAGCATTGATTGATGAGATTGGTTACCGCCGATTGATTGAGGCGCAAGATAGCATCAGCCGGGTCATTGATGAATTGGATGCGGTGCGCGAACGGGCGCATATCATTAATGATGAGGTGACCAACCAGCTAACTGAACGTCTCAATAAAAATATGTATGCGTTGTCGGTCATTGCCGCCATTTTTCTGCCGCTAGGATTTTTGACCGGGCTATTGGGCATTAATATTGCTGGCATTCCGGGGGCTGAAAATCCGGCCGCTTTTGCCATATTTTGTGCCATGCTTGGCATGCTGGTCATCGCGCAAATTCTGCTTTTCAGAAAATTAAAATGGTTTTGATGACGCGGTTACAGCTATTGGTGTTGTGCGGCGGTCTGATCAGGGGCGAAATGGCTGATGGATGATAATAAAGGGCAGCTTGCCCGTAATGACGCCGATACGGAAAACCCCTTTGCAACAATGGGGATGATCAAATTTTGGGTTCTATCGACCATTTTTTACATGACATTCCCGGTGTCTTTGGCGATCAGCTATATTGCCTTAGGCCCGCAGAAAACCAAACAGCTGATCCGCGCACTGGTGAATGATTTTCTGCAAACCATTTTCGTGTTTCTTGTGGTGTTGGTGTTGATTGTCTGGGCCATATGGCATGTTCTGGCACCGTTATTTGGTGGGTGATTTTGTGTGTTTAATCAAGGGGCGATAAGATGGATGAAGTAAAGCAAGGCATGCGGCGACGGCTCACCCGCTATGGCGATGATGAATTTGCGTTATTTTTGCGTAAATCATTTATCAAGGGGCTTGGCTATGGTGACGCGGCACTTGATAAACCGGTCATTGGCATTATCAACACCGCAAGTGATTTCAACAGCTGTCATGGCAATGTCGATGAATTGGTGCAATCTGCCAAAGATGGCGTGCTGGCGGCTGGGGCCTTGCCGTTGGCATTTCCGACGATCAGCCTGCATGAGAGCTTTGCCTATCCAACATCAATGTATTTGCGCAATTTGATGGCGATGGATACAGAAGAAATGATGAAGGCGTTGCCGCTAGATGGCTGTATTCTGGTGGGTGGCTGTGACAAGACCGTGCCAGCCCAAATCATGGGCGCGTTGAGTGCCAGACTGCCCTTTATCCAGCTTGTCAGCGGGCCCATGCTGACCGGCAGCTTTTTTGGAGAGCGCGTCGGGGCCTGTACCGATTGTCGTCGGCTTTGGGCGCAATACCGGGCAGGTGATCTTGATGATGCCGGCATTGCCGAGGCCAATAACCAGCTGGTGCCGACGATTGGCACATGCGGGGTGATGGGTACGGCAAGCACCATGGCGCTGATCACTGAAACGCTTGGATTAATGGTGCCTGGTGGGGCTTGCGCGCCGGCTGTGTCGGCGGATCGTCGCCGCATTGCCGAGGCCACCGGGCATATGGCGGTTGATATGGCCGCTAGACAATTTGCCCCTTCGTCATTTTTGTCGGCGGGGTCGTTTGAAAATGCCATGCGTGTGTTGCTTGCGGTCGGGGGGTCAACAAATGCGATCGTGCATCTTGCCGCCATGGCCGGGCGTATGGGGATTGCACTTGATCTGGACCGGCTTGATGCGCTTGGCCGTGACACGCCGGTGATTGTTGATCTCAAGCCATCAGGTGATGGCTATATGGAGGATTTACATAAAGCTGGCGGGCTTGTTCGCATTCTTCATGAAATCCGCGATCTGTTGGACGAAACCGCGCTTACTGTATCTGGTGAAACATTGGGGGCGGTGATTGACCGCACTTACCGAGACTGGCCGCAACATGTGGTGCGGCCACGCCACGACCCGATATTTGCCTCTGGCGGCTTGGCTGTTGTGCGCGGCAATCTGGCACCAGATGGTGCGGTGATTAAACAATCAGCCGCTAATCCAGCTTTGCTTCAACATACTGGGCGTGCGGTGGTATTTGACGGGCTTGGCGATTTGGCGGCGCGTATTGACCGTGACGACCTTGATGTTACGGAAACGGATATTCTGGTTTTGCGGTTCATTGGCCCCAAAGGGGCGCCGGGCATGCCCGAGGCTGGCCTCATCCCTATTCCAAAGAAATTGGCGCGCCAAGGCGTTAAAGATATGGTGCGGATTTCCGATGGCCGGATGAGCGGTACAGCCGCTGGCACAATC
>JAYOVO010000116.1:0-4016 GCA_038151495.1 Alphaproteobacteria bacterium
CACGCTTAAACTATTAATTTTATCTAATTTAACAAGTGTTGATGTACCACCTGATTAAAAGTTTTTCCTAATGTGTGATATTTTTGCAACAGTCTTGCTTGCTGAGCAGCTAAAACCTATAAAATCCACATAAAAACAGAGCTATGAAGAGCATTGTTATGAACCAGGATCAGAACGATATGACCCCCACCCCTGTTGAAAATGGGCAACAGTCCGACAGCGTACCGCATGATGTGGCGAATCAGCTTGCCGCAGTGCAATCACAGATCAAGACGGCCATAGACCAGCGGCCGCCGCGTTATGCTGTCGCACCAGTGACATTGGTGGCGGTAAGCAAACGCCAGCCAGCGGGAAAAATTGATGCCGCTTTGGCGGCTGGCCAGCGTGTTTTTGGTGAAAACCGCGTACAAGAAGCCAGCCAGCGTTGGACAGACCGGCGCATGGCATATAGCGATTTAACCCTGCATCTAATCGGCCCGTTGCAAACCAATAAAGCGGCTGAGGCTGTCGCGCTTTTTGATGTGATTGAAGTTGTTGACCGGGAAAAACTGGCCCGCGCTTTGGCCAAGGAAATGACCCACCAAAACCGGTATTTGCCTTGTTACATTCAGGTCAATACTGGGGAAGAGCCGCAAAAATCAGGTATTTTGCCTGATCAGCTCGATGATTTTGCCCATTTTTGCAAAGATGAGCTGGCACTCCCCATCATAGGGCTGATGTGTATACCGCCTGTTGATGAAGAGGCGGCGATGCATTTCGCCTTGCTAAACACAATGGCACAGCGTCTGAATTTACCGAAATTATCGATGGGAATGAGTGGCGATTATGTCGAGGCGATCGGATTTGGCGCCACATCTGTACGGGTGGGGTCAGCTATTTTTGGTGTGCGTGACAATTAAATTTTGTCAATAAGATGCCCGGTGCGGGTTTGTTTGGTTTTCAAATAATGGCGGTTATGCGGGTTAGAATCTAGCGCAAGTGGCACCCGCGCTGTCACGTGAATGCCATGCTGTTCAAGTTGGCTGATTTTATCTGGGTTATTGGTAATCAGCTGAATTTTAGACACATTTAATGCCTGCAATATACGGGCGGCTGGCAAAAATAATCGTTCATCCGTATCAAAGCCAAGGGCGTGATTGGCATCCACCGTATCTAGGCCATTATCTTGAAGCGCATAGGCGCGCATCTTGTTCAACAGGCCAATATCGCGCCCTTCTTGTGCCAGATACACCAAAATCCCACCGCCGCTATCGGCCATCAATTGCATGGCTGCCTGTAATTGGTCGCCGCAATCACATTTCAAACTGCCAAGAATATCGCCGGTAATGCATTGCGAATGAAGCCGCACCAGCGGTGTGTCGCTATTTGCACCAGCACCGATCAGCACAGCACAATGTTCTTCGCCGCCGATTTCCGCACGAAACATGACGATTTCAGCGTCTTCGCTTACCGCCAATGGCACCCGCGCACGCGCCGCGATTTTGACGAATGATGCCGCTTCATGGCTATATTGATCGATATCGCGTGATTCAACAATCATCATATTATGTTGCCGGGCAAACCGGTCCTGTGCGGCAACGTCACGCAATGGCAAGCGTACAAATAGACCCGCCGGGATTAATTTGGCGCTGCGTAATAATTGTGCGGCCATATCAGCCAGCGATCCGGCGCTTTCGGCAATAATGGTAAAATCACTTCCCGTTAGCTGGTCATTCTGTCCAAAGGCGAGATCGAAAAAGGCACTATGGCGTTTGTCCGGCAACGCCACACTTGCCACCGGATAGCCATCGCGCAAAACCCGTCCAAGACTTGACAGGCGCGGTGCGGTTAAAATCAGCAAGGGCGCTGACCCCGCAAGGCGGCTGAGCCGGATTATATCATCACCATCGCTTAATTCGGCGGCCCGACATAACCCACAAGCGCCATTTGCCAGCCGTAGCATAACGGTGCCACCGCGTCGCAATTCGGTGCCGCCACGGGCGGCGCGCATCACAGCATTTTTGATCTGTTGATCATACATCTGGATGGTCTGCCTTTCATCCGAATCATGCTAATGTATAATATGTTTCGGTAAATGTGTTTATGCGGTTATTCTGCCATTTATTTGATGGCTATTCATGTATTGGGTCGTAAAGCAAAATGCAAGGTTTGTCCAAACGCACCTCTCAAGATTCGGGTAATTCGTCACGCCTTTTGATTGTTGATGATGATGCCTATTTGCGTACAAGTTTGCGTCAGCAATTCATGGCTGAAGGATTTCAGAATATTTTTGATGTGGGGTCGGTGACCGCGTTGAACGCCGCGCTAAAGGATGCCAACCCAGACCTGATCCTGTTGGATATTCAAATGCCAGATGGCAATGGGGTGGAGATATGCAAACGCTTGCGCAGTGATGGCTTTACCAAGCCAATTGTAATGCTGACAGCCAAAAATGCCGAATCTGATATTATTGAAGGCCTAGAGGCTGGTGCGAATGATTATGTCACAAAACCCTTACGTATGGGGGAATTATTGGCACGTATTCATACCCAGCTTCGGCAATTCAAAGCGTCGGATGATGCCCGGTTTGAACTGGCTGATCTGAATTTTGTCCCTGCCAATAAAATGCTTCATAAAATGGGATGTGGGCGGATGCAGGCATTGACCGAAAAAGAAACAACTATTTTAAAGTTTTTATATCGCGCCTTTCCGGAATCGGCGACAAAAGATGAATTATTGACCGAGGTCTGGGGCATGCAAAATGGTCTGACCACACATACGCTGGAAACGCATATTTATCGGTTGCGGCAAAAAATAGGGCGGCTGACCAAGACGCCAATTGTGATCACCACACAAAATGGTTATCGGCTGGAATTATAACTCTGGCGACAGATTCTGACAGGTCTCGGCAATGGCGTTTGTGACAGATTTTGTGCCCATATCGCCGCCAAATTCCATTGGCCGCACGCTATTTTGTGCAAAAGCGGTGGTGATGGCTTGATCGAGCAAATGGCTGGCGGCGGCATAACGTGGCAGGTCCAATTTGTCAGCCAGATAATCAAGCATCATGACACCGCTTAAAATGGCCGCCATCGGATTGGCATAATCCATGCCCATAATATCTGGGGCGCTACCATGGGCGGGTTGGAACAATCCAGTCTCATCGCCAATTTCCGCACAGGCCGCCATGCCCATGCCGCCAACAAGCCCGCCTGCCAAATCAGATAAAATATCACCAAACATATTTTCCATTACTAATATGTCGGCATTCCATGGTTGCCGGATAAGATCAAGGGCTTGTGCATCGACATAATTGTAGGATGTTTCCACATCTGGATAGTGGGCGCTGACCTCATCAAAAATTTTGCGAAAAAACGCCATGGCGGTAAAGACATTGGCCTTGTCAACGCAAGTGACGCGCCCAGCTTTTCCAGCCGCCTGTCTTTTGCGGGCAAGATTAAACGCAAACCGATGCAGTTTTTCGGTTGTTTTTCGGGTGATCCGCATGGTTTCTTCAACCGCAATATCGGCTTCGATACGGCTTCGATTATGCACCGCGGCGGTATGAAACAGCCCCTCGGTTGACTCGCGGATCACAATAAAATCAATTTCTGCGGCGCGCGGGTCAGCTAGTTTTTGCGGTATATGCGGATAGGCCTTTACTGGCCGCACCCCGGCATAAAGCTGAAACCGTTCACGAAGCCGCAGATGCGGGGAAATTTCGGTGCCGTCCGGGTGGCGGATGGATGGCAAGCCGATTGCGCCTAAAAAAATAGCATCGCAGGACCCGGCGGTTTCTTCGCCATTTGGCTCTATATCTTGTCCGGTTTCTTGAAAATAGGCCGCGCCTGCATCAATCGCGGTCACGGCAAGTGGCGCCGCGCCAACTTGTTGCAGGGCCATATTGACCAGATAGAGTGTGGCATCACATATATCGCCGCCGATACCGTCCCCTTTGATCAAGGCAATATGCGCGGTCATAACGATCCGCGTTTCAGTTTAATGGCGGCGGATTGCACATATAAAGAGATGGCTGG
>JAYOVO010000117.1:0-3972 GCA_038151495.1 Alphaproteobacteria bacterium
GCAAACCTGAAATTCGATCCTACACCATTGGGCATGATTGCGGCACGGTGATCAACCCGGCGATCGTCAGCGGCATGACCTATGGCGGCATTGCACATGGTATTGGGGCCGCCCTGCTCGAGGAATTTGCCTATGATGAGAGTGGCCAGTTGATGACACAAAGCTTCCTCGACTATCTGATGCCATCTTCGCATGAGGTGCCTGATATTCAACTGGTGAAACATTGCACCCCATCGCCGCATACCGTCTTTGGTCAAAAAGGGTCTGGCGAAAGCGGCTATCTGGGCGCGCCAGCCGCGATTTCAAGCGCGATCAATCATGCGGTTGCCGGTCTGGATATTTCTTTTGACAAACTTCCCATTCGGATGAGCGTCATCAGCGACAAGATCGCCGCCGCCACCCACCATCGATCGGACAGTGAATGATTATTGACAGTCACGCGCATTTTGTGCCGCCATCATTGCTAGCCGAAATCGCCGATACCGCGGCTGATTTTCCAGCATTAGAGCTGGTTAAGTATGACAATGGGTTTGGATTTTCCTTTGCCGGCGGCAAACCAACACGGCCAGTCAACCCATCATTATCAGACGTCGCCGGGCGGCTAGACTGGATGGACCAACATCAAATTGACCATCAAGTGGTCGGCGGTTGGCTCGATATGTTTGGCTATGAAATGCCTGCTGAAGATGGCGAGAAATGGTCACGTCTGATTAACAAACATCTGGGTGACTTCGCCGCGGCGCAAACGGGACGATTTATCCCGCTGGCAAGCCTGCCCATGCAGAATGGGGACGCCGCCGCCCGCGTTTTGGATGATGCCCATCAAGCCGGGTTCAAAGGGGCTATGATCGGCACCCAGCCGCAAGGGTCCGGCGGTGTGCTTGATGATCCGGCGCTCACCCCCTTTTGGCAAGCGGCTGATCGTAATCAGTCAGTTTTATTTATCCACCCGGTCTTTGATTCAGGTGACGCGCGGGTTGATGATTACGGCATGAATAATGCCATCGGCCGCATTACAGACACGCTCATTGCCATCTCCAGACTTATTTATTCTGGCCATGTTGAACGCTATCAAGGGGCGCGCATCGTGATCGGCATTGGCGGTGCCGGATTGCCTTATGTGCTTGGCCGGATGCAACGCAATTACAATCTGCACAAAGACAGCCTTGCTGATCCGCAACGGGCCTTATCACTTTTATATTATGATAGCTTGTTGCATGATCCAGCCGCCTTGCAATTTTTGATTGATTCTGTTGGCAGTGACCGCGTCATGCTTGGCTCTGACATGCCATTTCCAATTGGTGACCCGGCACCATTAGATATTTTTGACGGGCTCCAAATTTCAGCGTCGCAAAAACAGGATATGCTCTGCGGCGTTGCCAAAACCCTATTTGGCCTATAAAGGCGGCAAGAGGCATCGAATGAAACTTAACTTTAGCGGTAAAGAAACAATTGATGTTGCCCCGCAAACTTTGTGGGATGCGGTGATTGACCCTGAAATATTGCAAAAGGTTGTGCCGGGATGCCGTGAAATGCGCGCCGTTGGCGAGGCTGAATATATTATGGCGCTGGATTTGAAAGTGGCCGCGGTTGGTGGCAGTTTTGAGGGCAAAATTGCGCTGTTTGATATGCACCCGCCAGCTCGTTGCCAGATCACTGTATCTGGTGAGGGGACATTGGGTACCGGCACTGGTACCGCCAGCGTGGTGATTGCTGATGAGGGCGATGGCAAATCCAGCATCAGCTATGAGGCTGACGGCGATGTTGGCGGGCTGGTCGCTGGCGTTGGCCAACGTGTGTTGATGGGTGTTGCCAAACATTTAACGCGGCAGTTTTTTACCAGTTTAAAAAAGCAGTTCACCAATCCATCAACCGCCTAAGCGCAAGATTGCAACTGGCAGGGGCAAGCAAGACCAATGCAGGCACCATGGCAAAAGCTAGGTTTCCAACTGAAACTGGGGCTCAGACCGCGGCAAGAATCCTGCTGGTTACCCCGCGAGAATCTGTTTGGCAATGATACCGAACGTGACGAACAAATACGCCAGAAACAGCATTTATTTGCCCATAATCATGACGATATTTTTGCCGCTTTCCCATCTGCCAGCACCGCCAGCGCAGAGATGCTACAGATGGTTTGTGACCACATCACATCACACCACCATGCGCCGCTACCAGACATAGACCATACGCAACACCCCCTCGAAGCCGCGGCACGCCTTGTGCCAGAAGATTTGTTGCTACTGGCACCGCGCCGCCAAAATAATTCAGACGATCCATCCTGGCATCTAGAAGCCGCCGCGCTGGCCTTTCCAGCACATTGGGTGCTGGCTGAAAAAATGGGCCACCCCATGCAAATGATCCACCAGCCTGTCCCGCACTATGATGAACGGCTTGCCCGCCCGGTTGATCGATTTTTTACCGCTATGAAGATTGGCCCGATTAGCAGTCGCATGAATTGGTCACTTCAAATTGGCAGAGACCTGTTTACCCCGCGGCGCATATCACGCAAAGCCGCCGCAAATAACGATGATTTCCATCAGCTTTTTTTGCGAATAGAAAATCAAACATTACGAAAATTGCCGGATACAGGTTATATCGTTTTTACCATCCGCACGCATATGCTGCCAATGACATTATGGCAGGATGACCGAGACGCTTTACAATCTATGGCTGATATGATGCAAAACATGTCACCGGCAACAAGGCTTTATAAGGGGGTTCCCCTCTATGAACCGCTGGTACGCCGCGCCTTGGCCAGGCTGGACCCAGCCTAAGCAGGCCTATTTTACTGGGCTATTTCACTGGGCTATTTCGCATATTTCGTGGCGTTCGTCTTGCAAATGCCAGACACCATCAGCAAAAAGATAATCGTAATGATACAGCTTTTTGCTCAGCCGGTTTAACACCCATAATTGCTTGGCCAGTGGGCGGCTATCAGATGACAGATGATGCAATGTCACGCACCACACTTCCTGATCGCGAAATGACAATGTTGTGGTCAGCACTGCCGGGTTGTCACTGACACAAAATGGGGTGGCACCGGTGGCGGTCACTGCCGTAACCGACCCACCAACAAACCCTTGTTCGACGTCAAATGTCGTGTCACCACATACCAAACTGTCATCAGCGCGGGCTGGCATGATCATCAGGGCTAAAAGCCCGGTGCCAACTGCCAGCATTTTTTTGCGCATTATATGCCCCTTATTCTTGCAACGCTCGCTTCTTTGCCAGCAGTTAAAACCCATCCCGGCTAGTGAATATCGGCAGTTTGGCCAATGGCCGTTTTTAATTTATCAATGGTGAAATCATCAGCTTGCGCGGCCGCAATAATCACATGTTCACGCCGTGCAATCAGATCAACCGCGGCAGGAATTTTCTTAACAGCTTCTGGCGGGATCATCACCGCGCCATGCTGGTCCATATGGACAATATCATTCGTTGACACGGTTAGACCGTGAACCGTCACCAGACAATCAATGTCAACAAGGTGAACATAGGCATGGCTTGGCCCGACTTTACCGCCAATCAGATGAAACCCTCTGGCACTATCCGGCACATCCCGAAATGATCCATTTGTCACCGCACCAACCACGCCAAGACCTTTATGAACAGTGGTTTGCACCTCGCCCCAAAAGGCACCAATGCCCGGTACCGGGTCCAAATCCTGAATGACGGCGATTGTCGGCATTGGCCCGGCCGCCACATATTCATAATAGGCGGTGCGCTTTGTGGCCATTTCGGCGGCTGTCTCTCGTGGTGGTTCCGCCGCCCGAATGGTGGCGGTGCGGGCAAATCCGCACACCGGCGGCAAGCTGGGATCAAGCGCAAACAGATGCTGGGTGGTAAAGCCATGTCCGCGGCGTTCTGGTACAATTTCTTCCAGCGCGTTGCATATTGTTGGCGTATCCCATTGCGTCAAAACTGCCAAATCGTCGGCGGTGATTGCGTCACTCATTAATCTACCTTTCGTTG
>JAYOVO010000118.1:0-3937 GCA_038151495.1 Alphaproteobacteria bacterium
TTATTTTTTCGACCATATATTCAGATGGTTCATTATGCACAATGGTGCCTTTAAACCCGCCATCTTGCCGGTACAAATAGACCGCGGCGCTGTGGTCATAAAGATACTCATCACCATCACCGGTTTTTTCGGCATAAACACCAAAATGACGCAAGGCCGACTCAATATCTGTGCGCGTACCCGTTAACCCGGTGACATTGGTATCAAACAAGCTGAGATAGGCGTTTAATTGCGCCGGTGTGTCTCGTTCCGGGTCCACCGTTACAAACAGAATTTGCAGATGGTCCGCGGCCTTGCCTTCAGCCGCCAGCTGATCTTGAATCGCGGTTAACGTCATCAATGTTGTCGGGCAGATATCAGGACAATAGGTAAATCCGAAAAAAAGCGCGATCGGCTTGCCAGCAAAATCACTTGGGCGCCGGGTGTCACCATTTTGGTCAAGCAAGGCAAATTCGCTATCCTGAAAATTCGGAAATCCAACCACAGTTGTTTCAGCCATGCGGTTGGACAGCAAAAATACCGCGATCAGCACGGCCACAAAGGCGGCACCTGCCACCAGCCATTTTATCCAGCTTGACTGTCGCCTAGCGGTGGCAGGATGATCCGGCAGTTGGTCGTTTTGATCTTTCTGTTTCATGCTGTTTCGTCTACGCCATCAAGCCCGCCAATGACAAGTGTCAAATCGAACAAACGGCACGCCAAACCAACAAAATCAGCCATTGTCATTGATATTTTATTTTGCCTATATTACCCCAGATTAATCTGGTGCGCGTGCGCGGTCTTTGCATCGCGGAAGGTGCCATCACTCCACATTATGAATTAGGCAAATATATGTATGCAGTCATCGTCCTGATCGACCAGATCATAAATATCTATATCTGGACTTTGTTGATTTATATTGGCGTTGGGTGGCTTGTTGCGTTTCGCATCGTTAACCCGTGGCAGCCTGTTGTGCGCATGATCACCGATTTATTAGCCCGCATTCACGAACCGCTACTGCGCCAAGTGCGGCGGTTTTTGCCGGATCTAGGCCCGGTCGACATCAGCCCGATTATCTTGTTTCTGGCGGCGCAATTTATCCGCAATCTGTTGATCAGCAACTTGTCTGGCTAGCCCCCGTCACCGGCGGCGGAATGACGCGCTGTAATTTTGAACAAAGATTGGTAAAAGAGACCTGTTGCCACATACCGCAAGCCAGATAACAAGGAATGCATAAAAATGAGCTTTGATCAAATCATCCTGATGGTGGCGTTACTTGCCGTGGCTGGCATTTTGGGCTGGGGCGTGCTGACAATGGCACGTGGCGGCAACTATAATATAAAAAATTCGAATCGCATCATGCGTTACCGTATTATTTTTCAGGCCATCGCCCTGATCATCATTTTGGGGCTAATGTGGTGGCGGCGTACTGGGTCATAGACCCATCTTTTTGCCGGGCCGCTTGATCGTGCTGAAACACAAAAAGCTGGAACAAAGAAAATGGTAAAACTGAACAAAATCTATACGCGAACCGGCGATTCAGGCGAAACCAGCCTGGTCAATGGCATGCGGGTGTCGAAACATGCCCGCCGCCCATCGGCATTTGGCGAAATTGACGAGGCAAATTCCGTCATCGGTCTGGCCCGGTTGCATTGCAGTGATAATGCTGAAGCTGATGACATGCTGGCGCGTGTTCAAAATGATCTATTTGATCTTGGTGCCGATATTGCGACGCCGGAAACCGACAAACCAGCTTTGCGGATCACCGCGTCGCAAGTGCGCCGCCTTGAAGCTGAAATTGACATGATGAATGATGACTTAGAACCGCTGAATTCATTTATTCTACCCGGCGGCAGTGCCGCATCAGCATGGCTGCATCTGGCCCGCACGGTGATCCGCCGCGCCGAACGCCATATGACCGAACTGGCCGCAGAAGAAGTGGTCAATCAGGCGGCGATGCATTATGTAAACCGGCTATCAGATCATCTGTTCGTGCTGGCGCGGCGGTTGAATAATAATGGCAAAACCGACATTTTATGGCGCCCCGGTGAAAATTCTGGGCAGAATTAGACAGGTTTTTATGTGCACGGCCTGCTTTAACAAAACCACAGACAGTTTGGCTGTGAATCATTTGGCGATATGAGGAGAATGACATGAAAGTTCTGGTCCCGGTCAAACGGGTGATTGACTATAACGTAAAGGTGCGCGTCAAAGCTGATAATAGCGGCGTTGAACTGGCCAATGTGAAAATGGCGATGAATCCGTTTGATGAAATTGCTGTCGAACAGGCACTTCGTCTGAAAGAAGCTGGCGGTGCCGAGGAAGTTGTCGTTGTGTCGATCGGCCCAGCGCAAAATCAGGAAACCATCCGCACCGCCTTGGCCATGGGGGCTGATCGCGGCATCCATATCGAAGCGTTGCATGATATTGAACCTCTGGCCGTTGCCAAACTGTTGAAAGCTGTTGTTGAACGGGAAAATCCAGGCCTTGTTTTGGTCGGCAAACAGGCCATTGACGATGATTGCAACCAGACAGGACAGATGCTGGCCGCCTTGCTTGGCTGGGCCCAAGGTACATTTGTATCAGCCTTGGATGTGGCGGGTGACACGGCAAAAATCGTTCGCGAAGTCGATGGTGGGCTTGAACATCTGGAAATTAAGATGCCAGCGATTGTGTCTGTCGATCTGCGGCTGAATGAGCCCCGCTATGCGTCTCTGCCAAATATCATGAAAGCCAAGAAAAAACCGCTTGATAGCCTGACTGTTGATGATCTTGGTGTTGATATCAAGCCGCGGCTGACCGTCGTCAAAGTCGAAGAACCAGCCGCACGCGAAGCCGGCATCAAAGTGGCAGATGTGAAAGAGCTTGTTGAAAAACTCAAAAATGAAGCAAAGGTGATATAGTCATGAGCATTCTTGTTTTTTGCGATCATGATAATGGTCAGTTTAGCGCCGCGACATTAAATGCGGTAAGTGCCGCCCAGCAAATTGGTGGTGACATTCATCTATTGGTCGCTGGCGACACATCAGGCACAATCGCCGCACAAGCGGCGGCCGTTGCTGGTGTGGCCAAGGTTTTGGTGGCTGATGGCGCCGAATATGCGCATGGGCTGGCAGAAAATCTGGCACCGTTAATCTGTGATTTAGCCAGCCAATACAGCCATATTCTGGCACCAGCGACAACAACTGGCAAAAATGTCATGCCGCGGGTTGCCGCGCTTTTGGATGTCATGCAGATTTCCGATATTATCAAAGTTGACGATGCCAACACGTTCCAGCGGCCAATTTATGCTGGCAACGCATTATCGACTGTCCGTTCAGATGAAGCTATCAAGATCATCACCGTACGTAGCACGGCATTTGAAGCCGCCGCCGCCGAAGGTGGATCAGCCGCTATCGAGACCATTAGCAATAATGGCGATTCAGGGCTGTCATCCTACGTCAAATCTGAACTATCTAGCTCTGAACGTCCGGAACTGACCTCAGCACCGATTGTCATTTCGGGTGGGCGCGGTATGCAGGACGGGGCAAATTTTGCCATGCTTGAAAAAGTGGCTGACAAGCTTGGGGCCGCTGTTGGTGCATCGCGTGCGGCGGTTGATGCCGGCTTTGTGCCAAATGATTACCAAGTCGGCCAGACCGGCAAGGTTGTTGCCCCTGACCTGTATGTGGCCGTTGGCATTTCCGGTGCGATCCAGCATCTAGCTGGCATGAAGGACAGCAAAGTGATTGTCGCCATCAACAAAGATGACGAGGCACCGATTTTTCAGGTGGCGGATTTTGGCCTTGTTGCGGATCTGTTCGACGCGGTTCCAGAACTTGAAAAGGAACTTGGCTAATTCAACAGCCAGTGTCCGGGCCGGGCATGGGATAAATATGGAAAGGCGGCGTCATTGGCGCTGCCTTTTTTTATGCGCCTATATCGCGGTTGGTTCAGACGATGAAAGATCGTTTGGATT
>JAYOVO010000119.1:0-3796 GCA_038151495.1 Alphaproteobacteria bacterium
CGGGGCAGGAATAAGGCTCAATTCAGCAAAACTCTTTTTCAATATTTCTGAAATACGCATAGATCAGCGATTTATTGATAAAAAGCCAGCCTATTTATGCAATAATGCGCAATAATAATCGGCTTTTTTTCGGTGTTCAATGATAAAAAATACATATTTTTCAATATAATAATTTAAATTTTGCCACGCGCACGTGTGGCAATGGCACCATCCATGATTTGGATAAGTGTTTGCATGTCGTCTGGCAGTTGGCTGGTAAAACCTAGCGCCTCGCCCGTCACCGGATGGGCAAAGCCCAGATGCGCGGCATGCAGCGCTTGCCGCCTGAAACTGCGTAACTGGGCAAGACAGGTGCGGGCGGTGACATCGGGCATTTGTCCGGCACGCGGCGCCCGGCCATATAAGGGATCGCCAATGATGGATCGCCCAATATGCGCCATATGAACGCGGATTTGATGGGTGCGGCCGGTCTCCAGCCGACATTCCAGCAATGTTGCAAAAGGCGGAAAACTGCGCAATGTGTGCCAGTGGGTGATGGCATGACGGCCTTTTGATGTCACCGCCTGTTTTTTGCGATCAAAATTAGACCGGCCAAGCGGTGCGTCAACGGTGCCATCGCGGTCTATTTCAGTACCCCAGACCAAGGCCTGATAGCGCCGGTCAAGATCATGTGCCGCAAACATACTGGTTAAATTTGCATGCGCCACCGCAGTTTTGGCGGCAATCATGACGCCTGATGTGTCTTTATCTAGCCGGTGTACAATGCCGGGACGCAGCACCCCGCCAATGCCGGTTAAACTCTCGCCGCAATGGGCAATCAACGCATTAACAAGCGTACCGGTAAGTGACCCGGGGGCGGGATGAACAACCAGTCCAACCGGCTTGTTTATGGCGATGATATGGTCATCTTCAAATAAGATATCGAGTGGTAAATTCTCGCCCTTTGGTGTGGCATCAACAGGCGGTGGCAAGGTCAAGATATACGTCGCACCAGATTTGACCGGTGCTGATGGATCAGATAGGGTGCTGCCATTCTCGCTGAGCTGGTGATCCAGGATCAGGGCTTTGATACGGCTTCGCGACAGTGGTTGTTGGTCATCGCGAAATGCGTTTGCCAGAAACCGGTCGATACGGTCATTGCCACAATCGGCGTCAGCCTGTAGCGTGAGCTGTGTTTTCTCTTGGGTGAAGGACTCGGTCATGACACGCGACAGTAGCGCAAAAGACGAGGGCGCAACAGCCCCTCAATCACCAATCGTGCGGCATTTGGGCCTTATTAAGGCGATGAGTGTGATTATGGCGATTCTGATTGTTGCGGCGCTGGTGGTGATTGTGGTGACAATTTACAGCCGATTGACCGCGATGGAACAAAATGCAGAACCGCGGCAATCTGAAATCAGCCTGCCTGCCGGGGCGCGAGTCAGCAGTGCCAGTATAGGTGAAAAGGGGCAGATGCTGTTGCTGATCGAACAAGATAACCGCCAACAAATTTGGCAGTTTGACCGGTCTGGGCGGTTGCAACGGCAAATTGAAATCCGCCCATCGACACCCTAAAAGATTGCTGATGCGTTACAGCCCTAGATCCGCTTTTGCCGACAACAACAGCTTTTCAAGTGGCATCTGTGAAAAACTTTCAACATCAAAGCCGATAATCAGCGGAAACAGATAATAACGGGCGATAAAAAGTACCAGTGCCGCATACAGAGGCGCTAGCCGGTCATTGATAAACGCAGGTTGGATCAAACCTGTTAAAAATAATATCGGCGTATTTAAGCCGCGAATGATCCGCACCAGCGCCAGACGACTGTCATCACGCAAAAAAATGCCCAGCACAAATTGCCCCACCATGGTCCACATAAGGATGCCAAGCGGGATATCAATCAAGATACCCATTGGGGGAATAAGTGTAATCATTGTAAACGCCCTACAGCACCCGCTGATTGCCCTGACTTCAGCCTAATCCACGCTGGAAACCGAAAGCAAGCTTAACTTGCAAAATGACCGATGGCTGTCACACCAGCAAATACGGCAATGGTGACTAGCCTTAATGCCGAAAAACAGATACATAAGACGCTGTTAATACGTCATATGCAAAAGGGATACAGCACAAGATCATGGCCAGCCATCAATATGTTTATGTAATGAGCCGTCTCAGCAAAACCTGGCCGGGTGGCAAGGAAGTGTTGAAAAATATCAGCCTGTCATTTCTGCCTGGTGCTAAAATTGGGGTGTTAGGGCTGAATGGGGCTGGTAAATCAACTTTGCTTCGGATTATGGCTGGCATTGAAACCGAATTTCAGGGCGAGGCATGGGCCGCAGATGGCATCAAAGTTGGCTATTTGCCGCAAGAACCAGAACTGGACCCGTCGCTTGATGTCGCTGGTAATGTATTGGCCGGTATGGGCCGTGCGAAAGAGCTTGTCGATCGGTTCAATGAGGTGAGTGCCAAATTTGCCGAAGAAATGACCGATGATGAAATGAATGCGGTTATTGCCGAACAGGCAGAGTTGCAAGAAGAAATTGATGCCATTGATGGCTGGGATTTAGAGCGCAAAGCCGAAATTGCGATGGATGCGTTGCGGGTGCCAGCTGGTGATGCTGATGTGACCAAATTATCTGGTGGTGAAAAGCGCCGCGTGGCGCTTTGCCAACTTCTTCTTAGCGCGCCTGACATGTTGCTACTTGACGAACCAACAAACCATCTGGATGCCGAATCTGTGGCGTGGCTGCAAAAATTTCTGCATGATTTTCCGGGTACGGTGGTGACCATCACCCACGACCGTTATTTTCTTGATGAGGTGGCAGGCTGGATTCTCGAATTGGATCGTGGTGCCGGTATTCCTTATGAAGGTAATTATTCTGGCTGGCTGGAACAAAAGCAAAAACGGTTAGAACAAGAAGGCCGTGCTGATGATGCACGGGTTAAATCACTGTCACGCGAACTTGACTGGGTACGGGCCGCACCAAAGGCGCGGCAGGCCAAATCAAAGGCGCGGATTAATGCCTATGAAAAGCTCTTGGCCGAAGGCCAGCAAAAGCAAGTTGATACCGCCCGTATCAGCATTCCGGCCGGGCCACGGCTGGGGGATATCGTGATCAATGCCAATGCCATCTCCAAGGCGTTTGGTGACCGGCTGTTGATAGATGACTTGTCATTCCGCTTGCCGCCCGGCGGCATTGTTGGGGTGATTGGGCCAAACGGTGCGGGTAAAACCACCTTATTTCGTATGATCACCGGCGAGGAATCAGTTGATAATGGTGATTTTGTTGTCGGGGATACGGTGAAGCTTGGCTATGTCGACCAGTCGCGCGATGCGCTTGATGACAAGAAAACTGTCTGGGAAGTGATTTCTGATGGTCTGGATGAAATTGAGCTTGGAAAGCGGACCATGGCATCACGGGCCTATGTTGGTCAGTTCAATTTTCGCGGGGCAGACCAACAAAAGCAGGTTGGCCAGCTATCTGGTGGTGAACGCAACCGGGTGCATTTGGCCCGCATGCTGAAAAGTGGTGCAAATTTACTGTTGCTTGATGAACCAACCAATGATCTTGACGTTGATACCTTGCGCGCGCTTGAAGAAGCGCTTGAGGAATTTGCCGGATGCGCGGTGGTGGTCAGCCACGATCGCTGGTTCCTTGACCGTATTGCTACACATATTCTGGCATTTGAAGGCGATAGCCATGTTGAGTGGTTTGAAGGGAATTATGAAGCCTATGAGGCGGATAAAAAACGCCGTCTTGGTGCCGATGCTGATCGCCCAACCCGCATTAAATACAAGCCTTTAAGCCGTTGATG
>JAYOVO010000120.1:0-3722 GCA_038151495.1 Alphaproteobacteria bacterium
CCAATTCACTGCCATCATCAAAGATATTTTGCCCCTGCTGATCAAGCACACTTAAATGCACATGCATGCCATTGCCTGGTCTGTCGGCATAGGGCTTGGCCATAAAGCTGGCAGCCAACCCATGTTTACGCGCAACACCTTTGGTGATTTGTTTGAACAGCACGGCGTCATCAGCGACTTTCAAACAATCTGGCCCATGCAACAAATTAATTTCAAACTGCCCAGACCCAGCTTCGCTAATGGCGGCATCGGCGGCAACATTTTGCACACTACAACAATCATAAATGTCATTCAGCAAGGCATCATGGTCATTTAAGTCGTCTACCGACAGCACCCCCTCGCGGATGTTCACAGCCCCGGTCAAAGGCGACGCCGCGGTTTCTGGTGCCGGCCCGTCATGCCAGGTCGGATCAGCCAGATAAAATTCCATCTCAAACGCCGCCACTGGATGCAACCCACGGGCCGTAAATTTATCAAGCACTGCCGCCAGCACATTACGCGGGTCACCATCGAAAAGACGACCATCATTATACGTCAGGCACAAAGGCACCATCGCCGCATCACGGTCCGTCCACGTCATTGGCAAAGGCCCACGTCCGGTCCACCGACTGCCGCCGTCAGCATCACCACTTTCAAATACCCATTTGCTGTTGGCAATATCGCGGCCCCAAATATCGAGATTGGCCGAAGATAACGGCATGCGTATCCCACCATTTACGGCTTTTTTTAATTGTCCGATCGGCAAGCGTTTACCGCGCATCACACCATTAATGTCAAACGTAACAGCCCGTACATTATGAATGTCGGGATGGTCTGCAAGCCATTTGGCACTATCAAATTTTTGCATAAATGATCCTGTGACTAGACGCGCCGGCATTCTGCCGCAAATCGGCTGTGATAGACAAGCAAATTTACCACCGCTTGGAGTTTGGCTGTGGCCCGGCCGCGGCCGCCCAGCACCAGCGCGCAAGCACAAGACGAAACACTGTCAACCTGCCTGATCATAGCTATAGCTTGCCCAGCCAATGATGGCTTTACACTATGCGGCATAGCCGTTATAAACGCGGCGGCTTGGCGCCAGCTTGTTGCGGCGCCGTTTACCTGTTTCACGTTAAGCAAGAGGATCATTTCATGCTTTCAACCGCAATTTTGCCGATCAGCCTAGGTGTTCTCGGCATGGTCGCTGCGTTTCTGGTCTATGCCAGAATTCTGCAGACACCCTCAGGAGAGGGCAGGGTCAAAGAAATCGCCGATGAGATTCATCTCGGCGCCATGGTGTTCATGGCCAGTGAATATAAACGTCTGGCTGTGTTCTGCCTGATCTGTATCGTTGCCCTTTATTTTGGTCTTGGTTGGCAAACCGCTGTGGCCTTTATCGTTGGTGCTGGTTGTTCTGGTATTGCTGGTTATATCGGCATGTACACCGCAACCCACGCCAATGTGCGCACGGCTGTTGCCGCCAACACCAAAGGGTCGGCCGAGGCGCTAAACATTGCGTTTTCCGGCGGCTCAATCATGGGCTTGACCGTGGCCTCTATGGGCTTGATCGGTATCGGTGGCCTATATCATTATTTCGGTGGCTCTATCGAAACCATGCATGCGATTGAGGGCTTTGCCATGGGTGGGTCATCAGTCGCGCTGTTCAGCCGCGTTGGTGGCGGCATCTTTACCAAAAGCGCCGATGTGGGTGCTGACCTTGTTGGTAAGGTTGAAGCTGGTATCCCTGAAGATGATCCACGTAACCCGGGTGTGATCGCCGATAATGTGGGCGATAATGTGGGTGACGTTGCTGGTATGGGTTCAGATATTTTTGAATCCTACTGCGGGTCTATGATCGCGTCGATGGCCTTGGCTGCCTCGATGAGCATGGTCGCTGTAGATGGGCTTGGCGGCAGCCGCGAAACGCTGCAATTCATGCCATTAGCCCTCGCATCAACTGGCCTGATTTGTTCATTGATTGGTATTTTGGCGGTGAAATTATTCTCCAACAAAAGCCCTGATGTGGCGCTTCGCATGGGCACCATTGGATCGTCTGTTCTGTTCATTGCCGCGGCCTATTTTGTGGTGACAATGAGCGGCACGGCATCAGGTGTTTGGTTTGCCGTTCTGGTCGGTGCGATCGGCGGGATTATTGTTGGTCTGGTCACTGAATATTACACCGGCGGCGCACCAGTTCGTAAAATTGCCAAAGATGGTGAAACCGGTTCAGCCACCATTATGATTTCTGGTCTGGCCGTTGGTATGCAATCTGTGGCTATTCCAGTGCTGACAATCGCGGCGATTATTTTCCTCGCCAATATGTCAGCTGGCCTCTACGGCGTTGGTCTGGCGGCTGTTGGCATGCTCAGCACCGTTGGCATCACCATGGCGATTGACGCCTATGGCCCGGTGGCGGATAACGCTGGCGGTATTGCCGAAATGGCTGAAATGGGCAAAGAAACCCGTGCAATTACTGACGGTCTTGATGAGGTTGGCAACACCACTGCCGCAATTGGTAAAGGCTTTGCCATTAGCGCCGCCGCACTGGCCGCGTTGGCCCTGATCAGTGCCTATATCGAAAAAGTGGCCCTGCATGATCCAGGCTTCATTCTGGCGATCAATGATCCGCTGGTATTGTGCGGCATGTTCATTGGCGGCATCTTCCCGTTTATTGTCAGTTCAATGACAATGACAGCGGTGGGCGATGCAGCATTTGAGATGATTCAGGAAATTCGCCGTCAGTTCCGCGAAATCCCGGGTCTTCTTGAAGGCAAAGCCAAACCAGACACCGCCCGTTGTGTTGATATTGCAACGGCGGCAGCTTTGCGCAAAATGATTGCACCTGGCGCGCTGGCCGTGCTGGCACCGGTTGTGGTCGGGTTCGGACTTGGGCCAAAGGCACTTGGCGGTATGCTGGGTGGCGCATTGATCTGTTGTGTGATGATGGCGCTGATGATGTCAAACGCCGGTGGTGCATGGGACAATGCCAAGAAATATGTCGAAAAAGGCAATCTTGGTGGCAAAGGTTCAGATGTGCATAAAGCCGCGGTTGTTGGCGATACTGTGGGTGATCCGCTGAAAGACACCTCTGGCCCGTCAATGAACATCCTGATCAATGTGATGGCCATTGTCAGCTTGGTGATTGCCGAACTGCTGGTCTAACAGATCTATCAAATAGCAAGAAAGCCGGCCCATTTGGGCCGGCTTTTTTTATAGCGCGCTTGGGCGTTGCTGACCACGTACCCGCCGCCCGGGCACTGCCAAGACGCCCACCAGTCGCCGCCCAGACACTGCGAAGACGCCGACCGAGCACCCCATGAGTATTATAATATTCATGGGGCATCTGCCAGCCTATGTATGTTTTCTGTCTGGTTTAGAGCGCTGATTGCTGCGGATATTCTATTATTTTAGATCTTCTATCGTTTTAAATCACTGGCAGCATTAAACCCGCGTGATTCAAAGCGCCGCCAATGAAAACCATGACCAGCATTACAACGCTTGCCCCAGCGTCCAAACAGCCTGCCCAAACGCCTAATGCGCATCACCATAATAAAGCGTTACGCTATGTTTCGCCTCGGCAAAGAACAGCCAGCGTTCGACAAAAATCCCGGCCATATGCGCCACCACGGCGATGCCAAGACCCAGCGGCACTGGCGCCAATACAAACAGCAATGCCATTGGCAAAACGCCGCCAACAAGCAAGGCAATCACCCGCAATTGTGCCGCATGCTTGCGTGCCACAA
>JAYOVO010000121.1:0-3707 GCA_038151495.1 Alphaproteobacteria bacterium
ATACTGGGGTTAGCAATTCACACCTAATCAACCAGCCTATAACCATAATAGTCTGTCAGCTTGTCGTTTGGCATCACGTAATTGGCGCAAAATCGTATGATTTACGCCATTTTAGCCATCTGGCTCAGCGCAACGCCGATAAACTGGGGGGATCTGGACTGGTCTTACAAACCCCCGGTCTTTTGCATGTTTTTGACTGGCCAGATGATGCAAATAGCATTGACAGGTCGGGTTTTGCGGCCTATACCCCGCTTCAGCTAATTAACAGGTAAACAACTTGCAAAGGAGCGTTCAGATGAAACGCACCTATCAGCCAAGCGTATTGGTACGCAAACGTCGTCATGGATTCCGCTCTCGGATGTCTACCGTTGGTGGTCGCCGGGTATTGCGGGCACGTCGTGCAAAGGGTCGTGCGCGCCTTTCTGCTTAGATGCAGCTATGCCAGTCGAGGGATACCTGAACGGTGTCTAAATTCCAGTCCATGCCAGCGCGCCGGGATTTTTTGCAGGCTAGAAATCAGGGTCAAAAGGCACTCGCACGTGGTTTGGTGATCCAAGCCATACGGCGCGATTCAGACATTTGGCGTGTTGGCCTCACCGCATCAAAAAAAATAGGAAATGCCGTGTGTCGGAACCGTGCAAGGCGCCGTATGCGTGCTTTGGCCCGCCAGCATCTTGCCACTATGGCCCGCCCAGGTATTGATTATGTGTTGATTGCGCGGCATGACACCATCAGTTGCGACTGGCAGGACCTTGTTACCGGCCTCACAAAAGCCATTCGGTATTTGCATCACAAATTACCAGACCAAGACCCGGTATCATCATGATGAACTGGATGGTGCAAACAGTCAGCACATTGGTGCGCGTATGTTTGACTGGTTTGATCCAGCTCTATCAATTCTGTCTGTCACCATTATTAGGGGCGAATTGCCGCCATTTGCCAAGCTGTTCGCACTATGCAAAAGATGCGTTAAACATGCATGGCCCCTTGCGCGGATCATACTTTGCGTTAAAACGTATTCTGCGTTGCCATCCATGGGCCGAACCCATGGTTGATCCAGTGCCGTCGCCGTTAAAAAAACCGACGCCCGCCGTAAAAGTTAAAGGTTGAATCAATGACTCCCGAAAATCGTAATCTTATTATGGCCGTTGCCTTGTCGATGATTGTGTTGCTGGGCTGGCAGATGTTTGTCATTCAACCAGAGATGGAACGCGAAGCGGCTGAACAAGAGCGAATCGCCGCTGAAATGGCAAAATCCGGTGCGGGGGCGCAAGCAACCGGCCAGCCAAATGTGTCTGCGGCGACCGGCACCCCCACCATAGGCGGCAGCGCGGCGGCGCCGAAAGCGGTTGAAACAGCCAAGCGGATCGTGATCGACGCGCCACTGGTGCGCGGGTCATTTTCGGTGCGTGGGGCGCGTCTCGATGATGTGATTTTGACTGGGTATAAAGAATCGCTTGATGCAGATTCGGACAATATTCACTTTTTGCAAAAAACCAGCTCTGACATGCCGTTCTTTGCTGAATTTGGATGGTCGTCATCTGACGCGAACCAGCCGATGCCGAACGCCGATAGCCTTTGGTCTGCAGACCGTGATGTGTTGTCGCCATCAACCCCGGTCACATTGACATGGGAAAATGGCCAAGGGCTGACGTTCAGCCGCCGGATTTCGATTAATGATGATTATCTATTTACCTTTGAAGATTCGGTAACAAGCACATTGGCCGGTGATATCACGCTCTATCCATATGGTCTGGTTCGCCGCCATGGGACACCAGCCACCACCGGCATGTATATCTTGCACGAAGGCCCATTGGGTGTGTTTGATGAGACCTTGAAAGAAGAAGATTACGCCGATTTACGTGATGCCGGGGCGAACGGCATTAAAGTGATACCTGAAACAGCTGGTGGCTGGGTGGGAATCACCGACAAATATTGGCTGGCCGCTTTATTGCCGACACAGACCAAAGGCTATAATTTTGGCTTTCAGTCTCTAGCTGGAAATAGCGATCGCTATCAGGTAGATTTTATTGACCCGAACGGGATGTTGCTAACCAATGGCGGGGTCGTCACCAGCGAGAGCCGGTTATTTTCCGGGGCCAAAAAAGTAGCATTGCTTGATTATTATGCAGGCCAATTGAACATTCCAAATTTTGATCTGGCGATTGATTTTGGCTGGTTCTATTTCCTGACCAAGCCATTTTTCTATGCGATCAACTGGTTGTATGGTGTCTTTGGCAACTTTGGTCTGGCGGTGCTTGGCTTTACCGTCATTGTAAAACTCATCTTCTTCCCACTTGCCAATAAATCTTATCGGTCTATGGCGAAGATGCGGTTGCTGGCACCAAAACTGCAAACGCTTCGTGAGCGGTTTGGTGATGACCGTATGAAGCTGAACCAGGAAATGATGGCGCTGTATAAAGCCGAACAGGTCAATCCAGCGGCTGGCTGTTTGCCCGTTTTGTTACAGATTCCGGTGTTTTTTGCGCTGTATAAGGTGTTGTTTGTGACAATTGAAATGCGGCATGCGCCATTTTTCGGCTGGATTGCCGATTTGTCAGCCCCCGATCCAACATCGATTTTTAACTTGTTTGGCCTGTTGCCATATTCCGTGTCATTCCTGCCACCTTTCTTGCAGCTTGGCGTTTGGCCGATTTTGATGGGCATTTCAATGTTCCTGCAAATGCGGTTGAATCCAGCGCCACCTGATCCGATTCAAGCCAAGGTGTTTCAATTCATGCCCATTTTCTTTACCTTCTTGCTGGCAACATTTCCGGCAGGTCTGGTGATTTACTGGACATGGAACAACCTGTTATCAATGGCACAGCAATGGTTCATCATGAAACGCGTGGCCCGCGGTTAGACACAGACGATCTGGAAACCGGCCGGTTGCTGTTTGCTGGCAGTTGCGAATTTATTGCCGCCGCCAATAATATGAAGGCGTTGCCGTCGGTGACTTTGCCGGAAATTTGTTTTGCTGGGCGGTCTAATGTCGGCAAGTCATCTTTGGTCAATGCCTTGACAGGGCGGCGCATGCTGGCCCGCACATCGCAAACACCGGGGCGTACCCGTCAATTGATCTTTTTCAATCTGGCAAACCGTCTGCAATTGGTTGATTTGCCGGGATATGGATATGCGGCGGCGCCAAAAACAGACATTAAGGCATGGACGGGACTGACCCGTAAATTTCTGGCGGGGCGACCATCGCTCCAGCGCGTTTTTCTGCTGATTGACAGCCGCCGTGGTGTTGGCCGCTCAGACCAAGATATCATGCAGTTGCTTGACGATGCGGCTGTGTCTTGGGCCGTGGTGTTGACAAAATCAGATAAATTAAAGCCAACACAGATAGATAAAACTGTCAAAGACACACATGCCAAAATCAGCCGCCATGTGGCCGCCTACCCGGAAATATTTATAACCTCATCAGAAACAAAGGATGGTATCGAATATTTACGGGCGCATATGGCTGGTTTTGCCACGCCGAAATTTACCCATCCAAGTAACCCATAACCGGCGGGGAAATGATCGGCACTTGCGCTATTTTGCGGATTGCCGATAATCAGCCAGTTGCGTCGTATGCGTTTTCACCACCTGGCGTTAAATAACCTGGCGTTAAATAAAAAGGCTTAAGTCATGACTGTGACAGATGAACAAACACATCAAAATCTGATGATGAAAACCGGTATGCTTGTCGAGGCCCTGCCTTT
>JAYOVO010000122.1:0-3686 GCA_038151495.1 Alphaproteobacteria bacterium
TTTGTTAAAAAGTAACGAGCTATATCCGTAATCCCACCAAGATGCCATGACCGCATCCTCGTCAGCGTCGACATGGTTCAAGCTTTCCAGAGCAGAGATAATTTTTGGCGGCACCGCGGCTTGCGGTACAAATTTATGTGGGCTGACAAGATAGCTACCAATTAAAAGCGTGCTAGCGATGACGCCGGTAACAGCAAGATTGCCAGTTTGTGGCAGGTCTAGTCTGCCGCCAACACGGGCCAGCACCAGTTGATAACAAGCACGACAAGCGGTGATGATGATGAATGCCAGACCAAACCAAATGGCTGGTGCAGAATAAAAAATAGCCCGGTTGCCAATGACAAAATTAAGCATAGCAAATACGGCCAGCGGCCCAAGCGCAATGGCATAAATCGGATGACGAACAGCCCAAAGCACCATCCCAGCTAGCCCGATGATGCCAAGCCCAATTGACCCGGTCATCTGCAGTAACATGTTGCGCAGATCAATCTCAGTCACTTCAGAAACTGTGGTAAGCACATTTGGAAATTGCAACGCGCCGGTTGCAAAACTTTCTTGTATATAGGCAGACCCGTCAATATCGACAATCTGCACGCCGGAAAGCAGGATAAATAGGATGCTGAACCCGCCCGCACGTCGCCAGTCACGACTGCAAACCAATACCATCCAAAACAGCGCAAACAGGCTCATCCAAATAAGTTCTGACTTGCCATACCATGCCATAAACAGCCGTGCTGTCAGCCCTGCCAAGATCGTCACGCCAAGGCTGACCTGCCAATGTTTCGCGCGGCCAGCCCAGATCGCCAAGCCAAATAGCAGATAAAAAAACCCAAGATTAAGCTGGTCAGTATCAATTCGACCAATTGAAGATCTTTGCAGATACGCCATCGATAGCCCTCCACCAACGGCGGCCACACTGCCCTCTAGCCAATAGCCTGTTGCGCCAAAACACAAAATGATCGCCAGCGCCGTAATCGCGGCAGTGACTGGAATAACCATGTTGCCAGTTTCCAGCAAAGAATGCGGGGTATCATTATCGGCAAGCCAATAGATTAATGTGGATAGCAGCGGTGCCTTGGCGGGGGTGATGTCAGCATTATGTTGCGCATATTTTTTCCCATCAGGAAAACTGCGCCGTGCAGAAAAATCATTCGGCGTGCCTTGGCGTGACAAGCTTTGCGCGATTCCCAGAAAATAGCCAGCATCCATGGTTGAAAAAAGTGGCGTGTCTCCGACAAAAAATTTTTCTGGATGTGATTCCCAATGGATGAATTGCTGATTGCGCACATGGAAATTGGCAAAAGCCGCCGCTAGCGACAATAATATAATCAAAAGCAGATAGACGCGCCCTGATGGTACGGCCAACCAAGACCGGTCTGTCAGTGCATGATGCTGTGACTGCAACCGGTCTATCTGCCGGGTCAATTTGCTCAGGAACGGTGCCATGGTGCCTCTGAATTTGTTTGATTTATCTGACGCACCACATCGGTTTTTCCTACAAACCGAACCACTGACGGATTACCAAGTGAATAGGGTCGTGCTTGATATTTGAAACAAACTGTCCGTACCTTCGCGCGGTCGTGTCAAAAATTGTGGCTTAAGCGGATAGAGCCCAATCTCTTTTCAGCTATATTTGACTTAAATATGCCAGATTCATTATTCAAAGACAGGAATAAATTTATATCCTCACATTTCACTAGCGGCTTTATCCGTTATTTTCCGGCAAAATTTGGTTTTCGTTTTTCCATAAATGCCCGTCGACCTTCTTTATAATCATCTGATCCAAAACAGGCGGCAACCATTTCGTTACAGCGGGTTAAATCCATCCCATCTGGGTTCGGTTTGCTGGCTTGCAGCGCGCTATATTTCATCGCGGCCACTGTCAGCGGTGCGTTATCTGCAATCATTGTGGCAACATCCATGACTCTTTGTTCAAGTTCATCTTCTGGCACCGATTCTTGAACAAATCCTAGTCGAAGAGCGGTGTTTGCATCAATCGTCTTGGCGGTAAACATCAGCATCTTTGCTTCGGCCAAACCAACCGCGTTGATCAGACGGTTTACCGCCTCAAACGGATAGCCCAACCCCAGTTTTGCCGCTGGCATCGCGAATTGTGATTTTGTCGATACAATTCTGAAATCGGTACATGCCGCCAAATTCAATCCGCCGCCCATGCAATAGCCATTGATCATGGCAATGGTTGGTTTGGCAAAATTTTCTATGAGGTTGTAGATCATTTTCACGCGGGCATTGTAATGGTCAACCGCTTCTTTTGACCCGCGCTCACTATCAAATTTTGATATATCCGCACCCGAAACAAATGATTTGCCGCCAGCCCCCGACAAGACCACCACACGCACAGAGTCATCAGACGAAAGTGCCGAAAATGCCGTGTCGACAGCATCCCACATATCAAGCGATACCGCGTTATGCCGTTCAGGATTGTTAAAAATAACATGGCCAACCCGGTTTGTGACATGTGCCAGAACTTTATCGGTGGATAATTTTATGTCTCTAACCTCAGCCAAAATTGCTGTCTCCTCGTCATTGCATGTTCGCATTTTATAGATGGTCTAAATTGCTGGCTTACAATGGCGTGAACCCCGAAAAAAACACGCCATGCAGCAAATCCTACCCCGCTTAAATAACACCATCTTTGCGCAATATATCAATTTGTTCTTTTGTGTAGTGTAACGCCGTCAGAATGTCTTCTGAATTGGCACCGGCAAGGGGTGACGGGGCGGCGATTTTGCTGGGGGTGCGGCTCATAACAATTGGTTGACCAACCAGTTTTGTCGCGCCGCGTTCATGGCTGGTTACATCTTGTGCAAGCCCCAGATGCCGGACTTGAGCGTTATCAAAAACCTGATCGATGCTGTTAATCTCGCCAGCCGGGACGCCCGCTTTATTCAGCGCTGAAACCCAATAAAATGTGCTGTTGGTGGTTGTAATGGCCTCAATTTCAGCGTTCAGGATTTCCCGATTGTTCGACCGTGCCTCATTGATTGAAAATCTTTCATCATCTTTCCATTCCGGCTTGCCAAGGGCATCGGCAAAACGTTGCCAGATTTGTTCCCCGGCAACAGCAATATTGATTGTACCGTCATTTGTTGCAAAAACCCCGGTGGGAATGGATTGTGGGTGATTGTTGCCAGCTTGTTTTGGAATGTCCCCATCCATCAAAAATCGGCTGGCTTGAAAATCCAACATAAATATCTGTGCCTGTAACAATGATGTTTGCACCCACTGGCCTTTTCCGGATTTTGCACGTTCGAGTAACGCAATGAAAATGGCTTGTGCGGCAAACAGCCCGGCACATAGATCGGCAATTGGAATGCCAACGCGCATGGGGCCGCGCCCGGGTTCGCCGGTGATTGACATCAATCCGCCCATGCCTTGGGCAATCTGGTCAAATCCGGGTCGGTCGGCCAGCGGCCCATCCTGTCCAAATCCAGAAATGGACGCATAGACAAGCCCCTCATTCTTGGCGGCAAGGCTGTCATAATCAATGCCAAGCCGGTGTTTGACCTCTGGCCGGAAATTTTCGACGATCACGTCGGCTTTTGCGGCCAGTTTCATAAATATTTTTTTCCCCTCGTCAGATTTGAGGTTGAGCGTCAGGCTACGTTTGTTGCGATGCAGGTTCTGAAAATCTGGCCCGGCCCGCGGCCCGCCCATGTCTGAGG
>JAYOVO010000123.1:0-3644 GCA_038151495.1 Alphaproteobacteria bacterium
GTTTTGTAGCTCACTTTTATTGCCCCAATGTCATGCCAGCGGTAATGCCAGCTTTGTTTGCCCACTCAACTGCGGGTACTTTTCCTTCATCTGAACGTACCCGTTTAATCAGAATACGTCCGCCATTCGCCTGAACTGTTACGCCCTCATCCGATACCGACACCACCTCACCCGGTGTGCCAGTCCCATCAACCCGGGCGCTGTCATAAATTTTCAGTTCCTGACCCTGAACCATTGTCCATGCCCCGGGGGCCGGGTTGGCTGCACGGATCGTGTTATATACGGTGTCGACAGGTGCTGACCAATCAAGTTCAGCTTCTTTTTTGCCAAACCATCCTTCATATGTACCGTCATCTAGGCGCTGGTCATGCTTGATGATCACGCCTGATTTCACCAGGTCAAGACCTTCAAGCATGGCGTCGACACCCATCGGGAACAGCTTTTTGAAATAGACATCACCAAGCGTTTCATCAGGCCCAATCGCACAAGTCTTTTGCAGCATGATCGGCCCTTCATCCAAACCATCATCAGGCCAAAAGATTGATAACCCAGTGCGGTCTTTCCCCATCGCAATTGGCCAGTTGATCGAAGACGGGCCACGATGCAACGGACACAAAGACGGGTGATACTGGAAGGTGCCATATTTCGGCGCGTTACGCACAGCTTCTGGCACAAATAAAAGCACATAAGCCATCATGCAGACGTCAGCTTCAAACGACTCCATCAACGCCAATGCTTCTGGTGTTTTCCATGATGCTGGCTGATGCACTGGCAAGCCTTTTTCACGTGCATAGCTTGCCAAAACATCTTCTGGTTTTCCCTCTTTTGTTGGGGCACAACACACAGCGACAACATCCTCGCCGCGCTCCAACAATTTTTCCAGGACAGCTTGGCCAAAAGCCTGCTGGCCGTGTAACACAATACGCATTATTTCCCTCTCAATCGAAAATGGGGCAGTTTATCCATGAAGATGTGATCTATTCGGCTGCAGCTTTTACCTCGCCAACAGCGCCTGATGCGATGATTTCATTCATCTCATCAGCTGAATAGCCTAGCACCTCTGACAAAATTTCAGCCGTATGCTCACCAAGCAATGGAGACCGCGTGACTTCAGCTGGGCTGGCAGATAATTTGATCGGACAACCAACCGAAATATATTCACCGCGTTCCGGATGATCGACTTTAACCAGAGTGCCAGTGGCATAAAGCCCCTCATCCTCGGCAATTTCTTTCATCGACAAAATTGGTCCGACCGGAATATCAAGCGGATTACAGACATCCATCACCTCAAATTTGGTTTTGGTCATTGTCCATTGTTCAATACGCTCAAAGATTTCGTTTAGTTTATCAAGCCGGTCGGCTGGCTTGGCATAGCCGTCCTTGGTTTTCCAATCTGGCTCACCAATCACATCACAAACCCGTTCCCAGATGGCGGCCTGAATGATGAAATAGGTATAGGCGTTCGGATCTTGCTCATAGCCTTTACAGCGCAAAATACGGCCCGGCTGACCGCCACCTGAATCATTGCCAGCACGCGGGGTCGCATCACCAAAGGGAATGCCTTCACCATATTGCGAATATTCAGCCAGTGGACCAGCTGCAAGGCGTTGTTGGTCACGCAATTTCACCCGTGCCAGATTCAACACTGAATCCTGCATGGCCGCGCTTACCTTTTGGCCTTTGCCAGTCTTCTCACGATGGAACAAGGCCGTTACGATACCAAGACATAAGTGAAGTCCGGTTCCAGAGTCACCAATTTGCGCACCAGTGACAAGCGGTGGGCCATCACGAAAGCCAGTTGTAGAAGCAGAACCACCAGCGCATTGCGCCACATTTTCATAAACCTTACAGTCCTGATATTTACCCGGACCAAAGCCTTTGATCGACGCCATGATAATGCGGGGATTGATTTCCTGAATCCGTTCCCAGGTGAACCCCATACGGTCAAGCGCGCCCGGTGCAAAATTTTCCACCAACACGTCACAAGTCTCGATCAGACGGGTCAACACAGCTTTACCTGTCTCATTTTTTGAATTCAGTTCGATTGACCGCTTATTGTGGTTCAGCATGGTAAAATACAAGCTGTCCGCACCCGGCACATCGACAAGCTGTTTGCGTGTCGCATCACCAACGCCGGGGCGTTCCACTTTAATCACATCTGCCCCGAACCAAGCCAGTAATTGTGTACAGGTCGGGCCTGATTGCACATGGGTAAAATCCAGAACTTTGATACCTTCAAGAGCTTTCATTGTCATATCCTACATTTTGGCGATTTATATTGCCGAAGATTGATTACTTTTTGGAGACCACGCTTTGTGGGTTGAGGTTACCGATACGACCACTTTCGGTGCCGGCATTTTCATCAATGATCGCATTGACCAATGTTGGCTTGCCAGAATCCATCGCCTCATTCACCGCTTGTGTCAGTTCATCAGCGGATGTGACATAAGCGCCAACCCCGCCAAAGGCCTGCATCATCAGGTCATAACGTGAATCTTTTACAAATACGGTTGGGGCCACATCCGCCCCCCCAGTTGGGTTGACATCCGTGCCGCGATAGATGCCGTTGTTGTTAAACACAACAATACATACTGGCAAATTATAGCGGCAGATTGTTTCAATCTCCATGCCAGAGAACCCAAAGGCGCTATCACCTTCAACCGCCAGAACACGCTCGCCGGTCTCAACAGCGGCCGCAATGGCCGCGCCCATGCCAATACCCATAATGCCCCATGTGCCCACATCAAGACGCTTGCGCGGCTTGTAGACATCAATAATGCTGCGGGCAAAATCAAGGGTGTTGGCACCTTCATTCACCAAGATTGCATCTGGGCGTTGTTTTACAATTGTGCGCAAAGCACCAAGGGCGCTGTGAAAATCCATTGGCACCTGATTATTCATCAGTTTTGACGCCATTTTTGACAGATTCACATCTTTGCGTTCCTGAATGGCATTGGTCCAATCAACCGGTGGCTTGGCCCATTTGTCACCCATGGCTTTGTTCATTTCTGACAAGCTTGACCCAATGTCACCGACAACGGGCGCGGCGATCCAGACATTGCTGTCCATTTCACGCGGTTCGATATCGACCTGAATGAATTTCTTGGTACCGGGTTCACCCCAGGTTTTACCCTTGCCATGCGATAACAGCCAGTTCAGACGTGCACCAATCAACATCACCACATCAGCTTCTTTTAGAACCAGCGAGCGCGCGGCGCCTGCAGATTGCGGATGATCATCAGGCAACAGGCCTTTTGCCATGCTCATTGGCAGGTAAGGCACACCAGATTTTTCAACAAAATCCTTAATAGTTTGGTCAACCTGTGCGTAAGCCGCCCCTTTACCAAGGATGATCAATGGCTTCTTGGCTGATTTCAACACATCAAGTGCGCGGGTGACTGATTCAGGTGCTGGCAATTGCCGCGGTGCCGCATCAACAACTTTTACCAAAGAATTTTGGCCCGCCACAGCGTCCATAGTTTGGGCAAACAGCTTGGCAGGCAGGTCAAGATAAACCCCACCCGGACGACCAGATACAGCGGCGCGAATAGCGCGCGCAACACCAATGCCGATATCTTCGGCATGCAAAACGCGAAACGCCGCTTTACACAATGGTTTGGCAATGGCCAATTGGTCCATTTCTT
>JAYOVO010000124.1:0-3643 GCA_038151495.1 Alphaproteobacteria bacterium
TCTATTGGCCAGCTTCAGAAAGACGATATAGACCACCATCTGACTCGTCACTCAATAATAAAATCGCGCCATCTGGTGCAACGGCAACATCACGCACCCGGCCAATGGTATCTTCCAGAATAACAAATTCGTCTTGCGGGACATTATTGGCCAACTGCACAAGATAAAGGCGTTCAAATTTTAACGACCCGACCAAAAGATGCCCGTCAAACCGGGGAAACATAGCCCCTTGATAGAATGCCATTCCAGATGGGGCGATAGATGGTGTCCAGACCCATACCGGATCAGCAAGACCCGGGGCGCTGGTGCCTATACCGATCGTGCCGCCGATATATTCCTTGCCATGACTGACGGTTGGCCATCCATAATTGCGGCCAGTGGTGATAACATTGATCTCATCTCCGCCACGCGGGCCATGTTCATGTGACCATAAGATGCCGGTGTCTGGATGGATCGCAAGGCCTTGCGGGTTGCGGTGACCCTTTGACAGAATTTCGGCGGCCCATCCATCAAGTTTGGGGTTATCTTGGGGGACGCTACCATCATGATGTAGCCGGATAATGGCACCGGCATGCAGGGCCGGGTCCTGTGCGTCATATCGTGCGCCGCGTTCACCAAGACTGGCGTAAATGTAATCCCCATCCAGTACCAGCCGACAGCCATAATGAATCGCATCTTTAGACGGGTTATTGGCCAAAAATATGGTTTGGCGATTGGCTAGTACATTGCCGGAAAGCTGGGCACGGTCAATGGCTGTCACGCTGCCACCTTTTACTGGTTTGCTGTAACAGTAAAATAGGGTGGCCGCGCCACTATCAGCTTTTGTAGTGGCAACATCTAGCAGTCCACCTTGACGTCTGGCTTTTATTTCAGGAAGGCCAGTAATGGGCTGGCGCGCGCCATCAACAAGGTTGATTTTATACATCTTGCCACCACGTTCGGTAACCAGCACGGTTGAATCATCAAGAAAATCCATGCCCCAAGGATGAACAAGTGGGGCGCCAATTCGTTCGATCAGCGGGGCGGCTGTGGCCGCACTGATTGAACTCAAACTCATCAAATTCAAAAGACAGACCATGAAGATGGTATAGACAGATGATTTCATTTTTTGTCTCTTCGCATCACATAAGATGGGGCCATGCCAAGGCGTTTTTGGTTTTGGTTTGATCAGCCGGGCGATGCCTATCTTTCTTTTATGTATGTTGTTTGCGCGGCGAAACAAGCATCAGCCCGAACAGCATGGTAACCAGCGACGCCCAAACCCAAATGGAATGGGTTTCGCCAAAAATTGCGATGCCCCAGAAAACGCCAGCCAAAGTCACAACATAACCAACTTGACTGGCAAATAGCGGCCCCGAAATTGCAATACAGGCGACAAAAGCTGAATAGGCTGTGGCATTAATGACAGCCAATATAACAATCGATGACGTGATCAAGCTGTTAGACAGATCCAGCATAAACATATTATTGGTGGCGATACCAACCGGGGCCAAGATCACCGCAGAACACAAACAGGTGCCGCAAGCCAGCCTGATCGCTCCAATATCATCAGTGCCGCGTTTGGCCAGATAAATATTTTCTATGGCGTAACAAAGCGAACTGAAACAGGCCAGCAATACCCAGACCAAAGCGGCGCTATCTGGCAGGCTGTTGTCTGGGGCGACAAGCAAAAATATCGACACAGTGCCGAGCATGATGCCGGTTAATCTGGTGGCGGAAAACATCTCTGATCGCATCAGCAAGGCCAATCCATAGGTCAAGATTGGCACCAGCGTTACCGTGATGGCCAGAACGCCTGCCGGTACACGCGCCGCCGCATAATAAAAACATACGCTTGGCACCGCGGTGCCTAGCAATGCAACGATGATATAGAGCTTGATGGCGGGCCATGTCATTGCCAATCGGCGGCCGCGGAAATGGACATAGCCAAGCAATAATAACCCGGCCAATAAAGATTGCCAAAAGGCGATGCCGATGGGGGTTGTGCCATCGGTGGTTGCCAGTTTTGCCACCGAAAATGACAGCCCCCATGCGATCCCCATATAGGCAAGCCCTATCCAGGGTAAATATCTGCGTAACATGTTAACATCCGCTATAACCGCAAACCCCGCCACAGTGCGGCGTTATGGTACTAGCGTCAAGGTGAAGTTATTTGCCGCTTTATTTGCCTATCATGCCACGGTTTTGATAAGCTGTATTTATGGCTGAAGTCATTGATATAAACACATTGCGGCAATCCATTATGAATGAAATTGCCGACCTAGATCGCTTGCGGGGACAAGCCCGCGATAGCCGCGCCCCGGTTGCGCTGGATCAGCAATCCGTTGGGCGCCTGTCGCGCATGGACGCCATGCAGCAACAGGCAATGCATATCGCCAATGATGCCCGGCGCCAGCAACGTCATATGGCCTTGTTGGCCGCATTAAAACGAATGGATGCCGGGGATTATGGCTATTGCCACCAATGTGATGAGATGATTGGTGCGGGGCGTCTCGCTATTGACCCGGCTGTCACGCTTTGTGTGCATTGTACCCAATGATTTGGGCGCCTAACGATTTGGGCGCTTAATGATCACGGACGCACTGCGTGGGGTGCATAATCATAGGGTTCATGTTACAAGATGGCGCCGCGTGATTTTATGTCACATGGTAAATGCTTATCTCCTCAGGTAACTCCTCACCATGACCCACGAAGAACCCACCACAAATCGTCAATTCAGTTTTGCCTTGTTGGCGCGCGGCTTTCACAAAACCTGCCCGCAATGCGGCAAGGGGCCGCTTCTTACAGGCTATTTGAAACCGCAAGCCAGCTGTTCTGCCTGTAAAGAAGATTTCAGCCACATCAGTGCTGATGATGGCCCGGCCTGGTTGACCTTGCTGATTGTTGGCCATGCGGTGGTGCCACTGATGCTGTTTTTTGGCCGCAGTGATGTTGTCCCACTCTGGCTGGCCATTCTGATTTTGGCGATTGTTACGCTGATTGGCGTTTATTTTATTTTGCCGCGGGCCAAAGGTATTTTTATCGCGCTGATTTGGCTGACGGGTGCCACCGGCAAAAATGAATTTTCAGACTCGCCTGACCTAAAAGACTAAATGGACTGCCAAAGACGGGCGGCGGCAACCTTGCATCTATAAATGCGAGGGGTTTGTGCCTGCCAAAATATGAAATTTCTAATGAATATTATTCGAAAATGAAAAAATTCTTGTTTTTTTCATTTTCTCTTGTCACGGTTTTTAAGAGGTTCATAGATAGTTAGACGAAGATGCGAGGCATCATCTATGCTGGTAGAGGTCAATCATCGCCGACATGCTGTTTCACCAGTGCAATCGACTGGTCACATTGGCAGTGATATTCGGGCGTTGCGGCGGTCGCGCAACTGGACGCTTAGCGATCTTGCCGAACAGCTTGGCCGGTCGGTTGGATGGTTGTCGCAGGTCGAACGTGATGTGACTGAACCGGCGCTTGAAGATATCCGGAACATTGCCGCGTTATTTAATTTACCTGTCGGGTTTTTCTTTACCGCACCAGCCAATCAGGATGAACAGCATCATATTGTGCGAGCTGGGTCTGGGCGGGTGATGAATGACACCTCTAAAGGGTTGCGGGAAATTTTATTATCACCTGATCTTGGCGGTGCTTTTGA
>JAYOVO010000125.1:0-3557 GCA_038151495.1 Alphaproteobacteria bacterium
CGGCGGTGTCTGACTGGTTCATATCGCGCCTGATCTTGGTGCGCCAATCGCTGGTCTTGATGGTAAAGAGGCTGTAGGCCAATACCGTGATAGCAATCACCCCGACATAGGCCCAGCCGAAATAATACGCAAAAATGCCAAGATAAAGCACAAATTCAATGATCACCGGCATAGTGCTTAAAACGGTATAACGGACAATGCTTTCAATGCCTTTGGTGCCGCGTTCGATCAGCCGCGACAGGCCGCCGGTGCGCCGCTCTAGATGAAATCGAAGCGATAGCTGATGCATATGGGTAAATGTTTCGAGCGCCAATTTACGCACCGCATGCTGGCCAACACGGGCAAACAAAGCATCGCGCAATTGGGTAAAGCCGCTGACCATAATCCGCCCGACAATAAAGGCGATAATCAGCATCAGCGGCGGCAAGGCAAATAATGGCAAGCCAGTGTTTTCGCCAGCCAGCGCATCGGTGGCATATTTAAAGAAAAATGGGGTTGCCGCGGTGATTAGTTTTGCAACAACCAAAAACAAAGCGGCAATAAACACACGTCTTTGCAGATCACGGCGGTCTTGCGGCCAAATATAGGGCCATAAATAGGCCAAGGTGCGGATGACAGATTGTTGTCCTGAACCATCAGCTTGCGACTGTGACGTCCAGCCATCTGGGTTTTGCCCGGCATTAGGCATCGCCGAATTTTTGGCCGCGTTCTTATATGGCTTTGCTTGCGAAGACACAATCGAGACCCAATATCAGTGACATGATACCCGTGTCATATCATAAAGCACCACCATCTCATAATCATGTTGCCTTGGGCCGGGGTGAGGGCGGCATTTTGGCCCGGCTACATGGGTCTTGCTGGGCGGTATGGCTTTGCCGGGGCGGTAAAGCCGGGTAATGTGAATGTGATCGTTGCAATTAAAAGAGGTAATCATGCCGCGCATCCCTAGCCGGTTTGGACGAAGACCCCGCCGCATCTGTTGCCGTATGATCGGGATTGTTGCCACATTGCAAATCTTTGCCAGCGTGGCTTTGGGGGCAAATCGGAATATTGATTTGCTGTATGATATTAGCTGGGGGGCGTTGCATCTGGCCGAGGCCACATCACAATGGCAAATGCAGGGTGATAAAGCGGTTATTCTTGGTGCGGTGAAAAGTGATGGCATCGCGGCGCTGGTATCAGGGTTCCAGAGTGCATCCAGCGCGGAAATAGATTTTCAGACCAACCAATGGCATCCGGTCTATCTGTCGCTTTCCAGAGTCACAAAATCCAAGCAAATCTCCAGTTCAGTGCATTGGTCGGCGGGCGGTGCAATCTTGTCCGATATACAGCAACCGCCGCTTGATCTGGAAGAGGTGTTTCCAATTCCGGGCGCGCTAAAACAAAATGTGATCGACCCTTATAGCGCGGTCATGCGCCAACTTGATCATATCGCCACCACCGGCACATGCGCTGGTTCTTATGCGATTTATGATGGTCTGCGTCGTTTTGAAATGCAGTTTGATACCGTTGGTGACATCGAGATGGTGGCGGATCGTCCCTATGGGTTTGATGGCACGGCGTTGCATTGCCAGATTATTGTGTTGCCAAAGGGCGGTCATCGTATCGAGTCAAGCTGGCATAAAAAACCACCCAAAGACCGCCAATTCAGCGTGTATTTTGGCCGGTTTCCAGATGGTTTGGTACTGCCAGTGCGTGTCGAGATAGAGGCGCCAATCGGCACTGGTGTTGCCCGGCTTGACATGATCAGGTCTAAAATTCCGGGGATGATACCGGCCCCATATCGAAAGCCGGCCCGTTAAATTCATATTGGCCCTTTGAATTCATACCGGCTTGGGGATCAGTGTTCGGTAACCATGATTTCGCGGCGATAGTCGGTAAGATAGTCACAGCCTGTTTCGGTCACAACAATCGAATCGCCAATCCGCCCGGCCAGCTCTCCATCAATCGAGATGCCGCCATCTACAGCAAAGGTCATGCCTGGCTGTAAAATGGTTTTATCGCCAGCTTTTAATTCTGGGGCTTCGAGATAGGCAACGCCAATCGAACGGCCGGTTCGATAGCCTGTTTCATAGCCGCGTTGCTGATATATTTCATTAGCGGCGGCGGCAATATCTTCGGCGGCAACACCCGGCCTGATGGCGGCAATGGCGGCTTGCTGGGCATCTATGGCGGCCTGTTGAACGGCACTGGCGGCAGGGGAAATATCGCCAATATGGAACATACGGTCAAACCCCAGCTTATATTGTTTGAACTGGGCCATATTGCAAAAACAGAAATAGACCGGGTCGCCGCGGTCATAGGTTTTAACGCTGGCCCGGCGATGCACCATTGAACTGTCACGACCACTTTGCAAAATTTGCAGATTATGGATCATTGGCGACACAAATCGTTCCCAGCCACTGGCGGTTAAAAACCCGGCGGCGGCGCGGGTGCCAGCGTCAATTACCGCCAATGCGGATTCATATTCATGCGCGCCAGCCTGCAATGATTGATGCGCCGCCGCCATCATTGCCCCGGCGATTTGGCCAGCCTGTCGCATCACCTCAATTTCCAGCGGTGATTTGATCATGCGCATTGCCCCTAGAATGGGTGAAATATCCAGCAGGGCGGCATTGCGAAATGTCTCGTCAAAATAATTTCTGACCAATGCTGGCACATATGGTTTTTCGATCCATATCGCGGCTGGGTCGTCGCCAAGATGTTGGCGAATTTCGGTGCCAAGAAGCCGGTGCCAACTGCGCTGGCCGGAATCTTCCCAGCTGACAATGTTGTCAACCCATGTCATGGCGCTGACCATTTCGGTTTCCATCAATGGAGTGATAACTATTGGCGGTGCATCGGCTGGCACCACCAGCATTGTCGGACGTCCAAATTCAATGCCAAGATAGCCCCAGAATCCCGCAAGATAAGCAATTGAACTTTCATCTGTGAAAATGGCCAATGGAATAGAGTTTTCGCGCATACGGCTTTGCAAACTATGCGTTCTTTGGCGGGCTTCATCCAACATAACTGGTCTCCTTATACCAGCGATATTTTCAGCATAATCATGACGATTGCGCCAGTTGTTTGTTCAAATCAGGCGATGCTGTGGGATTGGTTGCGTCAGGCAGGTATCGACGATCAGATCAGCGGCTATCGGCGATTGCTGAACCATCATTGACCAGCGCTACGGCTTTGCGTTGATCCGCATTACTTTTCAGTTTTTGAGTCAAACCCACCAAAATTTTTGAACAGGTTAGGGTCGCCAAAAATGTTATCAAATCCCTGACTTCCTGTGGCTGGGCCAGATGGCGTTGTGGTCGCACCCTCATCACCAGCATTTTGCTGAAGTAATTTGAGTTGATCAGCGAAATTCGATTTTTTCGCTTCATCCGCGGCCATAATACATTCGGTTCCATACAGATTGTTTTTTACCAAATAATTTCCACCAGCGATGACGCCAAAACACACCAGCAGAATTAAAAACATTGATTTTGGCAACCGGATTCCAGTTTTCTGGTTTTTCATCAACCGGTCGCTTGGCATCGCCTGATGAAGTTGCATTTGTTTGATTT
>JAYOVO010000126.1:0-3553 GCA_038151495.1 Alphaproteobacteria bacterium
TTTAAAGGCACCATTGTGCATAATGAACCATCTGAATATATGGTCGAAAAAATAAGATCTATTTTATAGCCCGCCCCGCCTTTCTATGGTTGAACGCCAATCAGTTTTGCCAAAATTTTCTGCCAAGATTTGCCGCCAAATTTGCTGCCAAATTTGATCGCCCGGGCTGACAATAGCCGATTGGGTATTGGGCGCACATCGTGGGCCATAGCCAGCGCAAATTTGATTCTGGAAAAATCTTAATTTTATTTATCATGCTTTTGGATCAGGCCATGACCTGAATGGATCAATTTACCTGAATGTATTGGTGCATAAACGCACTGGCTTTTCATTTATGGTTGCCGAGAACGAGTCTTCACATCATGTCATGAAGCCAATTCGAACGCTTAGCTGCCGCTGGATAATGTTTATGGTCGGTCTTGGCGCAATCATATATATTGATCTGGCTGACGCGCTGGAAAAGCCGCGTACCCTTGATCGCCCTATACCGCCGTTGATGGATGCGCAATCTGCCATCATCAGGCTTGTCGCGGCCAACCGGTTGCGCCAAGCCACCGAACTGGCATTACAATATATCGAAGAACATCCGGCTGATATTGACACGCATTTTGCGATTGCCGATGCATTCATGCGGTCTGAAAATTGTTATCGCGCCCGGCCTTATTTTGATAAAATTTTGCACCGTTATCGGCGCACAAAATTACCAAGCAAGATCTCTGGCTTGGTGTTGGCCTGTTATCCCATATGGCAACGCCAAGTCATGATTCAGCTGCAAACCAAACAGCATATTTATCCCTATTTTGCGCAAGGCTGGCAAATCAAGCCTGAAAACGGGTCAAGAATCGACCATCATTGCAAATTTATTGGGATATCTTGTGCCGATACCTATTTTCAGATCACACGCCCGCCGGCGCGCAAGCAAACCATTGTCAGCATGGCGGTGGCGGCACAACGTGCACAGCATATCAACCAGACGTCTCTATATAATTTGGGGCTAACCTATTCACGCCATATGGCAGGTTGGCCAAGGCTGCCAGCGGAAACGTTAAGTGTGACAGCCTCGCTAACGCATCAAGCCCAGCGGCAAAGGTCGCTATCCTATCGGGTGCGGCTTGGCGCTTACCGGAAATCTGCTGGGGACTCGTTGCAATCTGATACAGGTGAATGGCTTGGTTTTGAAATTGGCGCGCATCATATTTTGCGGCAACGGTTGATTGTTCAGATCAAAACGGCGCTGGATCAGCTTCAGTCAAATTATATCTATGGCGTGGCTTTGCAAACAACGGGTGAATTGTCTGGCTATGTCACTGCCAAACAGAATCTCAGCGTGACAATGGCAAGAACCAATAAACAATATTCACGGCAAAGTAATTTTGAATATTCGCGCCAGAATACAATCTATCTCACTTATAAAAACCGTCTGACCCCCCAACATCTGCTGATTATGGGTATCGAGAAAAATTATGAACAGCACAAGGTGCCAAAACCATACCTTGCCACATCACATAAGATTGACGGTCAGATAATGAAAATTGGCACCGAACTGATGCCAAAACGCTGGCCGTGGATACAGTTCGGCACGATGTTAAAATGGCAGAGATTTAAGTCCCTTGACGTTGTATCACACCGGCATGTGTTTCAGCTTGATCTCTATGCAATGAGTCGGTTGTAAGGCCCGTTTGCACCATCACTGGGGCGCGAAAAATATCGCCATGATTGAAAATCTAGACGTCTAGAAAACCCAGACCATCTGTTTTGTCACAGCGAAGCTGAGTAGCATAATACTCAAGTGTTGCATTTACCTGGTCATGTTTGGAAGGATAGGACGGTGAATATATTGATTGGTTATGCGAATAGTTTAAGCCGTGATTTTGCTCAAAATCATCTAGCATCAAGTGATACATCGATTAGCGTTCTGACATGTGGAACGGTCGGCGAATGTCTAGATATACTGGATGATAATTTGAATCTTGACATGATCGGGCTTGATATGGAAATGCCTGATATGGATGGTCTTTCTGGGTTTGAAAAGGTACAAGAAGCCTGCTTACACCCGGTCCCAATCGCATTAATTGGCCCGATGGTTAAACGCCGGATTGTCCGTGATATGTTAATTGCAAAAGCATCTGGATATCTGACTTACTCAATGAGTTCAGGTGCCATTTTGAATGCCATTAAGTTAATCGCGTCTGGCGAGATATTTGTCCCTGCAGATATGATAGACGAAGACATTTATGCACATAGTCGGTTTTTAACTCGGCGTGAGCATGATGTATTATCTGGGCTTTTTGCAGGAAGTTCTAATAAAGAAATTGCGCGTAAATTGAATCTTAGCGAAGTGACGATCAAACATCATTTGAAAAGTCTGCGATCAAAATTAAACGCGCGCAATCGCACACATGCTGTTTGCCGTGCGATTGAGCTTGGTATCAATTAGCACCGGTTCGGTCGGGCAAGCTGTTTGCAATAAATGAAACAGCCGCCCATCTATGACCTGATCAGCGATTTTGACGGTTGTCGACCAAATCATCAACAACGGCTGGATCAGTCAATGTTGATGTGTCGCCAAGTTGGTCATATTCATTGGCCGCGATCTTGCGAAGGATCCGCCGCATAATTTTACCAGACCGTGTTTTTGGCAATTGCGGTGCCCATTGCAATAAATCAGGCGTGGCAATCGGCCCTATTTGGGTGCGTGTCCATTGCCGTAATTCCGTGGCAAGCGAATCATCTGCTGTCGCCCCAGCCACCAAGGTGACATAGGCATAAATGCCCTGCCCCTTGATATCATGAGGGTACCCAACAACAGCCGCTTCGGCCACTTTTGGGTGCGCCACAAGGGCTGATTCCACCTCGGCAGTACCCATGCGGTGGCCAGATACATTCAGCACATCATCAACGCGCCCGGTGATCCAGTAATAGCCGTCTTCGTCGCGGCGGGCGCCGTCTCCGGTAAAATAGCGGCCCGGAAAAGTGGTGAAATATGTTTCGATAAAGCGCTGATGATCGCCGTAAACGGTACGCATTTGCCCGGGCCACGAATGGGCAATGCATAAATTGCCATCGGTGGCCCCGTCTAGCACGTTATTATCACCATCAACAAGAAGCGGTTTCACCCCAAAAAATGGCTTGGTTGCTGACCCCGGTTTAGTGGCGGTGGCGCCGGGAAGCGGCGTGATCAGAATGCCGCCAGTTTCGGTTTGCCACCATGTATCGACAATTGGACACCGTGCTTCGCCAACCACTTTATGGTACCACATCCAAGCTTCCGGGTTAATTGGTTCACCAACACTGCCAAGCAACCGTAAAGATGATCTGTCACAAGATGTCACCGGCCCATCACCTTCGCGCATCAGCGCCCGAATGGCGGTAGGGGCGGTATAGAAAATATTCACCTTATGTTTTTCAACAACACGCCAGAACCGCGAACTATCGGGGTAGGTTGGCACGCCCTCAAACATCAGCGTAATCGCACCATTGGCCAGCGGCCCATAGATAATGTAGCTGTGCCCGGTGACCCAGCCCACATCGGCGGTACACCAATAGACATCAC
>JAYOVO010000127.1:0-1069 GCA_038151495.1 Alphaproteobacteria bacterium
ATTATGGCAGCATATCCGCATGAATTGTCTGGTGGTCAGCGACAGCGGTCAATGATTGCTATGGCATTGGCTCTTGGTCCAAAAATATTGATTGCTGACGAGCCAACAACTGCGCTCGATGTGACCACCCAAGCGCAAATATTGCGACTAATCAAAGACATGCAAAGGCGGTTGGGTACAGGTGTTCTTTTCATCACCCATGATTTTGGCGTGGTTGCGGATATCGCTGATCGCGTGATTGTCATGCAGGAAGGGTTGATTGTCGAAAGCGGGACATCAACACAGGTGCTGAACAAGCCAAAACACAAATACACCAAGTCGCTGATTGCGGCCATACCGCGGCTGAAACCCCGCAAAGCCAGAAAGCGGTCAAAAGAGGTGGTTGTTGAAACAAGCGCTCTGCATAAATCATTTGGTGGCGGGCGCAGTTTTTTTGGTTTTGGCAAAAATGCCCATGCTATTGATGCCGTATCAGATGTGAATATTGAACTGCGCAAAGGTGAGACACTTGGTGTCGTTGGTGAGAGTGGGTCGGGCAAGTCAACTCTGGCACGGTGTATTATCAGATTAATCGACAGTGACACCGGCATGGTTAAACTTAATGGGGTGGATATTACCAGCCTCAAACGCAACGAGATGCGTCAGCACCGAAAATTTATCCAGATGGTCTTTCAAGACCCATTTGCGTCTTTGAATCCGCGCTCAAAAGTTGGGGACATTATATCTCAAGGTCCGATGTTGCAAGGGATTGAAAAAACCAAGGCACATCAACGCGCCAGAGAATTGTTGGATGTGGTTGGTCTGGACAGCAAGGCATTTGACAGATTTCCACATGAGTTTTCGGGCGGGCAACGTCAGCGGATCGGTATTGCGCGGGCGTTGGCACTAGATCCAGATATTCTTGTCGCTGATGAACCTGTTTCGGCGCTTGATGTATCCATACAAGCGCAGATTCTAGACTTGCTTGATCAGATTCGCAAAGAGATGGATTTGTCAATGTTGTTCATTACGCATGATCTTAGGGTGGCTGCGCAGGTTTGTGATTTTGTTGCCGTTATGCAAAAAGGGC
>JAYOVO010000127.1:1169-3462 GCA_038151495.1 Alphaproteobacteria bacterium
ATATTTCATGTGACAGATAAAGTCACGACATGTGGCGCGGTTGAGTTGAACCAAAATATTGCCCCAGTAACCGCCACCGTTGTGCGGAGGTTAGTCAATGCGGGTGCGATTATCCTTGGCAAAACCAAAACTGTTGAATGTGCATTCGGTGGCTGGGGAACAAACCAAATGACCGGCACACCCCGCAATCCATGGGATAACGATGTATACAGAATTCCGGGGGGGTCGTCGTCTGGTTCGGCAGTTGCCGTGGCGTCTGATCTTGCGGTATGTGCAGTCGGTAGCGATACCGGTGGTTCAATAAGATTGCCGGCTGGCTATTGCGGTCTGGTTGGGTTGAAATTGACTTATGGGCGCTTGCCAAATGACGGCATCATGCCATTGTCTCAGTCCCTCGACTCACCCGGGCCACTTGCAAGAAGTGTCTGTGATGCGCTTTTAATGTTTGAGGTTATGGATGGCCGAGAAGGGTGGAAAATAAGTCAAGATTATACAGACGGAACAAATAATTTTTCGAGTTTAGCAAGGGGAGTTGTCGGTCTGCGGATTGGCACCTTGTCTGCTAGTGAACGGCAACATTGTTCCCCCGAAACTTTGGATGCTTATGATGAGGCGGTTCTGCGGCTGAGTGGAGCTGGCGCTGTCATCCAGAGCTTTAACAACCCGAAACCCTATGGGGAATTGGCCGCTACGAATGGCGCGATCACCGCGGTAGAGGCGTACTATAATCATCATCAACTCTACGAGGATTCGCAGAAGAAAATGGATGCTGATGTGCGGGCCCGAATGCTGTCTGGAAAGCAGTATACGGCACATGAGTATTTTGGCATGAGGGAACAGCGGATAGAGGATATGGCGGCGTTTGCCGCGCAGATGAAGGGCTTTGATGTGTTGATAACGCCGACCACAATCGGCCGTGCGCCTAATGTTGATGACGTCGATCAAAATATTGGTCCGGGTTATTATACGCGGCCATTTAACTACCTTGAAATGTGCGGTATCTCAGTGCCAACCGGGCTGGATAATCAGGGGCTTCCGACCAGCGTTCAAATTGTTGGCCGGGCCAATGATGAATACACAATATTGCAAGCTGGTGCTACGTTAGAGACCATGTTTGGCAGGCTGGGGATGATCGGCAGTTAGATTGTCCTACATCCAATCGCGTTTTTTATCTGTCCGAAAAATGAGTGATAACATTCTCTAATAAACGAGAGATGTTGTTATCAAAATTATGCCACGGCAGTGAGCCACAAAATGTTATGGACCCTACAGCGAAAACCATACCACCATTCTGATTTTCGAAAAACACCATGTCAGCTCGTTTGGTGGACTGGTTCGGTTCCCCTGAAATATTGGTAAGATGCGTCAACATTTCTTCTGGTACTAGGATGAAATTGTCGCTGTCATCATGTGCCTGTGCCAGCGTAACGATGTTTTTACCTCCATCCAGTTTAACGTCTCTGCGGTCCAGCTCAAACCCCGCGGCGCCGCCGCCACTAAACCCAAAATCGCCTAAAATGTCTCCCTCTATTCCATCAAATACCCAGTCAAACTTTGGGTCAAAGCACACGCGCTTGAATGGCATACCCACAAAATTACCTTGCGCGGCAAACCCAATACCGACCAGATCTTGAGGTGGCCGTCCATTTCTGCGCCATAAGCCACCATATTGTCCGTCGAATGCGTTGTAATATTCGCCAGGTTCGGCCGCCCATGCCCGGATGCCATCTTCGGAACGCCGGATTTCTAACAGGTCCGGGTTTTCACTGTTGCGTGCAATCTTCCAATAAAATCCATTACCACCAAGATACGCTATATTGCCACCATTGTTTTGATAGGTTTTCAACGCATTGAGTGATTGTGGTGTGTGATATTCAGGATGCGATCCGGTAAGCACTGTAGCATAGGCGGAAATTGCCTCATGTCCCTCTGTGTCTAACTCATTATCGGTAATCACATCATAAGGGATTGATTTATGCTCAAGCCACGCCAAAAGGTGGCTGTCTGCCGGATAATGGCGAAGCCCGGAACACTCAGAATAGCCAAATGTTTGGTATCCAGGCCGCATATTGAATAAAACGCGCTTGTGAGATGCAAAGCAGATGCCTGAACCATCGGAATGATTGTTATAGGTCGATAATCCATAATGTTGAAACTTAGCTGGGTTATGCGGATAGGCCTGCCAGTCCTCAATGCGCTTGAGCCAACTTTCTTCAAAATCTGGACGTGCATGGTTACCGTATACTGCATATGTGAAGGTGGAAATCAGAACGCAAATTTTCGCTGAGGGCTT
>JAYOVO010000128.1:0-3461 GCA_038151495.1 Alphaproteobacteria bacterium
TGCGATCCAGATAGGAAATGGCCAATTCGCGGAATGTATAATCCAGAATTGATGTCGACATTTTGATGGCGTCATTGCCAGTCACAATACCCTGAGGTTCAAATCGGGTGAATGTATAGGCCTCGACAAATTCTTCCAGCGGCACACCATATTGCAAACCAATTGATACAGCGATGGCAAAATTGTTCATCAATGACCGGAAGGCGGCGCCTTCTTTATGCATATCAATAAAGACCTCGCCAATGCGGCCATCTTCATATTCGCCGGTCCGCAGATAGACTTTATGACCGCCGACTGTCGCCTTTTGCGTATAGCCTTTACGCCGATGCGGCAACCGTTCACGCTCGGCTTTGCTGATGATTCGCTCGACAACTTTTTCAATCACTTGCGGTGATGATGTTGCCACCATTGGTGCTTCGGCTTCATCATCTTCATCATCAATTTCATCAATGAGACCAGATGACAATGGCTGGCTGAGCTTTGATCCATCGCGATATAAGGCGTTGGCTTTCAGTCCCAATTGCCATGATTTCATATAGGCATCACCGCATTCCTGCACACTGGCAGAATTTGGCATATTGATGGTTTTGGAAATGGCACCGGAAATAAATGGCTGTGCCGCGGCCATCATGGTGATGTGGCTATCAACAGATAAGAATCGTTTGCCGATACGCCCACAAACATTGGCACAATCAAAAATTGGCAGATGCGCCTCGTCAAGATGCGGTGCACCTTCCAGCGTCATGGCCCCGCACACGTGAATATTCGCGGCTTCGATTTCGTCTTTGCTAAAGCCAAGATGTTCCAGCATGTTAAATTCGAAATCATTCAATTGCGCGTCAGTGATGCCCAATTTGTCCTTGCAGAAATCAGCCCCAAGGGTGAATTGGTTGAAGGCAAATTTGATGTCGAATGCACTGCCAAGAGCGGCTTCAATTTTGTCGATCTCTGCATCACCAAAGCCTTTGTCTTTTAGGGCATTGATTGACACTGACTGGCAGTTTTTCAGGCTGCCCGCACCAACGGCATAGCCAATAACATCGTCAATTTGGCTTTGTGAATAGCCAAGGCCTTCCAATGCCTCTGGTACCACCCGGTTGATGATTTTGAAATAACCACCGCCGGCTAATTTCTTAAATTTGACGATGGCAAAATCTGGTTCGATGCCGGTTGTGTCACAATCCATGACCAGACCGATGGTGCCGGTCGGGGCAATGACGGTGGCCTGTGCGTTACGATAGCCGTGTTTTTTGCCAAGTGATACAGCTAGGTCCCACGCTTTGGCAGCGGCGCTGACAAGGGCTTTGTCCGGGCAAGAGGCGGTGTCAAGTGGCACCGGCACAATGCTTAACCCCTCATAACCGCTGGCCTTGCCTTCAGCCGCCAATTGGTGGTTTTTCATTACCCGCAGCATATGTTTGGCGTTTTTCTTATAGTTTGGAAACGCCCCAACTTCGCTGGCCATTTCGGCTGATGTGGCATAGGCAATGCCAGTCATCACCGCCGAGATTGCACCACAAATGGCGCGGCCCTCGTCACTGTCATAGGAATGCCCTGCCGCCATCAATAAGCCGCCGATATTGGCAAAGCCCAGCCCCAAGGTGCGGTATTCATAGGATAGTTGCGCGATTTCCTTTGACGGGAATTGCGCCATCAATACGGAAATTTCGAGTGTAACCGTCCATAGGCGCACCGCATGTTCAAAGGCCGGGATGTCAAATTCACCCTCAGCATCGCGGAATTGCATCAGATTCAATGACGCCAAATTACAGGCCGTGTCATCAAGGAACATATATTCCGAACATGGGTTTGATGCGTTGATCCGTCCCCCTTCAGGGCAGGTATGCCATTCATTAATGGTGCTGTCATACTGCAAGCCGGGATCAGCACAGGCCCAAGCCGCATAGGCAATTTTTTCCCATAAATCTTTTGCCTTGATACGGCTGGCCACACCGCCATCACGCCGTCTGATCAATTCCCAGTCGCCATCATCAAGCACAGCTTGCAGATAGTCGTTGCTTACCCGTACCGAGTTATTTGAATTTTGCCCGGCAACAGTCAGATAGGCTTCTGAATCCCAGTCTGTATCATAGGTCTTAAATTCGATATCGGTATAACCTTGCTGTGCAAATTGAATCACCCGCTGAACATAATTTTCCGGGATCATTGATTTACGGGCCGCTAGAATGGCTTTTTTCAGGTCTTTATTCACCTTTGGATCAAACCGATCATCGTCACCATAGGTTTCGGCGAGCTGGCACGCCGCCATGACCGCGCCCATATGTTTTTGTGCCAGTTTTGAACCGGCAACCAACGCGGCGACCTTTTGTTCTTCAACTACTTTCCAGTCAACATAGGCTTCGATATCTGGATGGTCGATATCGACCGTCACCATTTTCGCCGCACGGCGAGTCGTGCCGCCTGATTTGATGGCCCCGGCCGCCCGGTCGCCAATCCGCAAAAAGCTCATCAAGCCAGATGATTTGCCGCCACCAGACAGGCTTTCGCCTTCACCACGCAATCGGCTGAAATTGGACCCGGTGCCCGAGCCATACTTAAACAGCCGCGCTTCGCGCACCCACAAATCCATGATGCCGCCTTCATTCACCAAATCATCGCTGACTGACTGAATGAAACAGGCATGTGGCTGTGGATGTTCATAAGCCCCAGTGGAGCGGGTTAGCTTGCCACTCTTGTAATCGACATAAAAATGCCCTTGGCTTGGGCCATCAATGCCATAAGCCCAATGCATGCCGGTGTTAAACCATTGCGGTGAATTCGGTGCCGCCATCTGGGTGGCCAGCATATGCCGCATTTCGTCAAAATAGGTCTTGGCGTCGCTCTCGTCAGAAAAATAACCGCCTTTCCATCCCCAATAGGTCCAGGTGCCTGCCAACCGGTCAAATACCTGTTTGGCTGAAGTTTCTCCGGTATAGCGCTGATCTTCAGGCAGTTTTGCCAGTGCTTTTGTATCGGCTTCACTGCGCCACAGCCAAGATGGAACAGCGTTTTCTTCGACTGGTTTTAACGCCGCGGGCACACCAGCTTTGCGAAAATATTTTTGTGCCAGAATATCCGTGGCTACCTGTGAAAATTGTGTGGGCACTTCAATATTTTCAGCGCGGAACACAATGGTGCCATCTGGGTTGCGAATCTCACTTGTCGCATGTCTAAATTCTATGTTCGCATATGCCGCTTGGCCATCCGCCGTGAACCGTCTTTCAAAACGCATCTATCTTACTTCCTTTGTTGCCGCTTGACTCACATGGGGTGGGTGAGTTTTTGTCTTTATTTTTCCGAAACTTGTGATGAATAATTCGTGCTAAGCAACAAGATATAGCGTCGCCCAGGGGTATAAACTACATTATCTAGCGGCTTTCGGTAAATAGGCAAATCACAAAAAAAGCTATTTTTTATCCTGTTTTGAACAAATTTATCTATTGAAATGATAGCTGTTCTCC
>JAYOVO010000129.1:0-3422 GCA_038151495.1 Alphaproteobacteria bacterium
CCGAAGATGGTGTGACGTTCAAATCGCATCTTGATGGCAGTAAACATCATTTAACCCCTGAACGTTCAACCGAAATACAGCATCTTCTTGATGCGACCATCACCATGGCATTTGACGAATGCACCCCATTTCCGGCCACCAAACCGGTGGCGGCGGACTCGATGGCGTTGTCGATGCGCTGGGCCAAACGATCACGCGCGGCGTTCAGGCCGCGTACTGGCTATGGTCAATTTGGCATTGTTCAAGGATCGGTTTTTGCTGATTTGCGGGCCGAGTCAGTGGCCGCGTTGACAGATATCGGGTTTGAAGGCTATGCGGTTGGTGGTCTGGCGGTTGGCGAAGGACAGCAAGCGATGTTTGAAACGCTTGAGGTGACAACCCCGCTGATGCAAGTGGACAAGCCGCGCTATTTAATGGGTGTTGGCAAGCCAGCCGATCTTGTTGGTGGGGTGGCCCGTGGTATTGATATGTTTGACTGTGTTCTGCCGACAAGGTCGGGGCGAACCGGGCAGGGCTTTACCCGGCGCGGGCCAGTCAATTTAAAAAATGCGCGCCACGCTGAAGACCCGCGCCCCCTTGATGCAGAATGCCGCTGTCCGGCTTGTTCAAATTACAGCCGTGCCTATCTTCATCATCTGTTCAAAGCCGAAGAGGTGCTGTCGCTGATGTTGTTGAGCTGGCATAATATCCAATATTATCAGGATTTGATGGCGGCGATGCGGGCGGCGATCAGCGCCGGCACATTTTCTGCATTTGAGGCTGATTTCCACGCCCAGCAGGCCCGCGGTGATATTGATCCAATTGGAACAGGCTGATCGTGGCAAAGGCATCACATCTTCGTAATTGGTTGAATGATGCCGCGGCAACGCTTGGGTTTCATAGTGTGCATGTCACTGCCGCCACCCTGCCAGAAACAACCGGTGCAAATTTGCAAACATTTATTAAACACGGCTTTGCTGGTGATATGAGCTGGCTTGCCGATAGTGCGGCACGGCGCAGTCGACCCGATGCCATGTGGCCGGATGCCAAGACAGCGATTGTGCTGACGATGAATTATGGCCCGGACCATGATCCAATGGATAATATCCGCCAGCATGACCGCGGTAATATATCGGTGTATGCACGCGGGCGCGATTATCATGATGTGATCAAAGGCAAATTAAAGCAACTTGCCAGCCAGTTTGCCGCCCGTTCCAGGGCCAATGTAAAAGTGTTTGTCGATACCGCGCCGTTAATGGAAAAGCCATTGGCGGCACAGGCTGGGGCTGGCTGGCAGGGAAAACATACCAACCTTGTATCACGAAACGCCGGGTCCTGGTTGTTTCTTGGTACCATTTTAACCGATGCCGACCTGCCGTATGACACGCCGGAACCCGATCATTGTGGGGGATGTACCCGGTGTTTGGATATATGTCCGACAGATGCGTTTGTTGCGCCCTATCAGCTTGATGCGCGGCGGTGCATTTCCTATCTGACCATCGAACATAAAGGGCAAATCCCCCGACAATTTCGCCATGCCATTGGCAACCGGATTTTTGGATGCGATGATTGTTTGGCGGTATGTCCGTGGAACAAATTCGCCGCAAAAGCGGCCGAAAGTAAATTTGCCGGGCCAGAAACGATGCCAGCTTTGGCCGAATTGCTACAGCTTGATGACGCGGCATTTCGAAATTTTTTTGCTGGTAGCCCGGTGCGGCGGGCCGGACATGTCCGATTTTTGCGGAATGTTTTGGTCGCAACCGGCAATAGCGGTGATGGCGCGTTGGTGCCGTTGGTTGTGGCGCATTTGCACCATGATGACCCGCTGGTGCGCGGTATGGCCGTCTGGGCGTTGTCAAAACTTACAACCGCTACCCAGTTTCAAGCCCTAATGCCAGATTATCTGCCAGATGAGCTAGATGAGACGGTGCAGGCCGAATGGGCGGAGGCACGCACGGCCTATGTTGCGTTTGAGAACTCGTAAAAACGACATACAAACATGCCGTTTTTATGAGATGAAATCGGTTTAATTGCTGTGATAGCCGCGTTCGCCATGCTGGCTGAGGTCTAGCCCTTCGATTTCATCCTGTTGGTCGACACGCAGGCCAATCACCACGCTGATCACCCGCAAAATGACATAGCTCGCGATAACGGTCCAGCCAATGGTAATGGCAACTGACAAAAGCTGTACACCAAATTGGCTGGTGGCGCTGATGCCGTCTGCAAGCCCAAGGCCGCCAAAGGCCGGCAGTGCAAGCCACGCCACCAACAGGCTGCCCAAAATACCGCCAACGCCATGCACGGCAAATACATCGAGCGAGTCATCAATTTTCATCCGCACGCGTAAAATATCAACGGCGATATAGCAAGCCACCCCGCCAGCAAGGCCCAGAATAAGCCCGCCCGGCACACCAATGAACCCAGATGCTGGCGTTACGGTTGCCAGTCCAGCAACCATGCCGGTAACAATGCCAACAAGAGACGGACGGCCAAACCGAAGCCATTCGATAAACATCCAGACAAGTGCGGCGGTGGCCGCGGCAATATGTGTGACCAGCAAAGCCATGCCAGCGCCGTTGCCAGCCGCCAGCGCCGAGCCGCCATTAAATCCAAACCAACCAATCCACAACATGCTGGCGCCGATCATGGTCAAGATGGGGCTATGGGGCGGATGCAAGGATTGCGGGAAATTGCGGCGTTTGCCGACAACCAAGGCGCACACCAATGCGGCCGATCCAGCGGTGGCATGCACAACAATGCCGCCAGCAAAATCCATCACGCCCCAAGCGGCCATAATGCCGCCGCCCCACACCCAGTGTGTTACCGGTGCATAGACAACAAGCAACCACAATGCCGAAAACCACAAAATTGCGGCAAATTTCATCCGTTCGACATAAGCGCCGATGATGAGGGCCGGGGTGATAATGGCAAAAGTCATTTGAAAGGCGGCAAATACAGATTCGGGTATACTGCCGGAAACATTGTCAAATCCAAGGCCGGACATAAACAGATTGCCTAAATCACCGACCCATGCCCCATCACCTGAAAAAGCCAGTGAATAGCCAGCAACCACCCACAAGACAGATAGCAGACAGGCGAGGGCAAAATGATGCATCAAAACAGACACAACATTCTTGGCCTGAACCAGCCCGGCATAAAATAAGGCAAGGCCCGGCAGGGTCATCATCAGCACCAGTGCGGTGGCGGTTAAAATCCAGGCGGTATCACCACTGTCAATAGCGGCGGTGTTGGCGCTGGTGGCAAAAGCGGTATGGGGCATGGCACCGGCAAACAAGGCGCCCAGCGCCAACGGGAATAAACGCATCACACACACTCCTCATATGTCAACGACAGCGGGATGCGCCGGTGCCGATTAAAAACAACGATCGCATTATGCGAACTTGCCTGTCTGCTTCAAGAAAAACGCCTCAAATTTAATCAAC
>JAYOVO010000130.1:0-3408 GCA_038151495.1 Alphaproteobacteria bacterium
TCTTCCAAGATGATTTTGTCCACATTCGCCATCAAGGTGGCTGACGGCCAGTTCATGTCTGACATCTGGAATTCGCCGCAAGCAGCTTGGGCTTGCCCGCTCATACCAAATGCTGCGCCAGCAACCATCGCTGCTGAGATCAGTAATTTTTTCATAGGATACCTCTCCCTAAAGTTAATTTTGAATTTCAACCAATTCGAAAACCAGTTGGATCTGATTCATAATCATTATTATCATGACAACGTTAGGGGCCGATATCTAGTCTTAATGCTTCAGAAGCGACATTTTTTGGAAAATGGAAACAAAATTTTTTCCAAATGGTTGGTTTTTCAATCGGTGATTGCAATCGTCGCAACGCCCTGACCAGAGGCAGTTTCGGGCGGTGCCTCTTATATCGGATCTTGGCATCTATGGTGACGCCTGACCACACAGGTATAACGCCTAGATTAATGACGATATTCAGGCTCATCCTCATCAAGAATTGTGCGAATCGCCACTAGATGCTTGCCGACGGATTTGTCATATTCTTCCCATTGGCAGGCCGTTTTTTCGGCAACATTTTCGGGCAAAAATGACAATGGCGCCCCGGTCGATAGGGCGGTGATATATGTGCGGCAACCACGTTCATAATGATAAGCAAGATCAAACGCCAAAGCTGGCGTCTCGCCAACACTTAAAAATCCATGATTGCCCATCATCATCATATGTTTATTGCCAAGACATTGTGACAGACGTTCGGCTTCATCATCCAACCCCATACCATCAAATCCGGTATCGATGGCAACGCGGTTATGAAATCGACAGGTGGTCTGATCCACAGCTGGCAAGGATGGGTCTTTGAGCGCGCTCAACGCCGTGGCATATTTTGAATGAAGATGGATGATACAACGTGCCTGCGGGTTGTTGCGATGCATAGCGCCATGTATCCACCACGCTGTCGGGTCGACATTTTCACCGTAATCATCCGGTGTTTTGCGCGCATCAAGCAACAATAAATCACTGGCTTTCATCCGCGAGAAATGCACCCCATAAGGGTTCATTAAAAACTGCTGGCCATCATCCGATACCGCATAAGAAAAATGATTGGCGATGCCTTCATGCATTGACTCGCGCGCTGACCAACGAAATACCGCCGCCAAATCCCGCCGCGCTTCATCAAGATCAACGATGATTTCAGACATAAAGTCTCTCCCTCAAACGATGTCATTTGGACGTACCAAGCCGCCCCAGCCAAAATATTTGCAACGCTGTTTTGACGGGCGCGTTTTAAAAACTGTGCATGACACATCCGTAATTGTGCAAATGATTTTTTCATCATTCTGTTTTAGGCTAGGCTGTATAAGGTGCTGATGGGACATATGCCTATCTTTCACCAGATCCAGACCATCAACCATGACGAGGTTTCATCCGATGCAAATATGCCAGTCTCTGATCGGCGGAAAGCCGGTTACCAGCCCGCTACCTGCCATTGACAAAATCTACCCAGCGACCGGCGAGATTGTTGCAAAAATTGAACCAGCCACAAAAGAAATGCTGGATGAGGCGGTGGCTGTTGCCGCCGTTGCCCAGCGCAGTTGGGCGGCATATGAACCATTGGCACGCGCCCGCATTCTGCACCGCGCCGCCGCATTGATGCGCGAGGCAAATGCCGAACTGGCACGTCTTGAAGTTATGGACGTTGGCAAATTATACACCGAAGCTGAAAGTGCCGATGTGCCATCTGGCACCGATGCCTTTGATTTTTTTGCCGCCGCTATCACCACGCAAACAGGTGACTATAACAAATGGGACGGGGCGATTAGCTATACCAGCCGGGTGCCGCTTGGCGTGTGTGCTGGCATCGGAGCGTGGAATTACCCGATGCAGATCGCCTGTTGGAAGTCCGCACCAGCGTTGGCCGCTGGCAATGCCTTTATTCTAAAACCATCTGAAATGACACCTTTGGTAGCCCACAAGGTTGCCGATATTCTGGCCGATGCTGGGCTACCTGCTGGTTTGTTTCAGATCATCCATGGTACGCATGAAATTGGCCGGGCCATTTGCGAACATCCGGGCATTGCAAAAATTTCTCTAACTGGCGGCGTTGATACGGGCAAGCTGATCATGTCGCAATCTGCCAACACGTTGAAAAAAATCACCCTTGAACTAGGCGGAAAATCAGCCTTGCTGGTGTTTGATGATTGCGATTTTGATGTGGCGGTGCAAACCGCTTTGGATGCCAATTTTTACACAGCTGGCGAGGTCTGTTCAAATGCCACAAGGGTCTTTGTCCAACGCTCGATTGCCGACAAATTTATCGCCGCAATGGTGGAAAAAGCCGAACATATGGTTGTTGGCGACCCCATGGCAACTGATGTCCATATGGGCGCATTGATTTCAGCCGCGCATCTATCAAAGGTTCTGGACTATGTACAAATTGGCGTTGCCGAAGGCGCGCAAATTGCCACCGGCGGCACGCAAATCCACCCACAAGGATTTGAAAACGGACATTTTATGACGCCAACCATTATGACAAACTGTCATGATTCAATGCGTATAACACGCGAAGAAATTTTCGGGCCAGTGATGTCAGTGTTGGTTTTTGATGATGAACAAGACGCCATTGACCGCGCCAATAGCACCGAATTTGGTTTGGGCGCCGGGGTGATGACAACCGACCTGGCACGGGCGCACCGGGTGGCCGATGCGCTTGTATCAGGCAATGTATGGGTCAATAGTTTTAATATATTGCCGCCCGGCTTGCCTTTTGGCGGGGCCAAACAATCTGGCTTTGGCCGGGAAAATTCACTCTATACGCTGGATGCTTACAGCGAGGTAAAATCGGTACATATCACCCTATAGCCATACCGGCTTGTAACGACCGCATGCGGCAACATGTCAAACCGCTAGCGACCAAGAAGACGGCGTTGCAGCTTTTCAGACTGAATGGCGGCATTGAAATCTTGTTGCAGGCGGGCTTGTGCATTGACTACCATTTGCTGAATATGATCGCCCGGTTGCATCACCGCTAACAATGCCGCGGCCAGCGAATCGGGATCATTTTCCGGCACCAAAAACCCGGTCTCCTGATCACGAATAATTTCTGGAATGCCAGCATGGTTGGTGGCAACAACCGGCAGACCCGCCCGGATGGATTCCAAAACAACCGTTGGCAAACCTTCACAATCGCCATCTGCCGCTATCCGGCTTGGCACAACAACCGCTTGCGCCGTTCGCATAATTGATGCCAGCTGTTGCGGCGTTTGCCATCCTAAAAACCTGACAGATGGCAGATCAGCCGCCTGTGCCCGCAATTCGGCTTCGAGTGGCCCCGCACCAGCAATGTCAAGGCCCGGCATTTTCTCTTTCGGCATTTTCCCATTTTGCGCATTTTGCAAGCGCCGCATCGCCGCCAACAAAATATCCACC
>JAYOVO010000131.1:0-3388 GCA_038151495.1 Alphaproteobacteria bacterium
TGAAGAGGCCTGAATTTCATGCCTTTAATCTCCTCCTAAAAAGTCAGTTAACAGCCTTTAGCACTCACATGAGCGGAGTGCCAATTTGGCATGAGTGGTAACTGGGATATTGTGCCTAATTTGTCAAGGCATAGACCAAAAAATTCTTTAAAAATTTTTTGTCATTTTTATTTGGGGCGTGGCAGGTGCGGCACTGGTGGGGCGGTCTGTGCAACAGCAACCATGCAACAAGCGTACAAAAATGGGTTGGACTGCGGCAATCCGATCAATTTACAACGCGCATGATGGCTTGCTATATACTGGCCATTGTCATGCTGGATTGCCTGTCTATCGCGCATGCGACTTTACGCAATTCACTGGTTAGAAAAGGGTTTGTCAAAATGACTGCAGCCGCTACCCCCTTGTCGATCAACGCCACCGGACACAGCCAGAAATTTGTGGCTTACTGGTTGTTTGGCATGGCCAGTCTGGTAGCCATAATGGTGGTTATTGGCGGCGTTACCAGATTAACCGGAAGCGGCTTATCGATGGTTGAATGGCGCCCATTAATGGGAACCTTGCCGCCATTGAATGCGGCGGAATGGCAACGTGTTTTTGACCTCTATCGCGCCTCACCAGAATATGAGCAGTTCAATCATGGTATGGATCTTGGCGGGTTCAAAACGATTTTCTTTTGGGAATATTTCCATCGCCTCTGGGGGCGGCTTTTAGGTCTTGCCTTTGGCCTGCCATTTCTTTTTCTGCTGGTCACTCGGCGCATACCATTTGGCTATAACCGTCGCTTGACAACATTGTTATTGCTTGGCGGGTTTCAGGGGGTCATTGGCTGGTGGATGGTGAAATCAGGCCTGTCTGAAGACGCCGCCGTTTCACAATATCGGCTCGCGGTACATCTTGGCACGGCATTGGTGATTTTCAGCCTGTTAATCTGGACCGCGCTGGATCTGTTGTATCAACCAAGCAGGCGGCCACGCGGCCACACCATGGGCAGTCTTATGTTAATTGCCATTACCATTCTTGCTGGGGCGTTGGTCGCCGGTATGGATGCAGGCTTGCTGTATAATGAATATCCGTTGATGGGTGCTGGGCTCGTGCCAATCGAATATGGCGAAGCTGGCTATCTTGATGCCTTTGAAAATCCGGCATCGGCACAATTCCATCATCGCTGGATCGCCGCGCTGACATTTGGCGCGGTGTTTGCCCTTGGCATGCGGGCGCGGCGCGGCGGGTACAAGGTGCTAGGCGGCGCTGTGATTGGCACGGTCACGTTGCAATTTTTGCTTGGCATTGCCACTTTGCTGCACGGTGTACCAGTTACGCTTGGCGGCATGCATCAGGCTGGCGCGGTGATCTTGCTTGGCACAACCCTAGCGCTTGCCCACGCGCAATATCGCGGGCAGGATCATGGACAACATCTCGGGTAGGCTGGGGCTTAATCAGCTTTTTTTATCTGTGGCACACGCCGGATATGCAATTCAGCCAAAGCTGTTTCATCGACCTCAGATGGCGCCGCCATCATTAAATCCTCGGCTTTGCCATTCATCGGGAACAAAATAACCTCGCGGATATTTGGTTCGTCAGCAATCAGCATCACCATACGGTCAATGCCGGGGGCAATCCCGCCATGCGGCGGCGCGCCAAAGCGGAACGCATTAATCATCGCTGGGAATTTTTCATCGACAACGCTGTTTGGATAGCCGGCAATTTCAAACGCCTTATACATCACATCGGGCAGATGATTTCGGATCGCCCCAGATGACAATTCGACCCCATTACATACCAGATCATATTGCCAGGCTTTGATGGTCAGCGGGTCTTGTTCCTCTAATGCCTTCATACCGCCTTGTGGCATCGAAAACGGGTTGTGCGAGAAATCAATTTTTCCGGTTATCGGATCGGCTTCAAACATCGGGAAATCAACAATCCAGGCAAAGCGGAATTGGTTCTTATCAATCAAATTTTGATCCTGGCCGATTTTGACCCGCGCCCGCCCGGCAAGGCTGGCCGCCTCATCAGCGGCGGCACAAGCGAAAAACACCGCATCCCCATCTTGTGCACCAGCCGCAAGACGAATGGCCTCGGCTTTTTCGGCGCCAAGGGCTTTGGCCACTGGCCCGCGCGCTTCGCCTTCACCATAAATAATATAGCCCATACCAGGGGCGCCTTGTTCTTGTGCCCAGCTGTTCATCCGGTCGGCAATCGCCCGGCTTCCACATTTCGGGCCGGGCACCGCCCGAACAACCGCCCCTTTTTCAATATTTTTGGCAAAAATGGCAAAATCCGACCCACGAAAAATTTCGGTGACATCACAAATTTCAAACGGGATCCGCAAGTCTGGCTTGTCATTGCCATATTTCAGCATGGAATCAGCATATGGGATTTGCACAAATTCCTGATCAATTTTTTTGTCTGAAAATTCTTCAAACACGCCCCGGATTACGGGTTCGACTGCGGCAAACACATCTGCCTGTTCGACAAAGCTCATTTCAAGGTCAAGCTGATAAAATTCCCCCGGGCTTCGGTCTGCACGGCTATCTTCATCACGAAAACAAGCGGCGATCTGGAAATAGCGATCAAACCCGCTGACCATGATCAATTGCTTAAATTGTTGGGGGGCCTGTGGCAACGCATAGAATTTCCCCGGGTGCAATCGTGCTGGCACCAGAAAATCCCGCGCCCCTTCAGGTGACGATGCTGTCAAAATAGGGGTTTGGAATTCGGTAAAGTTTTGCGCCACCATACGGTTGCGTATCGATTGAATAATCTGTGCGCGCAACATGATGTTGTGATGTGGCCGGGTGCGGCGCAAATCAAGATAGCGATAGCGCAAGCGCGTTTCTTCGCCTGAATCCTCGTCAGAATTGACCTGAAGCGGCAATGTATCAGCGGCCGATTGTACGGCAAAATCTTCGATACGCACCTCAATATGCCCTGTTGGCAAGCTGGTATTAATGGTGTCATCACTGCGCCGCAATACCGTACCGGTAATCGTCACAACCGATTCAAGCCGTGTTGCCTCAACCAGCGCAAAACTGGCATCCGATGAATCGACAACACATTGTGTCAAACCAAAATGATCGCGAAGATCAATAAACACCAACTGGCCATGATCACGTTTGCGATGAATCCAGCCAGATAATCTGACCGCCTGACCAACATCTGACTCGGTTAATGCGGCACAATTATGAGTACGATAAGCATGCATTGAACAAGGGCTCCAAAAAACTAAATATGTTCGGTCGGTCAACTGCCGAGCAGTTGGTTACGACCGGCTTCGACTGGGCTGCGGGCGCAAACCGCGCGAGTATGCAAAACATATGCGGTTGGTGCAACCAGCATTACCAAAGATCAACAAAAGCTGTGTGCCGCTTGGTGCGCATACCCATCC
>JAYOVO010000132.1:0-3368 GCA_038151495.1 Alphaproteobacteria bacterium
CACTTCAATCGGGCATAAAACATGGGTTTGAATATACCGACTGTTTTGTTGATGACAGCCGTCTGACCCTTGCCAATGCTAGGGCCGCGTCTCATCGAGGCGCAAAGATTTACCGGGATAGTGAAATAGTACAAATCAGCAAATCAACCACAGGATGGGTGGCGAAAACTGCTTTGCGTGAGATTCATGCAAAAATAATTATCAATGCTGGGGGACCATTTGTTGACCAGATTATTGCTTTGCAACAAGGCCGTCAGCCAGAGACAAATATCAGGCTAGTGCGCGGGTCACATTTGATTACCAAGCGACTTTTTGATCATGACAAGGCTTATATGTTTCAAAATTCAGATGGCCGGATTCTTTTCGCCCTTCCCTATCTGGATGATTTTACCTTGCTTGGCACAACCGATATAGACCATCAAAACCCTGCAAATAAACCGCAAATCAGCAATGAAGAAACAGACTATATCTGCAATGAGCTGGGCCGCTATCTGGCAACGCCGCTCAATCGTAGGAATATTATTGCCAGTTATTCAGGTGTACGTCCGCTTTTTGATGATGGTAAAAAAGCGTTGCAATCAATAACCCGTGATTATGTGTTGTCTTGGCAAGACGAAGCGACAAAGAATTGGTTAAATGTTTTTGGCGGAAAATTAACCACCTACCGCCAGCTGGCTTTAAAGATCGCTAGGTTGATTGGCCAGACATGGCCTGCCCCAAAGGCGGGCCTGCCTTCTTCTGCCCATCTTCCGGGCGGCGACATCCCTTATGCCGATTTTCAACAGTTTTTGGATGGCGTGAAACGCGAATTCCCAGCATTTCCAGAACAGATGATCGCCCGCATGGCGCGCGCCTATGGGTCAGAAATTTATGCCATTCTTGGCACGGCAGAATGCCCAAAGCGGCCGGGGAAAGCATTTGGACATGGCCTCTATCAGGCAGAAATTGAATGGATGATAGAACAGGAATGGGCGCGCAACGCAGAGGATATCCTCGATCGCCGCACCAAATTGGGCCTCTATTTTGATGCGTCAATGAAAACGCGTCTTGCAAATTATCTTCGCCTTGCAGAAAAATAATCAGCCAGCATATATGCTGATTGCGCCGGACAGCACATAGACTTAACGCGGTCACTGCTCTGGATGTAACACACAAAGAATCATGCAAACTCAGAGACCAGAGCTTTATGGTAACTATCTGTGATTTGCTTGTTTGGTTGCGGGGGGCAGGATTTGTTCAAGGCCCTACGATCAGCGCTTGGGTATAAAAGTGTTTAGGAGATACATAGTGACCTTGGCTTACACCTTGATCTTTTGAATTGTAAGGATTGTCATAGCTAAATTCAAAGGTTTGAGTCTTTATCATCCTTTGTCATGTAGCCTCTTTAAGTCTCTTACGGTGGAAAGCGTATAAGCCCGATGCAACAATAATGAGCGCGCCAATTATCGTGTTCTGAGCCGGAATATCATTAAAGACAAAATAGCCTAAAAGAACAGCCCAGATCATCGCTGTATATCTGAATTGAGATACAAAGCTAATCTCACCAATACGCATGGATTTGATGCTAAAAAAATAACCTACAAAAATCGCCATGCCAGCCGACCAGACCAGCATGAACGCAGTTGTATCAAGGGCTTTCAGCGTGATGAACGGCAAACAGATAGTTGCCGTGATGCCAACACTTAACGCGGTTATGAAAGTTATCATTATTGCAGGAACCTCAGCTGGAATCTTGCGGGTAACAATCTCTCTCATGGTCACGAAAATGACCGAAAGAACCGCATAATATGAATAGCTGGAGAACCCCTCTGTTCCAGGCTTTATGACTATCATCACGCCAATAAAACCAATGACGATGGCTGTCCATCTTTTCAAGCCCACCCGTTCATTCAGAAACAATGCGGCCGCCATGGTCACAGTTAAGGGCAGTATCTGAATGATTGCCGTTACATTCGGCAACGGAAGATGTTTCAATGCATTGAGAAATGTTAATGTTGCCATAACTTCAGCAAACCCTCTTAGCAGCATCAAACTCCAGCTGGTACGGGAATAATTGACGATGGCAACACGCTGAATTTTAATGGCTATAAAAAGAGGCAGTAGGCAGAACAGTGCCCGCAGAAAAATAATCTCAACAAGCGGAAAAGTGATGAAAAGTGATTTCATCAAGGTGTCATTAACGACAAAACCAAACATACTGACCAAAATAAAGATGACGCCTTTAGTATTATCGGTCATGTTCATTAAACACCATTACTCGCAAAAACGCTCAGCAAGACATTGAACCTATTTTAAACGCATTGGAACAATCATTTTCATGCTATGATGGCATTGTCAGAATAGTAATACTGTCCCGAGACCGGACTGCAAACAAAGCTAGTACCATGTCAACGGGCGTAGTCCAATAAACACCATATAATATAAATCAGAGATTCAAAAAACGAACACCCCCAGGCCAAAAGCGAGGGGGTGCAAATAACGATGGTTGCGGGGGCAGGATTTATTCAAGAACCTACGATTAGTGCTTGGGTATGAACAGATTATTGGGGTTTCTATCAAACTAGACAGTGCGCCTTACCGTCCGCTAGCAGGCCTCAATAATCAATGCCATGCCCTGACCCACGCCAATACACATGGTGCAGAGCGCATAGCGGCCACCGCGGCGTTTGAGTTCATAGGCCGCGGTAAGCACCAACCGCGCCCCAGACATGCCAAGCGGATGTCCAAGCGCAATCGCCCCGCCATTTGGGTTTACATGCGGCGCGTCATCGGCAATGCCAAGCCCGCGAAGGCAGGCAAGGCCCTGTGCCGCAAACGCCTCGTTGATTTCAATCACATCCATATCATCAATGGCCAAACCCGCTTTTTTTAATGCCTTTTGGCTGGCTGGGACCGGGCCCATCCCCATAATGCGCGGCGGCACGCCAGCTGTTGCGCTTGCCACAATACGGGCAAGCGGCGTCAATCCGTGGGTTTTTATGCCCTGTTCAGATGCCAGCAAAAGTGCTGCCGCGCCATCATTGACACCTGACGCATTACCAGCGGTCACGGTAGAGTCCGGCCCATTCACCCCATCAAGATCTTTCAGCTGTTCGATTGTCGTTTGCGGGCGTGGATGCTCATCTGTATCGAAGATAACCGGTTCTCCGCGACGCTTCGGCACCGCCACAGGAGTAATCTCATCAGCAAAAAGGCCAGCTTTATGCGCCGCTGCCCAACGTTGCTGTGACCGCAAGGCAAAGGCGTCTTGATCCTGCCGGCTGATGGCATAATCTTCGGCAACATTATCGGCGGTTTCCGGCATTGAATCAACGCCATAGATCGCCTGCATGGCCGGGTTTACAAACCGCCAGCCAATGGTTGTGTCA
>JAYOVO010000133.1:0-3295 GCA_038151495.1 Alphaproteobacteria bacterium
GCGGCATGCCAGCAAAATTCAGACGCCCCCATAACACCCCATGCAATGCCGTAGCGGGCTTTATTCAAGCAGGAAAATGGCCCTTTCAACCCGCTGACATGGGGAAGTAAGTTTGCTTCTGGAACAAAGGCATTGTCCATCTGGATTGATCCGGTGATTGATGCCCGTAGCGATAGCTTGCCTTCGATTTTTGGCGTTGTAAAACCGCTTCCGGCTGTTTCGCGCTCAACAATGAAGCCGCGAATAACGCCATCTAGTTTGGCCCAGACAATGGCAATGTCAGCATAAGGGGCATTGGAAATCCATGTTTTGGCGCCAGACAGATGATAGCCACCATCGACCGGCACTGCCTTTGTTACCATACCGCCCGGGTCTGAACCATAATCGGGTTCAGTCAGGCCAAAACAGCCGATCATTTCGGCGGTTGCCAGTTTTGGCAAAAATTTCGCTTTTTGTTCATCACTGCCAAAGCTGAAAATTGGGTGCATGACCAGTGATGACTGAACCGACATGGCTGACCGGTAGCCAGAATCAACCCGTTCAATTTCGCGGGCCGCCACACCATAGGCAACATGGCCAAGGCCGGCGCCGCCAAATTCTTCGGGAATGGTGGGGCCAAGCAATCCCAACTGGCCCATTTCGCGCATTACCGCCGGGTCAAAAGACTCTTCGCGAAAATCCTGAATGACGCGGGGCATCAACACATCTTTGGCAAAGGCGCTGGCGGCATCGCGCACCATGCGTTCTTCATCGGTCAATTGTGCATCAAGAAAAAACGGGTCATCCCATTGAAATTGTGGTTTTGAACCAGCCATCTATCTATTCCTCGGTCAAAAAACAAAACGTGGGCGACCATAGCGCAGTTTGTTTCCGTTTTACAGGCCTGTAGGTTATTTTTTCATGTGACATTTTACCGCCAGACCCAGCTTGGAAAATCGCCCCGAGCTTGTGTTTTTGGATTATTGCCAGTAAGTAAAGGCAAGACCATGTTCTGCCATTTTTGATAGGTTGGTGTGTTATGCCACAGGATTTGATCATTGCACCATCGATATTGGCCGCTGATTTTAGCCATATTGGTGAAGAGGTGCGGGCGGTAGATGAAGCGGGCGCGGACTGGATCCATCTTGATGTCATGGATGGGCATTTTGTCCCGAACCTGACATTTGGCCCGCCCTTGATTAAGTCCCTGCGCCGCCATAGCCAAAAGCCATTTGATGCACATTTGATGGTGTCTAACCCAGACGCTTTGCTGGCTGATTATGCGGCCGCTGGGGCTGATCGGATCACTGTTCATGCCGAGGCATGCCCGCATCTTGACCGTAGTTTGGCGCGCATTCGTGAATTGGGATGCAAAGCCGGGGTGGCCGTCAACCCGCATAGCGGTGTTGATGATTTGGCACATGTACTTGACCGGATTGATTTGATTCTGGTGATGACAGTGAACCCGGGATTTGGCGGGCAAGCCTTTATCGCGCCAATGACCAATAAAATCGCCCGGGTCAAATCACTGATCGGATCGCGCAACATTGATATACAGGTTGATGGTGGCATCACCGCCGCCACCACCGCGGCAGTGACCGCGGCTGGGGCCAATGTACTGGTGGCCGGGTCGGCCATTTTCAAGGGGGATGACCCATCTGCCTATGCGGCCAATATTGCCGCCATCCGCAGTGCCAGTGCGCTGTAATCTGTTATGTCGCATGATGATGACATAATGGGGATGACATAACGGAGATGACATGGGGTTATTGATCGACGGTAACTGGTCGACCGCCTGGTATGATACAGCCAAAACAGATGGGCGGTTTGTCCGCGAGACAGCTAGTTTTCGTAACTGGATTACCCCTGATGGTACAGCTGGCCCAACTGGCGAGGCTGGCTTTGCCGCCGAAAGCGGGCGCTATCATCTGTATGTATCGCATGCCTGTCCATGGGCGCATCGCACCATTATTTTCCGACATATAAAACAGCTTGCCAGCCATATATCAGTTTCGGTTGTGCATCCGCTTATGCTGGAAAATGGCTGGAGTTTTGAAAGAGATGCGCACGCAACAGGCGACCATTTGTTTGGTAAAAATTTCCTGCATGAGGTTTATACACATGGCCACCCAAAGGCCAGTGGGCGGGTAACGGTGCCGGTGCTATGGGACAAATATAGCCAGAAAATTGTGTCGAATGAATCTTCTGAAATCATCCGTATGTTCAATTCGGCTTTTAATGAATTGACCGGCAATCATGATGATTATTGGCCGGTGGCACTGCGCCATGACATTGAACATGTCAATCAGGATATTTACGATAATATTAACAATGGCGTGTATAAGGCGGGATTTGCCACCAGTACAGCCGCCTATGCAGATGCGGTGGCGGCCTTGTTCGCCGCGCTTGACAGGATGGAGGCGCGCTTACATCGGCAACGCTATTTAATGGGGGCGCATATCACCGAGGCTGATTGGCGCTTTTTCACAACATTGGTGCGGTTTGACCCAGTTTATGTGGGGCATTTTAAATGTAATATCCGCCGCATTGCAGATTATCCGGCATTGCTTGGATATCTGCGCGATCTCTATCAGCTGCCGGGCATTGCCGAAACTGTGGTGATGGATCATATCAAACAGCATTATTATCAAAGTCACCGACAAATTAATCCGACTGGTATTGTGCCGGTGGGGCCTGTTCTTGATTACACTGCGCCGCATGGGCGCGGTGCATTGCGCTAGCTATTTTATGATTTGGTGACGTTTGCCGGTTTTTTTGCGTGGGTTTTGGCCTAGATGCGTTTCACCGCGTTCAGCCGCAAGTCTGATCTGTTTTTGCCGTTCGGCAAATCTTGCGGCGCGTTGCGGATCAAGGCTGGGTTTGCAATGCGGACAGCTCACCCCATCTTGATAATCATCACTTTTTAAATCGGCGTCTGACAGCGGCATGCGGCAGGCATGACACATATGATAGCTGCCGGGGCGCAAGGCATGATCAACCGCAACCCGCCCGTCAAAGACAAAACATTCACCATGCCATTTGCTGTGTTCTGCCGGCACTTCTTCAAAATATTTCAAAATACCGCCTTTGAGGTGATACACCTCGTCAAAGCCAAAATCCTGCATCAGCGCTGTTGCCTTTTCACACCGAATACCGCCGGTGCAATACATAGCCAGCTTTTTTGGGCGGGTGGCGTCTGGCTGTTTGGCCAGGTCGGCGGCCCAACTTGGAAAATCGCGGAAATTAGTGGTTTGGGGATCAACCGCGCCATCAAACATACCAATGGCGGTTTCATAGCTATTGCGGGTGTCGATCA
>JAYOVO010000134.1:0-3288 GCA_038151495.1 Alphaproteobacteria bacterium
TTTCCCATTTTGCGCATTTTGCAAGCGCCGCATCGCCGCCAACAAAATATCCACCCCTTTTTTATCAACAAGGCGGCCAATAAATAAAAGCCGTCCATTGCGTTGATGTGGCGGCGTCATCTGGGCCAGATCAATACCGATATAATGCGTGATGAGTTTTGATTTTGGAAAACCTTGTCCGGCCAAACGGTCAGCCACAAATTGTGACACGCACAAAAACCCGCTGGCATAGGCCTGCAATTGTGGCAGACGCCGCTGGTAAATGGTTGGGATCAATCGACGTCGACGGTGGGTTTCTTTGGTGGCATCGCCCCCATGAAATGTCACATAAAGTGGCACCCCCAGTGCCTGTGCCAGCGGCAATGCCAATGCCCCACCCCGGCCAAAATGCGCATGCACCGATTGTGGTGCCAACCGGCGCAAATCAGCCAGCCGAGGCGTGCGGCCTGTTTGTTTGAACAAAAATCGTTGCAACGCACCAGATGCGGTTGCCATGGTTTGCCCGTCCAATTCGGCGGCGCGCCAGCCAAACTGGCTAGCCAGATAGACCAGATTTGCCGCGTCAAAAGCGGTGTAATGGGTTTTGATAAACCCTTCGCTTGGCAATAACAATTTATCCCGAAACACCAATATATTTGGATTTTGGATATTTGGATTTTGCCCCGACACCACCGGCGCAACCTCAGGCATCATCAGCCTCGGGCAGTGGCAAGGCCGTGGTATATTTAATTTCTTCCATGGCAAATGATGAACTAACATCAGTCAATTGAACATGAGCAATCAACTTGCGGTAGAAACTGTCATAGGCGGCCATATCCGGCACCACCACCCGCAATAAATAATCCACCTCACCACTCATCCGGTAAAATTCGACCACTTCAGGCATATCAGCCACCATGCCTGCAAAATTTTTCAGCCAGTCTGCATTATGCTGGTCGGTACGCACCGCGACAAACACCGACATGCCAACGCCAATCGCCTTTGAATCAAGCAGGGCAACACGTTTGCGGATGATTCCAGTTTCTTCCATCCGCTGGATTCGTCGCCAGCAGGGCGTTACCGACAACCCCACTTTGCGGGCAATATCAGCGACTGGTTGCGCGGCATTATGCTGCAACTGCATCAATATTTGTCTATCAATCTGGTCCATTTGCAACACCTTGTTTTAAAAATGAGTGCGGATGTTTTTGTCTGTATAGTGATTAATCTATCACCAGCCAAGATGGCCAAAAAGGCATTATTATTTTTTACAAATGTGAACATATAGCAAATTTTATTGCGTGTTTCTGGATTATAACTCGCTGGGAATGCAAATTTTTTACAAATCTATGGCAAGGCGAGGGGCGCAACAAAGCAACAAAGTCAACTGGTCTGGCCATCTGGCAGATTGGTGATTGCATTCTAAATCATCTATGGCAGTATCGCCGACATGACGGCTCCGCATTTGACTTTACTCACCAGCGCTGACTGGCATGATTATGAATTGCTCGACAGTGGTGATTTGAAAAAACTAGAGCGCTTTGGTGACTTTCGCTTTATTCGCCCCGAACCACAGGCCATGTGGCAACCACGACTTGGTGCTGATGCGTGGGTGGCGGATGGCGTGTTCCGGCCTGACAAAAATGATTCAGAAAATAATGAGTCAGGCGGCTGGCACCTATCAAAAAATCTCCCTGATAGCTGGCAGATGCGGTATCAGGAACTGCGATTTCTGGCGCGGCCAACACCGTTTCGTCACCTTGGTTTTTTTCCAGAACAGGCGGCGCATTGGAACTGGTGTGCAGAAAAAATTCAGCAATTTCAGCAAAAACATAATCGCCGCCCGCGTATTTTGAATTTATTTGCCTATTCTGGGCTGGCCAGCCTGCACGCTGCGGCCGCTGGCGCCGAAGTCACGCATGTTGATGCCAGCAAAAAAGCCATCGCACAGGCATTTGAAAATCGGGATATATGCGGCTTTCAGGACGCACCCATTCGCTTTATCACGGATGATGCCAGCGGGTTTGTAGCGCGCGAGATCAGACGCCAGCGTGCCTATGATGGAATTATTATGGACCCGCCAAAATATGGCCGTGGCCCAAAGGGCGAAACTTGGCGCATCGAAGAGGATTTACGCCCTTTATTACGGCTGGCGGCCGATTTATTAAGCGGTGATGCATTGTTTTTAGTGCTGACCATTTATGCGATTCGGGCCTCGTCATTGGCGGCGCATTACGCGCTTGCGGACGCGCTCAAAGATCGACCCGGCTCTATTGAAGCTGGCGAATTGGCGATTGAGGAATCAGCCCTTTCGGGTCTAGACACAAGGCGCTATGTCTCACAGGCAAATTTTGCGCGGTGGGCGGCGTATTAGCCCCGTTGATCAAGGGCCGTATATAAAGCAACAGCTGTCGCCACCGCCAGATTAAGCGAATCAGACCGCCCCTGCATGGGAATCTTAATCAGCTGGTCGCACATATCCATCAAAGGCGCGGTCAACCCAGCTTGTTCGTTCCCCATCAGCATAATTAACGGCCCATCATAATCAGCCTGTCGATAATCCACCGCGGCTGGCAACGCCGTGCCAATGACACGGCCCGGCCAAGCCGTTGCAAACGCAATAAATTCAGCTTCGCTACAGGCGATAATCTTGACATTAAACACCGCGCCCATTGATGCCCGCACCGCCTCAACCGAATAAGGATCGGTGCAATCTCCAACCAAAATGATACCAGCGGCCCCCACCGCATCCGCGGTACGTATGACCGTCCCTAAATTGCCCGGATCACGCACCCGGTCAAGCGCCACCCAAATTCTGTCAGACGTATCGGCAACCGCTTGCAAATCATGCCAACGCTGGCCAAACGCCCCGATCAATATCTGCGGATTATCTTTTCGGCTAATACGCTGTAATAAATTTTCAGTCATTGGCAACGCCCGGCCACCAGAAGCAGCAAGCCCATCTAATAGCGGGCGCATAACCGCATCCGTTTCACGCCCAGCCAAAAAAGCAAGCCGATGCATGTCCCAGCCAAGCGCAACCGCCTCGCGGCAAATTCTGGCACCCTCGGCCAGAAACCAGCCTGATTTTTTACGATATTTACGCTCATGCAACGCCCGCAAGGATTTTACCTCGGCATTGGCGGCGCTGGTAATCGGATCAGGAATAGAAACGGGAAACTGGGTCATCGCGGCAGGGTGATAGCAAATATCATCCATTTTTGACACAAAAAACACCCGCCCAGTTGCCGAACGACCGCTAGGTCTTGTCATGACATCGATATAAAAATGGCAATGATCGATTTTTTT
>JAYOVO010000135.1:0-3198 GCA_038151495.1 Alphaproteobacteria bacterium
TGATTTCAATTTTGCTGACCTTGAAACAGCGCATGCTGGCGATTTTGCCTGTTTGATCAAAAAGGCTGAACAACTATCTGCGGATGGGGCCAGCCATATCGTGCTTTTGATGGATGATATCGCCGCAGATTTTGATGACCGGGCCGGGCCATTTAAAAGTGAGGGCACGGCCCATGCCGAACTTGCCAATCAACTGATGCGGTCTGTTGACCGCCCGGTTATCATTGTGCCGCGCATTTATGCCGATAGCCTGATCAATTCCAATGACCCGCATTCACTGTCTTATTTGCAGGATTTAACGACGGCGCTGTCACCAGATACGGTGATTGTCTATTGCGGCAATGATATTGTTGCACAACAAATTGGCGGTGACGCATCTGGCCATATTGCAGAAAGCCGTGTTGTTGTCTGGGATAATTTTTATGCCAATGATTATTGTCCGCGCCGCCTGTTTATCGGGCCGTGGCGCCGCCCAGCGGGGGCGTCAAATGTTCTGCTTAATCCAACCGGCATGATTGAAACAGACAAATTGCTGTTGCAGGTGATGCAAATTGGCGATGATGTTGACAAATGGCGTGCGTTTTTGGGGCCGCACTTGCCGCCAGCTTTTTTCACTTTGGCTTATTATTTTGATGCGCCCTTTGGGTTTGCGCCAAAATTTGCGCCGCCGCCTGCAGAGATGGCACTTGATGCTGTTGATCAGCTATTATGGCAATGGAAATCGCCATTACAGCGTGAATGGTACCCGGTGCTGATGGGGTTAAAACAGGATTTATTGATCGCCGATCGGCACCTGCCTGATGAACGCATTGTCAAAACACAAACAGCGCCATTGTCCGGGGCGCTGGTAAAGCCAAATGGCGATTAAGCCGGTCTGACAAGTCCGGGGTATTGCTTATTCACGGGGTTTTTCTGGTCAAAGTGTCAGCTTGTTCAGACGGTCTGGCAATTTGGCAATAACATCGCGTCCGGCATTGGCAAAAGCAAAACGTAACATCGCGTCTTGGCCATTGCCAAAAAATGCCCCGGGGATAACCAATACCCCGGCTTTTCGCGCCATGATTTGGGCCACTTCAACCGAATTCACCCCAGAAAACGGGTGGCGAACAAAGCCAAAATAGGCACCACTGCTGAGCAATTCCCAACCATCAAGCTGATCAATTGCGTGGCGAAACACTGTGACCCGCGCGGCGATGCGCTGGCGGTTTTGATCGCGCCAATCTGCTAGTTTGTCGATCATCGGCGCGAGCGCATGCTGTACCGTGCGCGGTGCGCAAATTTGAATATTGTCGATAATTTTGGCCAGTTGGGATATCAGATCAGAACCAGCGGTAATGGCGCCCAAACGGTGCCCCGGCAAACAATAGGATTTGGAAAAACTATAGAGCTGGACCAGCGTGTCTTGCCAATTGTCTTCGGCAAAAAGATGATGCGGCGTAGCCTGATCAAGCGGCAAAAAATCGCGGTAGGTTTCATCAAGAATAAGCCAGATACCGCGCGCCTGACATAATTTGAAAATTTCCAGTAATAAATCTGGTGGATAGATACTGCCAGCCGGGTTGTTCGGGCTGACCAGTGATACAGCTTTTGTTTTGTTGGTTATGGCACCAGCAATGGCGGCGCAATCTGGCAATAAGCCATGATCAACATCACAATCAACGTAATCAATACCTATGCCCAGCATGCCAAGCGCTGATTCATGGTTAAAATAACAAGGCCGCATCATCAACACCCGGTCACCCTGTCCAGCCACAGCCAGCGCGGTGGCGACAAACGCCTGGTTGCAGCCTGACGTGATTTGAATATTTTCGGGGGCAATTTGGGCGTGATAGATATCGCCAAGATGCCGTGCATAGGACTGGCGCAACGGCATGTCGCCCTCTACCGGGCCATAGCGGGCCAATTCAGGATTTGCCGCCGCTTTGGCAAGGGCCGCCAACATGTCATCATGGGCGGTATAGCCCGGTACGGCCTGACTCATATCAATCAGGTCACCTTGGCTTTGGTCATAGGATGCCTTCCAATTGAGCACGACCGAAACAGGTGGGGCGTTCAGTTTGGTGATGGCGGAATTGAACATCAGGCTTGCCTATGGCTAATAAAAAAAGTGAACATGTCTTGATTGTGTAGCATCAGATGCCATCACCGCAAAAGAGTATATGTTGTGATGTTGGCCACAGACATTGGCACAAAGCAGGGAATCATAATCTGAGGTAAAATAAAATGGGTCGTTATCACATCGTTGGCCGGGCTGGCGCCGGATCGCTTATTGTCGAGTTTCTGTTTCGTGAGGTCGGGGTCGAATATGATATTTCATTTCCAGATCCAACAGACGTCAAGCGGCCGGATTTTCATGCCCGCAACCCGCTGGGGCGGATTCCTGTTTTGATTTGTCCTGACGGCCATCAAATTTTTGAAACGCTGGCGATCATTAACCACATCACCACGCATTTTGATGGGTTGGCACCGCGCGTTGGCAGTGTGGGTCATGACCGCTATTGCCAGTTTATGGCGTTGCTGGCGACATCAATCTATCCAGCCTATCACCGCCAACACCATAGTCATTATTATGCCCACGAATCGGCTTTTGATGATATTCGGGCGAAAGCCGTGGCGGAACAGGCGGTGCTTTATGACTATATAGAGGCGGAATTGGCCCCTTATATTTGTGGCGAGATGCTGACAGCTGCTGATTTCTATCTTTATATGCTCAGCCGCTGGGATTTCGATAAATCGGGTATTCGCGCCAACCGGCCAAAACTAGACGCGTTGCTTACCGAGCTGCGCGCCCGTCCATCGGTCAGCGATAGTCTGGCGGCACAGCCGCGGCGCCAGTCAACCGGCTGATGGCGGTGATAGGCGGCAGGCCGCCACAATCAGCTTTTCATGCAGATATTACAGGGGTTTTGAACGATCAAATTTTCGCCATTAGGCCGCGAATAATTTTAACCACCGCGGCTGGCTGTTCGGCGCATGGGATATGACCAGCATTGGCAATCACCTCAAACCCGGACCCGGGAATAAGATCGGCGGTTGATTTCACCAAGGCCGGGGGGGTGGCCCCGTCCTGATCACCAACAACGCAGACGGTTGGCACGGTAATCTGTGGGGCCTGATCCCGAAAATCAGCATCGCGGATGGCGGCGCCGGTGCCTAAATAGCCGCCTTCTGGTGTGCGGGTGAACATATTGCTATAGC
>JAYOVO010000136.1:0-3159 GCA_038151495.1 Alphaproteobacteria bacterium
AATCCGCGCGGGATGATATGGATAAATCCAATCTTGATATAATTGCTGATCACCGCTGATAACGGCACCGCTGTCGCGCCAACTGCGCTGATGGCTGGGCTAAGACTGCCCCCATTTAAAAGACCGGTATAAAGGCTGTTCGGGTCTATTGATGGCCCTGCAGATGCACCGGCCATTTGGCGCAGGATAAGATCGCCTAGCCGTGCATCCCATCCAAAGCGAATGGCACGTTCATATGCTGGCATCGGCGCTGTGATAATGGCTGTACTGATACGTGGCAGGCCGAGATCAATATCTTCCTCGCTGGTAAAATCGACCAGTTCAAACTGAAGTCGCTCATTGCCGGCTTGACCGTTGAGTTGGTCTGCAAAGGCGGGCCATTTTTTGGCAAATTCTTTGCCGAGCGCAACCGGTGGCAATTGCCGCATGCGGTCATAGGTGGCAGCGTTCGGGGCGTCATCGCTGTCAGTAATTTCGCTGGCGTCAATATCGGCTAAAAACAGTTCAGCATTGAATCTGATGGTGACCGAAACTTGCGCTGGCGACACGGTGATGTCAGCAATGGCTGGCCGCATTTCATGGGCATGGGCAGATAAATGGCTTAACAGCAACAGCAGAAGCGCGGTGAAAAACTGGCGATAAATTGCTTTACAAATACGCATGAATGGTCTGGACTCAGAATAATTAGACGCCCGTGTTACCTGGGGATTTTCAAAAATGCAAATCATCTCTTACCTTGCTGTTGCTATGCTGGTAGGGCTGGTGTCTTTGCCCTCATATGCGCATGAATTTTGGATGGAGCCGTCTGATTTTCAGCCACAAGTGGGTGATGTGGTCACAGTTGATCTGGTGATTGGCACTCATTTTGATGGGTTTTCCTCGCCCTACACGCCGGATGAGATTGCCGCATTTGGATTGATTGATGCGGCTGGTACCACGCCAATCACCGGCCGGTTTGGTGACATGCCAGCCGGTCAATTTATTGCCGCACAAGCGGGGCTGTCATTGTTGTACCATCAAACCACCCCATCCTATGTGACCTATACAAAGCCAGAAAAATTCATCAGCTTTGCGGTTGAAAAAGGGTTTGCTGATGTCGCGGCACGTTATCAGAAGCAGACGGCTGAAAATTTTCGGCTGGTTGAAAAATATCGTCGGTTTGCCAAAAGCCTGATTATGGTGGGGCCTGCTTCTGGGCAGGATCAGCTTTTAGGATTGGAAATGGAATTGGTGGCGTTAACAAACCCCTATCAACAGCCAGTGTCGAAAGAATTTGTGTTGGCTGTGTATGAGTCCGGCGTGCCGCGCCCGGGGGCACAGGTGACGGTTTTTATTCGCCACACACCGCGTGATGTCGAAAAGAAAATCATCATGGCTGATGGCCGTGGGCAGGTGCATCTGCCGCTGTTGCCGGGTCGCCACTATCTTTTTGATAGTGTGAAATTGCAACCTATCATAGACACTGACCCGATCAAAAATGCTGAATGGGAATCATTATGGGCGGCGCTTACATTTGCTGTGCCGGAAGGTTAACATATGCAGACCAGAATCGTAACAACGCCTTATTGGTGGGACGCCGCACCTCCAGCCGACGCGGCGCCAGCTGAATGGCAAAGCCATGCCGATGTTGTTATTATTGGTGGCGGGTTTACCGGATTTGGTGCGGCCATACCCTTGGCGCGGGCCGGGCTGAAGGTGGTGATTGTCGAAAAAGATAAAATCGGTGCTGGCGCATCAACCCGCAATGGCGGCATCACAAGTGGCAATTTGCGCCATTCCTATGACCAATTATCCAAGAAATTTGGGCCAGAAAAAGCCGCAAAATTTTATCAGGAAGCGCATGCCGCCCGGCAAGATCTGATCAGTTTCATCACCGACGAACAGATTGATTGTGATCTTCAGCTTTGTGGTCGGTTTGCCGGGGCCACCCAGCCACGCGCGCTGGCCGCTATGCAACGTGAAGCTGACAATCTGTCAAAAATCACCGGTGTTGTGCCGGTCATCTATGACAAGGCCGGTCTTGCCGCCCATATTGATAGTGATAAATATTGTGGCGGCGTCTGGCGTGATGATATTGGTGGTATACACCCGGCTAAATTGCTTGCTGGTATGCATCGGGTCGCGGTGTCGGCAGGGGCGCAAATATTTACCGGTGTGGCGGTGTCTTCGGTCCGGCGCATAGAGGCCGGGGCAGATGCGTCCTTTAGTGTGGACACCAGCAAAGGCCAAATTACCGCCGGGCACGTGATCACCGCGACCAACGCCTACAGCGATTCTGCTATGCCGTGGTTGCGGCGCCGGTTGGTGCCGGTGATTTCTGAAATGATCGCGACCGAGGAGCTTGGCGAAAATCGGGTGCGGAGCCTCATGCCAAGCAAAAGCATGTATAGTGAAAGCCTGCAAATTGGCCATTATTTTCGGCCATCACCCGATGGCAAACGGATTTTGCTTGGCGGCAGGCGGATGGATTCTGACCCAGCGATCGCGGCCGAGCGGTTGCGTGCCGGACTGGTATCTATTTTGCCAGATTTGGCAGATTGTGCAATCACCCATCACTGGTTTGGGTTTGTCGCATTTCCGTTTGACCAGCTACCAAAACTGACCGTGCATGACGGGGTTATTTACCCGGCTGGTTATTGTGGGTCTGGCACGGTTTGGGCCCGATGGTTAGGACAAAAGGCGGCGCAGATGGTGCTTGATGATGTGACTGGCGCGAGCTCTGGTAATGCAGGGTCTGCCGATTCTGTTTTTGCTGATCTGCCGTTTCGTAGCATGCCGTTTTATTCAGGCGAACCATGGTTTTTACCGCTTGCGATGCGGTTTTATGCAGTGCAAGACAAACTAGCAAATCTGCGAACATAGCAGGGTCTGCCCGGGTCAAGCGGCCCCTATGTGACGCTAATCAGGTTTATTTGCCCTATCGAAATTCTGGGTAAAACCCGGCATAGTGATAGGGGGGTTGTTAGGAGCTGTGAGGGGATCTGCCATTATGAAATATATCAATAAAGCGCATATGCCAGATGATGCCGATGCGCGCCGCGCTGTACCGCCAGTCATCTGTTACCCGACTGACAGTCTGCCAACCGCTGGCACCAGCATTTTGGCCGCCGCACGGCAAGCGCTGGAAAAAATTGACGAGGTGCTTGTGCCGCCGCGTGA
>JAYOVO010000137.1:0-3157 GCA_038151495.1 Alphaproteobacteria bacterium
CCGCTAATTTGAACCCAAAGCGCACGACACCATCAATGTTTGAGCCAATCCATGGTTCAGCATTTGATATCACGGGTAAAGGCATTGCCAACCCGGTCGGTACATTCTGGAGTGCGGCCATGTTGCTGGAACATATTGGCGAGGCAGAGGCCGCGGCGCAGTTGATGCAGGCGATTGAGGCAGTCACAGCCAATCAGGATTTGCATACCCCCGATCTTGGCGGCAATGCCACAACGGAAAAAGTGACCGCCGCGTTGATTGCCCATATTCAGGGCAGTAACGACTAGTCCGATTAGCCTAGTTATCGGCTTTAACAAGTTGCGACAGGCCGGATAATTCCGGCCCGCGCCATAACACCAGCGTCAAAATCGCACTGTTTGTTGTGGTCATGGCATGGGGTTGATGGCTGGCGTGAAAGCGGTGCGCGGCCGGGCCAAGCGTGGCTGGGTCGTCGCCGTCTGATTCAAAAAGCGCGTGACCGGCAAGCACAAAATAGAGCTCTTCGGACGCATGATAATGTGCAGGATAATATAAACCCGGCCCCCAATAGCCAATAAATGCACTGCACTGGTCAGAACGAAAATGCCCGGTTGGCCCGATCAGTTCAAAATAGGCATAATTATCCAGAAAATGCTGGCCAACTTCGTCTTTGGTGTAAATAAATTGCCAATTTACATGAAATGCCGCCTGTTGAACCGCGCGGCATAACGGCGATGTCAGGTTATTTTCCGGCATCTGCCATGCTACAATTTTTGCCGCGGCTGGCGCCGGGTTTGGCGCGGGGTTGCTGGCGGTCAAATCATCTGGCCAACTGGCGAAAGAACTGAGGCTGTCGGTCGCCATCCATAATGCTTTCACCTCGTCTGCAAGCTTGGTCACTGTTTCATGCATATCATGTCCTCAAGATGCGCGGGGCGCGCTGGTATGCATATCTCGCGGTTTTGCCGAAAATAACGCGGCAAAGCAGGCGGCTGACAGGATCGAAATGCCAATCATGCTGGCAAAAAATATATCTGGCCCCATCAAAAATAAAATGCCGCCCAAACTGGGGCCAATGGCGGTGCCAACTGCGCGCGGGGTGGTGATCCATCCTTTTGCCCGGCCATAGACATCTGCGCTGAAATACATGTTGGTGACATAGCCAAAGGACACCGTCAAAATACCGTGTCCCATGCCAAAAATCATCATTGCCACAACCGCAAAGGCCAAGCCGTCCTGCTGGGCTAACATCAGTGCGGTTGGTACACCGATAAAGGCCAGCATGCCGGTAATCCGCGCATCGAATCTGTGGCCAAATGCCATCTCTAAAAGCCGCCCGACCGTCTGGAACGGGCCATAAAGGGCGGCCAGCATCACCGCTAGCCCGACATCATTAAATTGTGTTGTGAACCAGGTGATCCATAACAAGGTGGTTGAGGCAAATGTCAGATATTCAAGCGCGCTTGCTGATGCCAGCGCGATCAGTGCGCGGCGTTCATTGCGTGTCATCAGCGCCCAGCGAAAGGGGGCCATTTGACGGGACTCTTTTGATGATATGACGGAAGATTTTTGGTCAAGATGGCGGGTGCGTACCCCCATCAAAACCAAACTTATGCCGCAGGCCGCACATGTTGCCTCTAGCCCAAACCACGCCAATAACGGCGCAATGGATAGCCAGATCACTGAACTCGCAACGCCGCCATAAAATGTAATAAAGGATATATATTTGCGCGATTTGACCTCGTCCATCTGGACTGCCGCCGAAAACGCCGTTTCATAACTCGACATGGCAAAGCCAAGACCAATTGGCACCATACATAGCCATACCCACCATAGCGCATCTACCGCTGGCAATAATGTTATGCCGACAGCGCCGATCATCAGGCCGCGCGTCATTACCGTTAATGCGCCAAATTTATCAATCCAGCCGCCAATAAGCGGCGCCAAAAAGGCCTGAATGAGCAAGGCGCCAGTGACCGCCGCCAAAATATCACTTGGCGCGACACCAATGTTTGCGGCAAGCGGCACCTTTAATTGGGCAAAGGCATAAAACAAACATCCATAGGATATGATCTGGCTGATGCCGAGAGAATGAAACGGCACGTTATGTACAGCTTTTGAGGGTGTTGTCACAACGAAACAAAGCCTTGTCTTTAGGATAAGCTGGGCGGTCAGACTACATCTAAAACAAAAAGCTGAAAAGTAAGCAAATTACCTCTGGCCCCTCGATTTTTCTAAAAAACTGGGCGGGTAAAATAGATGGTACGGCATTTCGTTACTGACGGTCATAATTAAAAAAACAACAGATGATCAGGACAATGTCATGTTTATCGATAGATTTTTCAAACGGGGACGGCATAACCCAGATGACACCCGGTTTAAATCGCTGTTAAAGACGATATCCTGGCGGGTTTTGGCGTCGACCGATACGCTGATGATTGCATGGCTTTTGACTGGTAATTTAAAAACTGCCGGGTCAATCATGTCGCTTGAAATTTTCACCAAAATGTTTCTCTACTATGTGCATGAACGGTTTTGGACACGATTTTTATGAGTGTGAAACAGGAATGTTATAATGGAAAAACCGCAAATTGATTCCGATTTGATACCTAAAATTCACGCCATTTGCGCTGGCGAGACAGATCATGTCACCCTGATGGCGGTGGTTGCTGGTGAATTGTTTCATGCGGTTGATGGGTTTGACTGGGTTGGGTTTTACCGGGTGACGGCACCGGGCGTGTTAAAGCTAGGGCCTTATCAAGGCGGGCATGGATGTTTGATGATCCCGTTTGACAAAGGCGTATGCGGCGCGGCGGCCCGCAATCGGCAAACCCAGATTGTTGACGATGTGCATCAATTTGATGGGCATATTGCCTGTGCCGCGTCAACGCAATCTGAACTGGTTATTCCGGTGTTTGATAGGAACCAAAATTTAGTGGCTGTATTGGATATTGATTCAGACCAACCAGCGTTTTTCAGCCGGGAACTTGCCACGCAACTCGAAACGCTTTTGGCCAAGCTGTTTGGCCCGGACGAGGTGGCATAATGACGCCGCAAAAATCAGATAGATTAGGGGTGCCGGTTCCAAATTGGACGCCGCCGCCATCACCCGGTAAAACAGTATGGGCAGAAAAGATGAAAGGGCGTTATGTGCGGCTAGAACCGCTAGAGCCTGCCT
>JAYOVO010000138.1:0-3119 GCA_038151495.1 Alphaproteobacteria bacterium
TTTCTAATATGGCAAAGATGAACTATGAGGATCGTGCAAGTTTCGTCGCATGGGTTCCACAAATTCACGACATCGTTTGGGATGTAAAGGTAAAAAAACTTCTCGAATTCACTGCTTTGAAATTTTGCCGCAACGCTGAACATGCCAAACAGACGATTTCAACCAGCCTTGCATCGACAAATACCGTTCAACTGGCAGAAAAAAACCTGTCATCACTGTCGAGCGGCGAACTGGCTTTGGTGAATGTCGCCCGCGCCTTATGCCAAAATTCTGATTTCATTTTGATGGATGAACCGCTGGCAAATCTAGACCCAAGGCAAAAATCGACACTAATTTTGCTGATGAAAACTCTGACCGATCAGAACAAAGGGATCATGTTTACATCGCATGATATGCCAGCGGTCGAAACCGCCTGTGACCGGATTATTGCGTTAAAACATGGGGCCTTGTTATTTGACGAAACGCACCGCATAACGTTTACCGATACGCGCAATCAAGAGATTTTTGACTAATGGCTATCTTGGCAACATCAACACATAACGCCCAGCCGTTCCGGTTGTTTTTTGCCGCGTCCATTCTCGGCCATTTGTTGCTTGCAGGTGTTGTCTTTGCCATGAACGGTTTCACCAATGGGCGCCCCGCCCCAGATAGCGGCGAAACTGTGCAAAGAATTGCGGTTATATTCGAATCAGAAAAAGCGCAACAAATTGAAACAAAGAGTGTTAGTCCGCAAACGCAACACACCCCGCCTTTGGCATCGAAAGATACCAGCCTTGTTGATGCGCACCCGGCTTTAGAGCGGGTTTATCCCACAATCAGCCAAGCCAGCCTATCGGCACCAGCCTCGGTTCACCATGCCGCTATTTCCGTTCTGCCAAAGCCTAAAAAAGCAAAAGCAATCACAAAGACCGCTGAAACCCCGCGCGATACAAAACTTCAAAAGGTAAGTCTCACACCGCCTGCCCCCTTAATAACGCCGCGCCATCTTGATAATCCCGCTGGTAACAAATCCTCATCTGCCGAAGCGGCGCCACCAGTCAAGCAGACCAAAGCCGCAGATGATGACGCCAGCCATAAGACACATAACAGCGCCAATGGCCCAGCTGAAATCAAACAGGCACGCCATGCCGCACAGACCGCTGACAAAAGCGGCCACCTATCTAAACAATCATTACAGGACTGGGGCACAAAAGTCAGAGACAGGCTGGCACATCTATCCGACCTTATTGATGGCTATGGACGCATCAAAGTGTCGCTGGAAATCTTGCCAAGCGGACATTTAACAAATGTTCATATTATTGAGAGCAGCGGCAATACCAGCTATGATCATCAAGTGTTAGATAACATAAAAAAGGTACATATATTCCCGGCATTGGAGGTCAGCACAATAGACCAGCCTGTCTTATTCCCGATCACGATCACAAAGCGACTATGATTTGACGCATTATTTTATCACCGGGGCCAGCGCTGGCATTGGCGCCGCTCTGGCAAAAAAACTGAACGCGGACAAGCACCATGTCAGTGCAGTTGCCAGACGTGCGGATCGTCTTGCCGCACTAGAACAAGCAACAGATTATTTTTCTGGATATCAGGCCGATGTTCGCGATGCCGACGCTATCGCCGCCGCCGTCGATTCCAGCTTCAAAACATACGGGCCAATCGATGTTGCCATTCTAAATGCCGGCATTTATGTGCCACAAGATGGGTGCCAGATTTCGCCCAGCATATACGCCGAACATATGGATGTAAATTATATGGGTGTGGTCAATGGTCTGGCGGCAATTATCCCGCAGATGCTTGGTGCCGGAGGTGGGCATATTGTCATAATTTCATCAGTTGCCGGATGGCGCGGCCTGCCAAAGGCGGCGGCTTATGGCCCGACCAAAGCCGCATTGATTTCTCTGGCAGAATCGCTGTATTTCGATCTCACCCCTAAAAATATCAAAATACAAATCATGTGTCCCGGTTTTGTCGATACCGAAGCCACTGCCGTTAATGATTTTGATATGCCCGATTTGCTGAGCGCGGAAACAGCCGCAGACCATATTATTTCCGGGATGCAAAGTGATGTGTTTTCGCACGACTTCCCAAAATCATTCACCAGAAAATTAAAATTTTTAAGATATTTGCCAGACCGTTTGTATTTTGCGCTTGTCGGCAAACAAACCGGGGCCGGATCATAAGCTGGCATCCCGCCTTAATATGGTAATCGACTGTTTGCAAAGGAAATAATATAATGTCCAGTTCCCAACATCCAGCCGACCGGTATGGAGAGGCCTTTGCCAAACTGACCCCGGACACGCTTGATCAATTATGCGCGATGGTCAGCGATCAGGTCTATTTTTCCGACCCCTTTAATCAAATCACCGGAAAAGCTGGCTTTCGCGCCGTTTTTGATCATATGTACAGCGTCTGCAACGACCCGGCCTTTAATATTACCGATATTGCCCACTCAAAACAGGCCAGTTACCTGCGGTGGCGCATGACTGGCAGGCTGAAAAGCTGGCCTTATACGGATTTGAACTTTGAAGGCATGACCGAAGTGCGCTGTGACGCGAACGGGCTGATCACCCATCATATAGACCATTGGGACAGCGCCAGCCAGTTGTTGCAACATCTACCGATGATCGGCTTATTTATCCGCGCAATCCGGCGGTTGTTCAAATTGCCAAATCACTAGGTAGTTTTGTGCATTAACAACATCTGTTTCACGTCGATCATGCCGGCACGAAACCCACCCTCGCAATAAGCTAGATATAATTCCCACATCAGCTTAAACCGGTTGTCAAATTTATCACTGGCCAATGTCGGCCACGCGGCCAAAAACCGCGACCGCCATTCTTGAAGCGTACGCGCATAATGCGGTGCATAGCCATGTTCAGCAACCAATTCCAAACCGGCCCGTGCCACTGGTGTTTCCAGCATAGGCATTGATGGCAACATGCCGCCGGGAAAAATATATCTTTGAATGAAATCTGGCTGATCGCGGTAGGATTGAAAGGCGCCGTGATCAATAGTGATAGATTGTATCACCGCGCGTCCGCCTGATTTCAGCATGCGCGCAATCGTCGCAAAATAAGTCGGCCAATATGCTTGTCCGACAGCTTCAAACATTTCGA
>JAYOVO010000139.1:0-3096 GCA_038151495.1 Alphaproteobacteria bacterium
CCACCACGCTCTGTCAGCAAAAGTGGGTCGGCAAAGCCGCTTTGCATCGAATCAATTAGAAACCAGGCACGCCGGTAATTCATTCCCATTTGCCGCGCCGCTGCACTGATGGACCCAGTTTCGCCAACAAGCTGCAAAAGTCTGATTTTACCAATGCCTATGGTTTCGTTGGCGACAAAGAGTTTGGTGCGCACACCCGGATTTCTATCAGCTTTTGTCATTTCCCAGTCCTATGTTGCACCTTTTTTTACACCGATATGTAGAAAATATCATAACGGGCTTTACATGCCAAAATTATTGTGTCAATAGCCATGATACCAGTCTGCATGACGCACGGCCTCTCTATTTTTTTTCAACTGTGAACAGCAAAAAAATGATGTCAAATCACATCTTGAATAAATATTTTTTTCTTGTCCAAAAATTAGCACTTAACTGTTTTGTCGTGTTCGCGGTTATATTGGCGAACCGTTCGGCCGCTGCAGACAATCCATTCATTATTTTGCAATCAACAACATCGACACAAAATTCCGGCTTGTATGATTATTTACTGCCGCAATTTTCCGCCAAAAGTGGTTTTGACGTGCGCGTTGTTGCTGTTGGCACTGGCCAAGCAATACGGAATGCTGAAAAATGTGATGGCGATATTTTGGTTACCCATTCAAAAGCCGATGAGATCAAATTTGTTGAAAACGGATTTGGTACCAAACGTTATAATCTTATGTACAATGATTTTATTGTTTTGGGGCCAGCAAATGACCCAGCCACCGTTGCTTCGGCGACGTCCGTCGACGAGGTTTTCCAACGAATATTGGCTAGCCAATCTGCATTTGCGTCACGCGGCGACAATAGCGGCACTCACAAGGCAGAAAAACGCCTATGGAAAGCTGCCAATATAACCATCGATAGTGCGGTAAATAGCTGGTATCTTGAAACGGGTCTTGGCATGGGCGCAACACTCAATTTTGCCGTGCAAGCCAACGCCTATACATTGAGCGACCGGGCGACATGGCTTGCATTTGCCAATCGGGCCGGTCACAAAATCTTGTTTCAGGGACAACCACCCCTGTTCAACCAATATGGTGTTGTGCCAGTCAGCAAATCTCATTGCCCCAATGTAAAGCAGGAATTGGCACAAAAATTTACCGACTGGCTGGTCAGCCCAGATGGACAAAATATGATTGCCAGTTACACACGCAACGGTGCTCAGCTATTTTTTCCCAACGCTGACTGACTTGACGCGACAGCACCAGTCACCCATATCTTGATATTGGATGGGTATCAGGTGCCGTGTTGGTCAGAGATATCAGTGGCCATGGGATATAAGCAAATGCAACGCCGTGATTTTCTGACAATTGCGGCGGCTGGCGTCACAGCCGCCTCACTGAACTTGCCAACGATTGGGCGGGCAAATGCCAGCGACATCTATAGATTGAAAGCTGGCAAGGCCACTGCCAATCTGATTGGCGATGGCACCGGTTCTAAAAACTGCTGGTTATACAATGCCTCATGTCCGGGACCATTGCTGCGACGGCGCAAGGGTGAAATGCTCAATGTTGCTGTCACCAACGACCTCTCCACGCCAACAACGGTGCATTGGCACGGCATACGCAATATCAACGAAATGGATGGCGTTGCAAACCTGACACAACCGCCGATTGAACCGGGTGAACAGTTTTTGTATGAGGTACCTCTCAGCGAATCAGGCACCTATTGGTATCACGCGCACACGATGAGCTGGGAACAAGTTGCCCGCGGCCTATATGGGCCGCTGATTATCGATGATGATGATGACCCTGCTGTTGACCATGATTTTACCCTGATGATTGATGATTGGCGGCTTGATCAAGATGGCCAGATTGATGACGCCTCATTTGGCAGTTTGCATGATTGGTCACATGCTGGCAGGTTTGGCAACTGGCTGACGGTCAATGGCACATCTGATCCGGCACTTTCTGCCAAACCTGGCGCGCGGCTGCGACTGCGGCTGATCAGCGCTGCCAATGCTAGAATATTTAAAATCAAAATCGGTGGTGCGGCGGCCACATTAATTGCTGAAGATGGGGCAGTTTGCCGGGCCGAACAAATAGAGGTTGTGACACTTGCACCGGGGCAACGCGCCGACCTGATCATTGATATGGATCGTGACAGCATCATTCTACAGGACGTCAGCACAGGCACCCCCTATCCAGCTGGACGTATCATCGCTGATCCAAACCTCGGCCAGGCAGAAATCAGCAAAACGCCGATCAATCTTGCCGCCCCCGCGCCGATTGCTGATCTCAGCGCAGTAAAGGTGATAGATGTGCATATGCAGGGCGGCGCAATGGGCAATTTGACCGAAGCTATTTTTAACGGCGACAAGTTACCGCTTGGCACTTTGGCGCGCGAACACAAAAAATTATGGGCGTTCAATGGAATTGTTGGCGATTACAACCAAACACTTGCCGATATCCAGCTTGGACAGGTTGTAGCACTTGATGTTTTCAATGACACCGCGTGGCCACATGCCATGCATTTGCATGGTCACCATTTTTGGGTGTTGGTTGACGACCCCACAGCCGATGCCCCGTCTGGCAAACGCGACACATGGCTGATGCCTGCCGGTAGCCGGGCCCGGCTTGTTTTTGTCGCCGACAATCCCGGCCTGTGGTTGTTCCATTGCCATATGCTGGAGCATGCAGCCAGCGGTATGGGCATGGTGTTAGCGGTCAGCTAATTTTTTGATACCGAAAGATCACGCATGCAGACGCAAAATCGTTTGCATGGATGGGCGGGCTCGCATGGCCTGATTATGCGCGGCAATTTTTGGAAATTGTGCGACCTCGACACCATCATCACCAAGCCAGCGGGTGACCAATGCCAAATAGGGATCACACATTGAATAGCGATCACCCAATACCCACGGCCCCTGCAGATAATGTGTTTCGATGATCGCCGCGCATTCGGTCATATTTTCATGCACTTTGGCCCGCATATGGGCGTGCGCCGTTTCATCATCTGCCCAGCGCGCACCGCGATGTTTATGCGCATGCGCCACATGCACGGTCGAGGCAATATAACAGTTAAAAGCCTGCGCGGTGGCAAATTCAAATGGCG
>JAYOVO010000140.1:0-3042 GCA_038151495.1 Alphaproteobacteria bacterium
CAAGACCAGCACATCATAGCCCATCTTGGCGGCGTTCACATTGGCATGATAGCCGTCAATCACATGGTTGGTCTCTAGCTGGGCCACCCGGCGCAAACAGGCCGACGCGGATAAGCCAACATGATTGGCAAGATCAACATTCGAAATACGCGCATTTTCCTGTAAAGCTGCCAGTATTGACCGATCAATACGATCCATGATGCTACCCTTTTTTAAAATTCGAATAATATTGCGTATAATAAATATAAAGCATTAATTTATTCGAAAAAAATATATATTTAAACAAGAAATAAGTCAGAAATAGATTAAAAATTCGAATATTATAGCAAAATATATCAGATATGGTTTCGTTGGTGCGAGGATAGCTTCGGTCATGTCTGTGTTGGTTTCGTCAAAATTTTATCTGAGGGAGACAGGCAATGCTTATTGGGGTGCCAAAGGAAATAAAGACCCGTGAATTTCGCGTTGGTCTTGTACCAAGTTCGGTTGCTGAACTGGTGCGTCGTGGCCATAAAGTGCTGATAGAGACACAAGCTGGCGCGGGAATTGGGGCAAATGATGATGAATATAAAGCGGTCGGTGCCACAATCGCCGCGAATGCCGCGGATGTGTTTGCCAAAGCAGATATGATCGTCAAGGTCAAAGAACCACAGCCAAGCGAGTGGGCGCAATTGTCATCTAATCAGATTTTATTCACCTATTTACATTTGGCCGCTGATGCACCGCAAGCCTATGGTCTTGCAGACTCAGGATGCACCGCGATCGCCTATGAAACCATCACCGATGACGCTGGTGGATTGCCGCTATTGGCACCAATGAGCGAGGTTGCCGGCCGCTTGGCTGTTATTGAGGGGGCGTCTCATCTAAAGGCCAATGCAGGTGGGCGCGGTATCTTGATTTCTGGGGTGCCTGGCACCGCACCAGCCGAAGTTGTTGTGATTGGCGGCGGCGTGGTCGGGGTGAATGCGGCAAAAATGGCTGTCGGCTTGGGCGCGCGCGTCACCGTGTTTGACCGTTCGGTGCCACGTTTGCGCTATTTGTCAGATATTTTTGGTAACAGCATCGCAACGCGCTATTCAAACAATGCTGTTTTGGCAGAGGCGATCACCCAAGCTGATATGGTGATTGGTGCGGTTTTGGTGCCGGGCGCAAGCGCACCAAAACTGGTCAGTAAAGCCCAGCTAGCAACAATGAAGCCGGGCGCGGTTCTGGTTGATGTGGCGATTGATCAGGGTGGCTGTTTTGAAACATCACGCCCGACAACGCATGATGAGCCAACCTACATGGTTGATGGCATTGTGCATTATTGTGTGGCCAATATGCCTGGGTCAGTCCCGCGCACATCATCAGAAGCCCTGAATAATGCAACTTTGCCACATGTGATTGCCTTGGCTGAAAAAGGTGTAAAAGCGCTTGATGATGATCCGCATTTGGCAAATGGCCTAAATGTGGCAGGTGGCAAGATTGTCTATCAAGCGGTGCTTGATGCGATTGGCGCGCGTCCAGCGGCCTAACGCAATTTAGCTGGGGGCGGCCGTTATGGCCGCCCTTTGTCATTTTCCTGATTTGGTATGTGGTGGTTTTGCCGCACCACGGCCGCGCGATTTGCCGGTTGGGTATGACCGCGCCAAAAAACCAATTTTGAAATAAAAAAAGGGTTGACCCGCGCCGCGCATTGGCAGATAACACGCCCTGTTCTGGCGTCCCGCCATTACATCCTATCGCGCATCGCCGCATAAGGGGCCATAGCTCAGCTGGGAGAGCGCCTGCTTTGCAAGCAGGAGGTCGTCGGTTCGATCCCGTCTGGCTCCACCAATTTTCCTTTATTGTGATCAGATTACCTTGCGCGTCTATTGCGGCGACCAGGGCTTGCTTATGGTCTTCGTATGCGTTGCATTTGTTCTGGTTGTCACCACAAAAAACTATGTTAATCCTAGTGTATAGCACAAAATAAGTGATTGGCAGACCGGGTAACAAAGGCTAATCTTGCGCCGTTATCCACGGTGTAAATGGTGTATTCGATGTTGAAACTCAGCCTGAAAAAATCTGATGATTCATACTCAACAGCAGCCATGGAACGCATGGTTGATGAAATCAGTGGGCTTGTCCGACGGCTCAATGACGTGGGGTCTGCCCTTGCGATTTTAAATCTTTTTCATCGCGAGAGTGTGGAACTTGAAGGTAAACGCAGGTCCTTGCGCGATTTTGCCGAGGTTGATCTTGGGCCGGATCCAACGGCAGGCACATTTAGTGTGGCGATACACAACCCAGCGGTGATCTCAGCTGTGGTGAATATTCTTAAAGAAAATGGGTACATCAATATAGATGCATCCAACCGAAGTAAGTTGAGAGTCGTCAAGCCACGGCTGACAATCCAGCAGGAAGAAGATCTGGAAAACGAGGTAAAGCGCGTGGCCAAAGGATCGCTGCAAAAAGTGAGCGCGGTCAAAGCTGATGCCATGCAGCGCCTGACAGCCGCCATCAAGGTTGAATATATTGACGCGCCAACAGCGCAAAAAGCCCGTATCCAGCTTGATGATTTGTTTGATGAAGCGCGCAAACATATCATGATTTTATCGCTAATCCGGCGTAAACAGCTGGTCGGCGGTGGCATGGCATTTGATGGGCCCGAAGAAGAGGCGCTATATCGGCGGATTAATGATTCGCAATATAAAGAGGTTACCGTCGCACTTCTTGAGACAAAAATGCCCGATATAGATGATTAATGGACTAGGATGACTGATGACCAGACAAAAATAGACAGGCGCGGCGGCGTTGCGGATGGCTCTGCATTTGGTGCCGGGCCCAGCCAGTCTAGCAAAGCGATGGGTAAGTTATTGGCCGCCCATGACGGGTCATTAGGTGACAAGATTGCGACAGTAAAAACCGCCCAACTTGTCGATAAAGGGCGATTTGAAACCGCATTTACAACGTTGATGAAAAGATAAAAGCGGGCCGGAGGTAGCCCGCTTTGCGTGTTTTTTGCCACATGTGTTTTACAGCATGTTTTTTGTGGGGGCTTTGAAAAAAGCCAATCGTGGC
>JAYOVO010000141.1:0-3038 GCA_038151495.1 Alphaproteobacteria bacterium
TCGTTGGCTTTGTACAGGCGCTACGCCAGCAAAATTTGTTCAAATCGCCCGGTGTTGCAGAAACCATCGACTGGGCACAAGCGCTGGTTGAATTAAATTGCGTGGCGCTGGATCCGCAAATGGTGGATTCGACGATGGGCGTTTTGTTAAAATATCAAGATGACATCAGCCGGATACAGGGGTCTGAGGCGGCGCGTATTTTAGCCGAAGTCCAAGCCAGCATTGTCCAGTCGGAAATGTCCAGGTGATGACACGCCCACAGCCAGACGAACCAGTTGTCGGCGCTCTACAGCCAAAGCTTGACCAGAATATCATGTTGTTTGTCAGGCTATTGCGCCGCATTGGATTGCCTGTTGGGCCAGCCAGCATGGTTGATGCTGTTGAGGCGGTGACGGTGATTGGCGTTGCCAGTAAATCTTTATTTTATCATGCGCTGGCCAGTTGTTTGATCAAGCGACCAGAAGACCAGACATTATTTGGCCAGGCATTTCATTTATTTTGGCAGAACCCAAAATTTATGGAACGTGTCCGCGATTTGCTGTTGCCGCAAATTAAAGTGCCGGGCGTGGATACAGATGCCCCGGAAGATATGTTGCGCCGGTTATCTGATGCTTTGGCAGATCCGCCGCCGACCAATCAAGGTGATGACACAACAATTGAAATTGATGCCAGTGCCACCGCATCTGACCGTGCGGTTTCGCAGACCAAAGATTTTGCGATGATGTCGGGTGATGAGATGACGGCGGCGATGTCCGCGATAAAAAATCTGGCGCCCTATTTACCGCAACGAAAGTCACGTCGGTGGCGACAACAAAAAACTGGAGGACAGCTTGCTATCCGCGCGGCGCTGCGTGCTGCTAGCAGGCAATCTGGTCTGGTGTTGCCAAAATTTCAATCACACCAGACCAAGACACGCCCTTTGGTGATCTTGTGCGATGTTTCAGGGTCAATGGAACATTACAGCCGGGTGATGCTGCATTTTATTCATGGGTTAACCCAGCATCAGCCAGCGGTGCATTCGTTTTTGTTTGGCATGAATCTGACCAATATCACCCGGCTGATGCGCTATCGTGATGTTGACGAGGCGGTGCTGGCTGTATCAAATCAAGTTGATGACTGGTCAGGCGGCACCTTAATTGGATCGAATTTACAGCGGTTTAACCGTGAATGGTCGCGCCGGGTTATGGCCGAGGGCGCTAGTGTAATCATCATCACAGATGGGTTGGACCGCGCCCCAGATGAGGATAAATCCGCCCTGCAAACATTAGATTTTGAAATGGAACGGTTGCATAAATCTGCATATAGTTTGATCTGGCTTAACCCATTGCTGAGGTTCGATGGGTTTGTACCAAAAAGCCAATCGATCCGCACCATGTTGCCACATGTTGATCATTTTTTGCCGATGCATTCATTGCAGTCCATTCATGATCTTGCCGGTAAATTACAGGTCATTGGCAAACGGCGTAGCCGGGAATTGGTAACATGGCAGAAACTGGCTCGTGATGCGGCCAAAATGGCAGTTAGGCACAGCGTTTATGCCCAGATGAAAGCCGCCCCGATACCGGCAGACAAGATAAACAAAGGCCAAAAGAACGGAGTAGTAACATGATGCCTGATGATCGCGCCGCACCAGCACTTGCCGATGATGCCTTGTTTGCTGTGGCAAATGAATGGCAGGCCGCCGGACATCGTTTGGTGTTTGCCGTAGTGATCCGCACATGGGGGTCATCACCGCGCCAGATGGGCAGTGTGATGCTGGTGCGTGATGATCGCACCATCGCCGGGTCGGTATCAGGCGGGTGTGTTGAAGGCGCGGTTGTTGATGCGGCGCTGGGGATGATGGAAAGCGCTGGCAGTCAGCGGTTGGATTTTGGCGTGGCCGATGCCACGGCATGGGATGTCGGGCTGTCTTGTGGCGGCGAAATATCAGTGTGGTTGGTTTCGGTGGCTGATGGTTATTTTGACGCAAATCTTGTTCGTCAATCGGCAAGCGCCATGGCGGCGCGCAAAACTGTTGGTTTACGATTTGATCTTGCAACCGGGCAGGTGCAAATGATCACGCCGCCAGCGGCAAGCATTTTGCAAGATATGGCATTCACCCTTGTGCAGATGCCGCGGCCACAGTTAATTATCACCGGGGCAGTTCATATCAGCCAGCATTTAGCGCCAATGGCCATGCAGCTTGGGTTTCATGTTGTGGTGATTGATCCGCGCCGAATCTTTGCAACGGCTGATCGCTTTCCGGGGATTGTGGTGCATGATTCGTGGCCAGATGAGGTGTTGGCAGATATGGTCCTAGATCAGGATACGGCGCTGGTGACCTTGACGCATGATCCGAAAATTGATGATGCGGCGTTGCATTGGGGGCTTGCCAAACCGTTGTTTTATGTGGCCTGTCTTGGCAGCAGAAAAACCCATGCGGCGCGGCTTGACCGTCTGGCCGCGGCTGGTTTTGATGGGGCCACCACCAGCCGTATTCATGGCCCGGCCGGGCTAGATATTGGCGCCAAGACACCAGCGGAAATCGCCGTTTCAGTTGCGGCCGAATTGGTCAGTGCCTATCGCCAACGTCAAGGAGCCGTGCATGCAACTGGCTGAATTTGCAACCGCAGATTGTCAGGGTCTGGTACTGGCACATCGGCAGAATTTTGCAGATGGTAGCATTGCAAAAGGCACCCTATTAACCGCTGATCATCTGGCAGAACTTGGCGCGGCTGGCATAGATACATTGATCTGTGCCCGCCCTGATGCTGGTGATGTTCATGAAGATGAAGCCGCGGCCCGGCTGGCAAGTTTATTGGCCCCGGACAATCTTGATTTCACCATGGCGGCAACAGGCCGGGTTAATATAAAGGTGCCGCGGCAAGGTCTGGTCAGGTATGAACGGACGCTTATCCGTGCCATTAATGAAATTGACGAACGTATTACATTTGCTTTGGTTCAGCATAATCAGTTGCTGGCGCGTGGGCAGATGGCGGCAACATTGAAAATCATTCCATTTTTTGTCCCCGATTCATCATTGCGGCAGATCGAAAATC
>JAYOVO010000142.1:0-2950 GCA_038151495.1 Alphaproteobacteria bacterium
GTTCGCTAGGATGGCCGCCAGATACAATGGGCGGCCATTTTTAATGGCTAACGCGCCTGGTTCTTCCATGTGTAAGCAGGTTCATCGTTGCAGCTGGTTCGTCTGCCAGATGGATTTTTGATCGCACAACAAATTGTACGATGGATTTTAAAGACGGCAATACCCGGCAAAAGACCACCCCAAAAGGCTAATCAGACTGTCTATACCAGTGGAAATGAGGCGGCACGCGCGGGTAAGATGCCATGATCGGTAACCACCGCGACACCATCAGGTGCCGCAATAGCGGCTGTCGATATCAGCCCGACACCAATATTTGATTTTACCCGCGGGGAATAGGCACAAGCACTGGCAAACCCAGCATACGCCCCATTTAATGTCACATCCCAGCGGTGTTCATTCCCGCCCTTAAATGGTGCGCCATCAATCAATAGCCCAATGAAACGCCGTTTCACACCAGCCGCCTTTATGGCTTTTAAAGCTGATTTACCGATAAATTCATGCGGCTGATCAAGATTTATAAAATTATCCATCCCCAGTTCAAATGGGTTTGTGTCGGCATCGGTATCCGCCCCATAAGAAATCAGACCGCTTTCCAACCGTTCAACATAATTTGGCGTTCCCGGGCCGATGCCGTATGGGGCGCCCGCCTTGGCGACAAGATCCCATAATTCTTCGCCGCGCTGGCCGTCACGCAAATACAATTCAAACCCACCTTGTTTTGACCACCCAGACCGCGCCACAACCAGCGGTATGCCCGCCAGTTCAGTGATCCGAAATCCAAAATATTTTAATTCCCTGACCCAATCGCCAAATAGATCGGCAACAACATCAGCCGATTTTGGCCCCTGAATGGCTAATGGCGACACATCAGGTTCATAGACACGCACATCCATCCCGTGCGCACCAGCAATGGCCGCGGCCCATAGCACGATATCGCTATCGGCAATTGACAGCCAGATTTCATCTTCATCCACCTGCAATAATACCGGGTCATTAATAATCACCCCGTCATAATTACAGATTGGCACATATTTGCCCTGCCCAATCACCAGCCCATCAAGGTTGCGCGGGGTCAGCAATCGCGCCAGTTTCAGCGCGTCAGGCCCTTTTAACGCTACCTGCCTTTCAACCGCCACATCCCACATGGCCACGCCATTGACCAGACGGTCATATTCGGCGGCCGGGTCGCCATAGCTGGTCGGCATAAACATGTGATTATATACGCTGGCCGCCGCCAACCCAGCTTTACGCGTCGCCGCAAAAAATGGGCTTTTGCGCACACGCGCCCCAACCGAAAGCATTAATGACATTGCGAACTATACCTTTTGCTGATCATATTTTCTGCCGCATAATGGCATCAGAAAATCAGTTTAATATTCCCAAATCGCCATATTGGCTGGTGAATTTAAGCAAAATAGTGGGAAATTTCTTCGGTCAGAAAATCTATGTCGTCACTGGTGATATCCAGATGGGTGACAAGCCTGATCTGTTTGTTGCCCCCACCAAGCAAAATCCCCCGCGCGGCAAGATGCGCGCGCAAGCCATCAGCCGCCCCATCTGGCAATCCGATAAATACCATATTGGTCTCTACCGATTCTGGGTTCACCTCGATGGCTTTGACCCGTGACAGGCCTTCAGCAAGCCGTAAGGCATGTATGTGATCATCTGCAAGACGGTCAACATGATGGTCAAGCGCATGGATGCCAGCGGCGGCCAAAACGCCAATTTGGCGCATACCGCCACCAACCAGTTTACGCATACGGTGCGCCCGCCGAATAAAATCTGCTGGCCCAACCAAAACAGACCCAGCTGGCGTTCCCAGCCCCTTGGACAAACATAAAGATACCGTATCAACAGCCGCGACAAGTTTGGCGGCAGGAATGCCAAGCTTGACAACCGCATTCATCAGCCGCGCCCCGTCAAGATGTACCGCCAGCCCATGCGCGCGACCGACCGCCGCCATTTCATTGATGGTTTCGGCAGACTGGACATGTCCAGCCACCGTATTTTCAAGACATAGCAACCGTGATATCGCACAATGGGCATCATCTGGTTTGACCGTTGCGGCAATATCATCTGGCCGCATCGCGCCAGACGCGGTGGTCGATACCGGCGCCATCATAACCCCGCCAAGCACCGCCGCACCGCCAGCCTCATCGCGAAAAATATGATAGCTATCGCCAACCAGAATTTCATCACCACGCTGACAATGGGCAAGTGTGGCACATAAATTTGACTGGGTGCCGGTGGCCACAAACAGCCCAGCTTCCTTGCCTAGTAATTTTGCCACTTTATCTTGCAGCGCATTCACCGTTGGGTCATCCCCATAGACATCATCACCAACTTCCGCCTCTGCCATGGCGCGCCGCATCGCGGCGGTTGGTTGCGTCACCGTGTCACTGCGCATATCCATACGCACCGGCCGATTTGTTTTTGCAACGCCAGCATACATCATGGTGTTCACGCTCCGTCTTGTTGCTTACCGGGTGTCACGGTTGCAAATGTTTTTAAATCAAAGGCCGGATCAGTGATATCTGAGCGCGGCGGTGATAGATGATTTTCAAGGCATTTTTTGCCAAGCATATAGGCCGCCGGGTCGTGTACGGCCTCAACCGCAACCAACCGGCCGTGATCATAGCTCCAGACTGACATGCCGCCCTCGCGCTTTCCCGGACGCACGGCGTAACGCATATCTTCTTTGCCAGCCGGGACAATCCCTGCTGATTGCAGTCTGACGTCATATTGTTCTGACCAGAACCAAGGTACAGATATATCCGGTAACGGCGTTTTGGTGATATCGGCGGCAGCGCGCGCCGCTGTATCTTGGGCATTATGCACCGATTCAACGCGTAAAGCGGCCCCATCTACCAGCGCCACATCACCAATCGCATAAATATCATCAATCGTGGTGCGCATCTGGCGGTCAACAAGAATGCCATTGCCAGTTTTC
>JAYOVO010000143.1:0-2941 GCA_038151495.1 Alphaproteobacteria bacterium
ACCGGGCGTTTTAAAGAGGGTGGTCAGTGAATAACAGCGAAGATGACAACCAAGACCAAATCGTTGCCCAGCTCCATCAGTTAGAAAGCGAACACCGCGACCTAGATGATGTGATTGAACGTCTTGGTGACGACAAGCCCTTTGACCAATTGCAATTACAACGGTTAAAAAAACGCAAATTGGCGTTGAAAGACGGCATCACCAAGCTGCGTAGCCGAATTTTGCCAGATATTATTGCCTGACGGGTGAAAATCTTGCAGGCTTTACCCAGCCAATGTCATGGCCCTGCGGCTGGTGCGCATAGCTTATAGACCCACGTCAGATAACTATTAAAAGAGATTATTATGGCCAGCATTTCGCAAGCACCCACTGGAAAAATAGCCATTTGTATGGGCAGTCAGTCTGACTGGCGCACAATGCAGGTTGCCGCCAGCATGCTTGATGATCTTGGTGCCGCCTATGAGGTAAAAATTATCTCGGCCCACCGCACGCCAGCGCGATTAACAGCATTTGCCGAAACCGCGCATGAATCAGGGTTTGCCGTTATTATCGCCGGGGCGGGTGGGGCCGCGCATTTGCCGGGTATGTTGGCGGCAAACACACATCTTCCGGTGCTTGGTGTGCCGGTTGAATCAGCCGCGCTAAAGGGCATGGATTCCCTTTTATCAATCGTACAGATGCCTGCTGGCGTGCCTGTTGGCACGCTTGCGATTGGTCAAGCTGGCGCAAAAAAAGCGGCGCTTCTAGCTGTACAAATGCTCGCCCTGTCAGACCCACAGCTGGCCGCTAAGATAAAAGAATGGCGCGCCACACAAACCGCGAATGTCGCCGAAACCCCTGAATAGAAAGCCTTGCATAACCATGGATATGCCGCACACCACCATTGGTATTCTGGGAAGTGGCCAGCTTGGCCGGATGCTTGTTATTGCCGCCGCCCAGCTTGGCATCAAAACACATATCTTTGCGCCTGATGCGAATAACAGTCCAGCTGGCGAAATGGCCTCCACTGCCACCACAGCCGCCTATGATGATTACGCCGCGCTTGATCAATTTGCCGCCAGCGTCGACGTGATCACCAGTGAATTTGAAAACGTGCCATCCGAAACTATGGCGCATTTGGCACAATTTCGGCCGGTCAGCCCCGGCACCACGGCCCTGCATATTGCCCAGCACCGGGTACGCGAAAAGAATTTCGCCCGCCAACATGGCATTCTTACCCCAGATTTTTGGCACGTTACCGATGCCGCCAGCCTGCATCACGCTATGGCAGAACTGCAGGGACGCGGCGTCTTGAAAACATGCCAGCTTGGCTATGATGGAAAGGGACAAATCTGGATTGACCCAAGCGATGATCTTGATGCCAGTTTTGCCGCGCTTGGCAGTGACGATGCTATTTTGGAAGCGGCTGTTGATTTTGCCGCCGAGGCCAGCTTTTTGGTCGCACGCACAGCAGATGGCCGTATTGCGCATTTTCCAGCCAGTCTGAACACACATAAAAACGGTATTTTGGCCCGGTCAGTCGCACCAGCGCCGATCAGCGAAAATCTGGTGACATCTGGCCAACAAGCGGTGCAGAAACTGGCCGAGGCGATGGAACTTGTCGGCGTGCTGGCATTGGAAACATTTGTGACCACCGACGGCAAATTATTATTCAATGAAATCGCCCCGCGCCCGCATAATTCCTTTCATTGGACCATCGAAGGTTGTGCAACCAGTCAATTCACCCAATTGACCCGGTGTCTTGCTGGCATGCCGCTTGGCGGCACTCACAGTTACGGGCAATGGCAAATGGACAATTTGCTTGGCGAGGATATGCCCGGCCTTGAAAAGCTGGCGGCTGAATCTGGCCTACATCTTCATCTTTATGGGAAAGCCGCTGCCAAAACAGGGCGCAAAATGGGCCACACGAACCGGATGATCACCAGCTGACCTGCAGGTTACATTATCCAGCCCGGTGTTCGATTTCGGTCAGGTCAAACGGGGTTGACTGATATAAATCATTGATCCAATTGCTGATCAGCAAAAAGGCAAACGGACGCCAGTTATTGACCGGCGATTGCGTTGGGTCGTCATTCGGAAAATAATTTTGCGGCAAGGCGGTATCCAGACCCGCGCCGATATCCCGGTGATATTCATCGGCAAGCGTTGTGGCGTCATATTCAAGGTGATTAAACACAAATAAATCACCACTTTTTGGATCGCGCACCATGCCAGCACCACAATCGACACCATTGGCAAGCACATCAAGCCCGGCCGCCTCGATGTCATCAGTACGATTCATTGTGTAGCGCGAAATGGGCATTGGAAACCGATCTGTAAACCCGTTCATCAGCCGCCCTGAAATATGGCTTAAACGGTGGTCGAACACGCCAAATAATTTCGAATCAAGCTGATGTTTTGGCACCTTGAAAAAATGCCATAAAAGCGCCTGCGCCCCCCAGCAGATGCCTAAGCGGCGAAAACAATGAGTCCGCGACCAATCCATAATTTCGCTCAGTTCCTGCCAATAATTCACCTCTTCAAATGGCAGGGTTTCAATTGGCGCCCCGGTGACAATTAAAGCGTCAAAATATTCATCACGCACATCATCAAGCTGGCGATAAAATCGCCGTAAATAGCCGGGTTCGGTATTGCGCGGTGTATAGCTTGCCGTTGTCATCAAGATCATTTCAATTTGAAGCGGCGTATTGCCAAAAAGCCGCGCAAACTGAATTTCAGTATCGCGTTTCTTTGGCATCAGATTAAGCAAGAGCAATTTTAGCGGACGAATGTCCTGACGCGTTGCCATTTCCTGTGGCATCACATCAACCTGCTCGGCATGAAGCGTTTCCAAAGCTGGCAGATTATCTGGCACTTTAATCGGCATAAATGGCTCCTAAACAATCTAGCGCCACACGGACACCACTTGCCTTATAGCGATTAACCTAAAAAAATCCAATGC
>JAYOVO010000144.1:0-2921 GCA_038151495.1 Alphaproteobacteria bacterium
TTGATGATTTTATTTTGATTGGGCGCAAGGCGCGGCGGTTAATTATTCGATTGGCTGCGCTGTTTCATGGCGTCAATCAGCGCCGCAAATTTGCCTTCATTTTTCCGAATGATGGCAATGTTTTCTTGCTTTTGGGTGACCAGCATTGAAATATTTTCAATCTCGACATCTAAAATAAGTGGTGATGCGTTATCTGCTGTGATCACACGCCACCCCACCATAATGGGAGGTTGTTGCTGATTGATATCGGTAAATGTGCCATTGACCAAGACAAGCTGTCTGCCTTTTGCTTGGCTGTCAGTGGCAGTAAATTTCAGCCCAGATAGCTGATCAAAATTGCGGACAACCGTGCCGATAATCACATCACGAATGGCTGATTCATAAGCGGTTTTTTGGTCTGCATCTGCCGCCCGCCAATAGGGGCCAGCCGAAAATTTCGCAATGGTTGGCAAATCAAAATAGCGGTCAAACAATGCGGATACATTTTCCCGTCGCGCCGCATTATCATTGATATCTTTGGCAAGGATTGATTCAACCTCTACCATCATTTGTGTGACAAGCTTGTTGGCGTCATCAATCTGATTGGTGCCAGCAAAACCGGTCTGGCCACCAAGCCAAATCATCATGGCAGAGGCCAACATAATGCGCGCTCTTTTGAAACATAAAACAAAGGCAAATAATCGTTTGAATGTCAGTTGTTTATGACAAATCATTTTGCAGACTCTTCAAAAAACGCATCAAATTGGTCATCGGTGGCACTTGGTGCCTGAACATTATTTTGGCGGTCACGAAGCGCCCCTGCCCGCATTTGGTAATAGAGTGACCTTGTGCGTGCGTAACTATCTATTGAATTATATTTTATGTCATTGAAGGTGTCAAAATTGTTGGCTCGAAAGGCGACGGCGCGTGCTGGTATTTGGGCGGTACGCATGGTGCTGCCCACATTGCCAACTTGGAAAAATGAAAGCGGGTTTGTCAGGCTATCGACAACGCGGCCTGCCAAATTGCGGCTACTATGCGCACCTAGCAATGGTACCATCAGATAATCGCCCTCGGGCACGTTGGCGCGTGCCAATGTTTGCCCGAAATCGCGTTTTTCAACAGCGCCGGGGTCTTCGGTGAGATCAGCAAAACCAAAGGTCAGCCCATTGATCGCAAAATGGATGGTGGCGAGCGCCGCATTTTCCAAATCACCTTGAATGGTTGAATTGAGGGCTGTTGACGGCAGCCCGGCCCAGTCTAGATGATTGTCAACGGCGCGCCGCCCAGCATCAGGCACGTTTGACCGATAGCCATCGGCAACTGGTTCAAGCACATAGCTATCGACCCCCATGTTAAACGCAAAAATTTTGCGATTGGTGTGTTCATAAGGGTCACGCAGGTCACTGCGTTCGGTTTTAGGCGTGCTGCTGCAACCCACCAGCATGCCAAGAACCAGTATCACAAAACCGCCCCGCCATAGTGGCCAGTGCCCGGGGATAAGTTTGGATGACATTGTTGTTTGTTTATGGGTCATAACGCGACAATATAGGAAGACATGAAATTATCAAAATGATTCGCGATTTTCGTTGTCGTGAAAAATAATACAGAAAACGAAAAAGACCACGCATGGTGATTGACCACCATGGCTGCATTTGCGAGTTTGGTGCCATCATGAACGATATCGTACAAAAACCGATCCCGGTATGGCTTGATGGATTGAATGCAGCGCAATCAGAGGCCGTAACAACCCTTGACGGCCCATTGCTAGTGTTATCTGGTGCTGGCACTGGTAAAACGCGGGTTTTGACGTCACGCCTTGCTGAACTTGTGGCCACCGGTACGGCAAAACCATGGAATATTCTGGCGGTTACATTTACCAACAAAGCCGCGCGTGAAATGAAAATACGGGTAAGCCAGCTTGTGGGCCCGATGGCAGAACAGGTTTGGCTTGGCACATTTCACGCCCTGGCCGCACGGATGTTACGGCGCCATGCGGATTTGGTCGGACTGAAATCTGATTTCACGATTCTGGATGCTGATGATCAAATCCGGTTGTTAAAGCAACTGATGGCTGCAGATGATATCGACCCAAAACGCTGGCCACCGCGCATGCTAGGCGGTGTGATTTCGCGTTGGAAAGATCGTGGGCTGACGCCTGACAAAGTTGATCTTGTCGAGGCAGGCGACATTGCAAATGGTCGTATGAGACAGCTCTATGAGACTTATCAAAACCGGCTCATCGCACTCAATGCCGCTGATTTTGGCGATTTGTTAATGCATATGCTGACCATTTTTACCAAACATGCAGATGTTCTGGCGGAATATCAGTCGCGAATCACGCATATTATGGTTGATGAATATCAAGACACCAATGTTGCGCAATATTTGTGGCTACGTTTGCTAACCGGAAAGCGCAATAATTTGTGCTGTGTTGGCGATGATGACCAATCTATCTATGGCTGGCGCGGGGCAGAGGTTGGTAATATTTTGCGTTTTGAAAGCGACTTTGCCGGTGCCAAAACTGTCAGGCTTGAGGAAAATTACAGATCAACCGGCCATATTCTGGCGGCGGCTTCACAGGTGATTTCGCGAAACGAGGCCCGATTGGGAAAGACCCTCTATACCGCGGCTGGTGATGGCGACAAGGTAAAGGTCAATGGCTATTGGGATGGGGCTGATGAGGCCCGTAGCATTTCCAGCCAAATCGAATCGATGCTATCTGACGGGACAGATTTATCACAGGTTGCTGTTCTGGTGCGCGCCGGATTTCAAACACGCGAATTTGAAGAACGCTTTATTGCCATTGGCCTGCCGTACCGTGTTGTCGGTGCGCGGTTTTATGAAAGATCAGAAATTCGTGATGCCATTGCCTATCTGCGGTTAATTGCCCAGCCAGCAGATGATCTGGCGTTTGAACGCATTATTAATTTGCCAAAACG
>JAYOVO010000145.1:0-2914 GCA_038151495.1 Alphaproteobacteria bacterium
CCGGCCATGGTGTTGATTTGACCGAGATCGCAAATGGGTGCGGTTTCAACAACAGCCAAACCATTACCGACTATGACGCGCTGGACGCCTTTTCCAACACCCCAAATGCGGCCAATGGCCCACGGTTTGCAGTTGTAAAAATCACCACTGACAACCCAGATCGTGCGCTGCCAAATCTGGATGGTGTGTATATCAAAAACCGTGTGCGAAGCAGCCTTGGCATCCAGCCGGTCTGATTTTTTTAAAAAAATCCCCGCCGGACTGGTCCAGCGGGGCAGTGGTTTTATCAACGGAGTGAAGCAAGCCCGGCCAATAGCGCCAAGGCTTGTTTTTTGTCTAACACCCAGACCCGCTGCGCAATAGCGTTAAAAACAACCAATATTGATGCATGTTTTGCACCACCCTTTATCATCATGACGAGCCACAGCAGATACCAAAATTTGCCCGGTGGCTAGTGCCCAACATTCTATGGCTTTTCTTGATGATTTGATCATGACATCATGGATCGCATTGCCAGCTGGCTTCCATATAATAGCTGTAATCTGGCCCGACCCATGCTGGAGATATTGATAAGATGATGCTTGCCACGACGCCGCTCAGCCAGCTGCCTTTGGTCTCGCTTGATCTTGAAACAACCGGGTTGACCCCGGCGCGCGACAGAATTGTCCAGATTGGTGCCATTACCATCGAACCAACGCCGCAGCATTTTGATATGTTGGTCAATCCGGGCGTACCGATCCCCGCAACCAGCACCGCCATTCATGGGTTAAGCGAATCCGATTTAACAGATGCCCCGGCATTTCCGCTAGCCCTGCCATTGCTTCGTGAATTTGTGAATGGGCGAATCATTCTGGGGTATAATATTGGCTTTGACCTTGCGGTTTTATCTGCCGAGGCCAAGCGTCATGGCATGGAATGGCAATGGCCGGGGGCCTTGTGTCTGCGCCAGCTCGCCACCTTGCTCGTCGGGCGAGAATCTATGCTGATGATCGCCGATCTTGAGGGGCTGGCCCTGCATTTTGGCGTACCCGTTCATGCCCGTCATACAGCGCATGGCGACGCGGCAATCAGTGCGGCATTATTTCAAAAAATGTTGCCAGCACTCGCCGATAAATCAATCATCACGCTAGGTGATATCAGGCGCGCGGTATCACGGCTGAACGATTTGCGTCTTGCCACGGTACAGGCTGGCTGGGTTGATGTTGCCGAAGACAGTTCGGCCCCGACAACTTTATCATCACTGGCGCGGATTGACCCGTTCCCCTATCAACACCGCATCCATGAAATCATGCTTGACCCCCCGGTAATCTTGCCGCCTGAAACACGGCTTGAAGACGCGGCCCGGCTGATGCGTGAACGAAAATGTGATTGCGTTTTTGTCGGGGCGCACCCGGAACAGGTAGAGGGCATTGTGTCCGAACGTGACATTGTGCATTCAATGGCACTTGGTGTTGACGATGTGAAACGTGCGCGTGATATGCCACTTGCCGAAGTTATGTCTTCGCCGGTCATCACCGTTGCGGGTGATGATTATATGTATGTCGGGCTTGGCCGGATCAGCCGATATGATATCCGGCATCTTGGCGTGACCGATCAGGCGGGTTGGCTGATTGGCTGGATTTCAACACGCGAAATGGTCAGACAACGTGTCACTGGGGCGCTGGTTATTGGCGACCAGCTCAGCACCGCCGAACAGCCAATAGCCTTGCGTGATGCGCTGAAATCTTTGCCGATGCTGGCCAGTTCGCTGGTCAATGACGCGGTGCCGGGCCAGCATGTGGCGGCGGTGATCAGCAGTCAATATCGGGCCGCTCTGGCACGTGCCACCGCACTTGGTGAACAACATATGCAACATGATGGCGCCGGGCCACCACCAGCTGATTATGCCATGCTGATATTAGGGTCAGCCGGGCGCGACGAAAGCCTGTTGGCGGCAGATCAGGACCATGCCATCGTTTACGCAGATGTCAGCCCCGAAAAACGCGAGGCGGCACAGGCTTGGTTTGAAACGCTTGGCGGGCATGTGTCTGATTATCTTGATGTGGCGGGCATCCCCTATTGTCAGGGTGGGGTGATGTCAAAACATCCAGAATGGTGCAAACCAATCAGCGGTTGGCGCAAGGCTATCAGCACATGGGTGCGCAAAGCCAGCCCTGAAGATTTACTCAATGTCGACATTTTCTTCGATTTTACAGCTGTGTATGGCGCTCAGTCACTTGCTGACCAACTGCATCAGGCAATGTCGGGCCGTGCCACAAGACAAGGCGCCTTTTTAAAACTATTGGCTCGCAACGCCGCCAGCCATGCTGGTGGGCGGACGATTTTTGGCGGATTTAAAACGAAAAATGGGCGGTTTAACATAAAGCTTAATGTGCTTTTACCGATCACCGAAACGTTACGTGTATTGGCCATTTCGCGTGGTGTGGCAGAGGCCAATAGTAGCCAACGTGCCAAAGCGCTGATCGACCATCATGATATGCCTATCGAAGTTGGCCAGCTTGGCGAGGATGTGGCCTTTGCGTTGCGCATGCTATTGCGACAACAAATTGCCGATATTGCCAATGGTCTGGCGCCAACCTCAAACATTGATCTTGGCCTGTTAAATGACGCCGAAAAATTGATTCTGAAACATATCACCGGGCGCATTAGCCGTCTTGAAGCGCTGATCCAAGACAGCCTGTTTACAGGCTAGCCCATAAAGCGTGCTACAATGCTTCTAGGGCGCGCAAATGTGCGCATACTGACTGGCCCAACGCGTCTAGATTATACCCGCCTTCAAGCAGGCTGATCAGTCGGCATCCACCGGTTGCATCAGCAATCTGTTGAACGCAGGCCCCGATATCGCTGGTCAATGTCGCAAAATCAGCCGTTTGCATCGCCAGTCCACCAAGCGGGTCGTCAATATGGGCGTCAA
>JAYOVO010000146.1:0-2854 GCA_038151495.1 Alphaproteobacteria bacterium
CATCATGCGTGGCCAGCGCCGCTTCATATGCAGATGTCAGCGCCGCTAGCTTATCTGGCACAATCCCACAATCAGACAAGTTGAACATGGGATCGGCAAGCAATGCGCGCATCATCGGCCGATTTGAATCATAGAGTTGTCCATTTTTCAAACTGCCGCCCGCTTCAACAATTTCATCACCCGTCGATAACAGACCGATCTTCACCGGTGTTTGAACGGCGATACGATCATGCCCAGCCGCCGCCAATTGGCCGATCAGGGCCGCGGTGATGCGTTGCCCTTTGGCAATCACCGCTTCGCCTTTTGCCAAATTTTCCCCCGGTGGGCGCATATTACTGCCAGCTTTCAGCGGCTTTTGAATCACCACAAACTGGCCACTGCGAACGCAATCTTCATGCATCACCACACAATCCGGCCCCGGCGGCATAATGGCACCGGTATAAATCTCTATCGCTTCATCATCGCCAATTGCCCCCGCAAATGGATGGCCCGCCCGCGCTGTACCAACAATTTTAAACGCTTTTGATGGATCATCCGCAAGGCTCTTGGCAGACACGCCATAGCCATCAACCGCCGCGTTATGGGTGCGCGGCAAATCAATCGTGCTGGTGATATCTGTCGCGGCCACCCGTCCAAAGCTGGCATCCAGCAACACCGTCTCATCACCGGTCAGTGGGGTGATCCGGCCAACAAGCATCTGACGCGCCACGTCAATGGGAACCATTCTCGCTGGCGGTGGTGATGCCGCGGACATAGCGCTAACAGGCCTGCTTTAATTTGGTCTGAACAATAATAAAATCAGCAATTGCCGCGATATCAGACAAGTCAAACACCGGCAATGGACAATCATCCAACGCTTCATCACTCGCCACCGCCATGACCAGATCATCGTCAGGATAAAGCCGCGGCTTTCCCACAGATGGCCGAAAAATTTCAATTTTTTCAATAGGGTATTTTTTAAACCCTTCAACAAGCACAAGATCTGCTGGGGCCAGCTGTTGCAAAAGGTGCGGCAAATCAGGCTCATCACTTGACGCATGTTCGCTAAACAGCGCTGAGCGTTGTGCTGATGACACCAGCACCTGACGCGCCCCCGCCTGCCGGTGCCTAAAACTATCTTTGCCGGGGATGTCTGCGTCAAAATGATGATGTGCATGTTTAACGGTGGCCACGTCATAGCCAAGCCCGACAAGATGCGAAACAACTTGTTCTACCAGCGTTGTTTTGCCAGAACCAGACCAGCCAGCAAGACCAAAAACAGCGCCATGTTGGCTCGTTTTCAAAATATGCGGGTTCGCCATATCAGCCACCAGTCACATTCATATGACGGCCAACAGATGCCGCAGGCGCACGGCGGCTGATGATAAAATCATGCCCTTTGGGTTTGCGCCCAATGGCCTCGATGATCGCCGCTTCCAGCCCAGCTTCACCGCCGTTGCGAAGCGCCGAAGATAAATCAGCATGATCATCCTGCCCCAGACACATATAAAGCTGGCCAGTACAGGTCACCCGCACACGGTTACAGGATTCACAAAAATTATGCGTCAGCGGCGTAATAAAACCAAGCCGCTTGCCGGTTTCTGCAACCGTGACATAGCGGGCTGGCCCGGGGGTTTGATAATCGCTGTCAATAAGCGTGAAACGCTGGCTTAGATCGGCGCGCACCTGCGATAATGGCAAATATTGGTCAACCCGGTTTTCATTGCCGATATCCCCCATCGGCATAACCTCGATAATCGTCATATCAAAAGCTTGCGCCCCGGCCCATGCCACCATATCGGCAAGGTCAAATTCATTGACGCCTTTCAGCGCCACCGCATTCAATTTAATCGCCAGCCCAGCTTTTTTTGCGGCCTCTAGACCTCGCAACACGTTATCCAGATCGCCCCAGCGGGTGATTTCACGAAACCGGTCAGGATCAAGCGTGTCGATCGAAATATTCAGCCTTTTTACGCCCGCATCCACCAGCTGATCGGCCATTTTATGGAGCTGGCTACCATTTGTAGTGATCGTCAGCTCGTCAAGATTGCCGGCCTTGACCTCGGCGCCAAGATTGCGGATCAACTGCATGATATTGCGCCGGACCAAGGGTTCACCGCCGGTCAGGCGAATTTTACGCGTACCCATCGCCATGAAACTGCGGCAAACCTGTTCTAGTTCTTCAAGCGACAGAAGTTCCGATTTTGGCAAAAACGTCATTTCTTCGGCCATGCAGTAAACACAGCGAAAATCACAACGATCGGTTACCGATACACGGATATAATCAACCGTCCTGCCAAACGGATCGATAAGCGTTTTTGACGCTGTCCCAATAGTCATTCCTAATTCCGCTTTCCGTCAACTTGCTCGCCAACACCATGAAAAAGACAAATTTCTATATTATAGATGGATGCATCCAATGGCTAGTCAAGATCAGTGGCTATTTTGTCTCATCAAAGCGCACGCCGCGTAGCCGCATTTCGGCCAAACCCGCTTTTACTAGTGACAGGCTGATGGCAAAATTTACCCCAGCGTCAATATCAGCGTCTTTTGTAAAAATACCATCAATCAAGCCGACAAATCGCCCTTCACTGTCAATCAAAGCCCCACCGGAGCTACCCGGATTAATGGCCGCATCCGTCTGAATAAAATCTTCTAGGTCATTAAAGCCAATATTTTGCCTGTTGACTGCCGATACCACACCGCAACTTATGCTATGGCCCAACCCAAAGCTGTTCCCAATCGCGCAAACATGGCTACCAATTGGCATCTCGTCAGTGCCAAACGGAATGACCGGCCCGACCAAATCTGTTTTCAGAATGGCGATATCACGGCGTTGATCAACAGCATGAATTTCTGCTGGCATCGTTCTGCC
>JAYOVO010000147.1:0-2770 GCA_038151495.1 Alphaproteobacteria bacterium
AGTAGGTAATGGCACGTTACGGTTCAAGAGCAAGCAACCTTACCGGCCTGCTGGGTTCTATTGGTGACACCATCGGAGAGATGGGTGAGCCCGGACGTCAGTATGTGGATACGTTCCGCCGCACTATGGCGCCAACACCCAAGATGGATGACTCGGCATCTCTTGCGGACTATGCGAAGTGGGCGCGGCGTAACGGCTATGACGAGGAAGCCGATAAGTACATGGCCCTTTCCTATAAGCAGAAGGAAGTTGAAAAGCAGGAAGCGAAGGACAAACAGCTAGGAGAGTCTATGGCCGATGCAAGCCGGTCTGGTTCTGTTGCTATGCGCGAGGGGGCAAGGGGCGACCTTGGTAACGTCGATGCGACAATAACCTCCCTCAACAGGAGGCTTGAAGACCCCGCAATACAGGCTAATCCACAGGCGGTTCAGGCAATCACCTCTCAAATTCAGCGGCTAGAAAACAAGCGCCCAGAGTTTCAGGCGGCTAACACCGAGGCGATTGCGCGAGGCGTGGTAAACATTGACCGGCAGATAGCGGCTCTTGATAAAACCGCCCCTGATTATGAGCAGAGAAAGGCAGGGCTTGAGAGCGCTAGGGCTAGGTTCATGGACCAGCCTGACGTTGAAGAGACTTATCAACTCAAGAAGCTGGAGTTAATGGAGCTTGAGAACAGGCAGAGTTCGGCAATGTGGACACAGCAAAGCTCCGCCATCGTTACCGAGTTGAAGAATGCTGGCACTGACCCCTCCAAGATTGCGGCGGTAGAGGCCAAGTACCCTCAGTATGCGGCCCAAATTGCGGCCATCTCTCCTGAAATCCTAGCGCAGAACGAAGCGCTGGCTAAGGTGCGCGCCGATGACTTCCGCATTGAAAGTCTGCCTAATGAGATTGATGCCCAACGCAAGCGCATTGACGAATCAAATCTCACGGACCAGCAGAAGGCTGACTTGAACCGCAGTCTCGACACCGCCGAAGGCTTGGTGAATGGCGGTCAGGTCTACAAGCCTGCCGCGATTGAAAGCTACGCCAATGTTGTCAATAGAATCGACCAGATGATGAACCAAGAGCTGGCGGCTGAAGCTGGTGTGGAGCGTCAGAGAACGGAGCGGGCTGTCATCATGCACGAGAAGGCTCAGATGGTTCAGGTTACTGAGGCTGATGCGCGTGAGTTGGCCAGCCTGAGAACAGGCCGGGATATTGAGGATCTGGATGAGGATGAGATTGCGGATGCTCGCGCTGACCTTATTGCAGAAGCGGCTGAGTGGGAGTACCGCACTGCCGTAGCCGCTGGCAGGGCTGAGCCTCGGGAGCTTGACTCTGACGACAAGAGGGCCCTCACGCAGAAGCTCAAGAATGGCGACTATGGGGACGACCATGATTCTGCCGTTGCTCTCGCCGCGTTTGACTTGGCTACTCAGGGGTATAGCAAGGAGGACGTAACAGCCTTCCTAACCAAAGAGCTTCCCGAGATGACTGCCGACAGAGCAGAGGCTTTGTATGACGATATGTGGGAAGACTTGAACAGCGTAGATGAAGCTGTACCCACTCCCGCCGAGGTGAAGGCTGACCCATATCGGAAAGAGCAAGGACTGCCATTCCTAAAGCCGCTTGAGGAGCGCTACGCGGCATTCTTACAGCGCCGTTCTCAGACTGTGGCTACCCGTCCTCCATCCGGCCCGTCTGTTGCTCAGAGGCAGAGAGACAAACTCAGCCCCCCCATCGGGCCAATGGGCAATCCGGAGGATTACAACACTGACCTGAGAAGGGCTAGGGAAAACCAACCTAATTCTCCGTACAGGTCTCAGGGCGGCGGACAGGTGGCCAGCGAGCCATACATCAATCCCATATACAGACGGCTAGGTGGATAAATATGGGTGCCTTCTCAAAGCGCTATGGTGGCAGTCGCTCTAGGAAAACCGAGAGCTACAGCGGGGTCAGGTCAGGCATTGTTGACTTGCTTGAGTCCGGCCTTGGTGTGGGTGATGAGCTTGATGCCGCCATCCGTAGGTTCACGGGTGAGGCTGGCTCATTTGACGAAGGGCTAGACCAATCCCGCAAAGACCTTGATTACTTTGAGAGAAAGAACCCGCTTGCTTCTAAGCTGATTACTGGTGCGGGCATTGCTGGCTCGTTGTTAATTCCAGGCGCTACTGCTGTCAAGGTTGCCCAGACAGGCTCTCGTCTAAGCCGAGCGGTGAAGATGGGCGCGGCTACTGCGGCAGAGGGTGCGGCTTATGGCTATGCGGCTGGTCGTGATGAGGGCCGTACTGACAGCGCGATGATGGGTGCGGCTGTAGGTGGGGCGCTAGGCGCTGGTATTGGCGGCTTCCTCACCAAGAGCGCTGATGAGGTGGCGAAGATTAAGGAGGCAGACAGCAAGAAAATTGGTGTCGGCGGCGCTATCGGTGGCGACGAGGGATACAAGCGTGTCGGCGCGGTCAGTCGTAAGGCGGGCGTTGAAGACATTAGCACCAGCGCGCGCGAGCGCAAGGTTAATTCCTATGATGACGTCACTCCTGACAACAGCCTGTCTCGTAAAGGTTGGTGGGACAGCGTTCAGTCTATCGCCCTGAATGCTCGCAACTGGGGCATTCAGAATGTTGGGGTTCGTGCTACCCGTCTGGTCGAAGATGCTGACACTGCCATGAGGATGGCGAGGGCGCATTCTGACCGGATGTACAAGGACAATGAGCCTCTCTTCAAGTTGCTTCAGGAGAACCGAAAAATAAACCTCGCGCTAGCTAACGTAGGTGCTACGCCTGTGGGT
>JAYOVO010000148.1:0-2750 GCA_038151495.1 Alphaproteobacteria bacterium
TTGAAAATCATTCCATTTTTTGTCCCCGATTCATCATTGCGGCAGATCGAAAATCTGTTGGCAGGGGCGCCAGCTTTTGGGTTTCACCCGCTAAAAACGGCGCGGGTGGCATTGATACAAACACGCATTCCCGGTCAGGCTGATCGTCTATTCGCCGCTACCAAAAACGTCACTGCAGATCGGCTTGCGGTGTTGGGAAGCGAGGTGATGGCAAGCCCGGTTTGTGCGCATAATAAAACTGACGTAGCTGAACAGATCCGAAACTGCATGGCGGGCGGCGCGGACATCATTTTGCTTTGCGGTGGGTCAGCGATTATCGACCGGCAGGATGAATTGCCGCAAGCCGTGATTGAAGCCGGGGGACAGGTGATCCAGCTGGGGTTAGCGGTTGATCCCGGCAATTTATTGATGTTTGCCAAAGTTGGTGATGTGCCGGTGATTGGCATGCCGGGATGCGCACGTTCGCCAAAATTAAATGGACTTGATTGGGTGTTGCAACTGGTTCTTGCTGATGTGGATATGACCCGCAGTGAATTTGCCGATATGGCGGCTGGTGGTTTGTTGATGGAAATTGCCTCGCGTCCTTTGCCGCGCGCCATGGCAACAAAACCGTACCAGCCAGACCGGCTTGTCGGGATGGTTCTAGCGGCAGGCCAATCAAGCCGGATGGGGCCAGATAACAAACTGCTGGCTGAATTTGCTGGCAAGCCGCTGGTACGGCATGTGACAGAAGTGATGCTTGATTCTGGACTAGACGATCTGACCGTGGTCATTGGCCATCAGGCAGATCAGGTTGCGGCGGCGTTGGCTGGTTTGCCGGTTCACCTGCTATTCAACGCAGATTTTGCCGCCGGGCAAGGCCATTCAGTGGCGGCTGGTGTTGGCGCGCTGGATGGTGCGGTCACCGATGTATTAATTGCGCTAGGGGATATGCCGCTGATTTCTGCTGAGATGGTGCAAAATCTTGTGGCGGCGCATTTGGCATGTGATGACCATCAGCGCCGTATTACCTTGCCAAGCTATGATGGCAAGCGTGGCAACCCGGTGATCTGGGGGGGCGCTTTTTTTCCTGAATTAAAGCAGTTGCGGGGTGACGCCGGCGGGCGGCAGGTATTGCAAGATCATCTTGCGGCGCATAATCCAGTGGAAATTTCATCATCCGCAATGTTTCGCGATATTGATACCCCGGCAGATTTGCAGGCATTGAACGCTGGTACCAGCGGCACCACGGGACAATAAATATGGCGCGGGGCTTGTTTTGCCCGGCTCTATTTCACCCAGCTCTATTTCACCTGGTTCTTTTTTATTGGGTTCTATTTTGCCGGGCCCTGTTTTGCCTGATCAATATCCAGCATCATAATGCCGCCGATCAGGGGTTTAGACACATGATGCGCCAGCAACAGGGATAAAATAAATCCTGACAACACGCTGGTGGCGATGCCAAACCACACACCAATCACGCCAAATTCAAAAACAAACACATAAAGATAGCTGAAAAACGCCACACCAAAGGCCTGACGGTAAATGCCAATGACCAATGTCCAAACAGGTTTTTTCAGCGCCTGCAGGAATGAATTGATTGCAAACAGCATCATATAGATTGGCAAAATAAAGCCATCAACGCGCAAATAGCTCACCCCGATTTTAATGACGGCCGGGTCCGGGGTGAAACTGCGCATCAAAACTGGTGCGGCAAAATATAAGATGGGGCAGGCCACAAGCATAAAAATCCAGCCAAATTTCCAACAGGTGAACAAGGCTTGGCGGACACGTTGGGCCTCGCCAGCACCAAAATTTTGAGATGCAATTGGTAGCAAGGCGCCGGTCAATCCAAATACCGGCAGTAAAAATAACTGTTCGACGCGCAGTGCGACGCCATAGGCGGCGACGGCGGACGGGCCGAATTCTTTTAAATAGATTTGCACGATAAACCCGGCTGTAAACATCACAAGCATGGTAAAAGTGGTTGGCAGAAGCTGGGCAAAAATCATTTTATAGAGGTGAAGATCGGGCAAGAAGGCGCTAAATTTGTCGCTTGCACATAACCCAGAGCGCCATAGCTGGCGACCTATATAGACCATTACCCCGGTCTGGCTGATAACAGTTGCGGTGGCAATGCCATTAAACCCCAGCCCGTCAAACATGCCGGGAATGCCAAATACCAAAACTGGGTTCAATCCCAAATTGGCAAAAAAGGCGCCAATTAATGCCCGTTGCATTGATACGGTATCACCGGTTGCTTGCAAAATACCGTTAAGTCCATAAGCCATGACAAAACTTGGCAGGCTGATGATCAGCACCATCATATAGCGCAGACCAGCATCACGATAAGCACCATCAGTCGAAATCAGACTCAACAAATGTGGGGCAAATAGATAGGCGCCACCCACAAGAAGAAGCGCGCTTAGGCTGGCAAATCCAACACCTTGGCGCGCAACGGTGCTGGCTTCCCCGTCATCTTTGCGGCCTATGGCATTGCCTACCAGAGCTGTCATCGCCGCGCCAAGGCCAAATCCAACAGTGACAAAAATGAAAAAGGCCTGAAAAGATATCGCCAGCCCGGCCTGTGCATCGGTGCCGATAAGCCCAGCAAAAAACACATCGACAACATTATATAATGTGCTGAACACCATGCCGATTGCCGCCGGCACCGCTAATGTTCGAAAATGCGTTGCTAGCGGGCCAGTGGTTAAATCATGGCTATGTTTCATCTATGATCTTTCATTAAAAGCCATCAGCGAGCGCCGCCT
>JAYOVO010000149.1:0-2733 GCA_038151495.1 Alphaproteobacteria bacterium
AACGCTGATACGAAAGTGCTGAGAAGTGCCTATAGTGGGAACCATATTCCCAAGCCACCATTTTCAATTTTTCCAGATGCCCAAATTATCGCATATGTGACCGCAGCGTATATGACCGCGGCGCATGTGATTATGTCCATAGGAAACAAAATTTTGAGTTCCAGCTTATCACGCCCTTTCGATGCTCAACAATCCCATCTAGTTACACGCCACTCTGCCCCCAAAATGGTGCATTGCCCGTGCCGTGAAACAACCACTGTCTTGGTGATATAATGTCTTGGTGATATATGGTAAATTTCCTATGTTATTGACCTAACCATTGCGATTGGCCACGCTTTGCGGTGATATATCGGGGGAGGTCGTATCGTGCAAAGAGACTCACCATCATCCATGATGACGCGCGTCTTTTGAACTGCCCCCCGCCAATCTTTTTCCCCGCCTGTCCATCATGGCGCACGGCATATCGGATGGTTGAGCGATCTTCATACGCATTTTTTCTCGGAATTTTGGCCGAGCATGCTATACAAAGCCCGTCGGTGCTGATGGGTAATCGGCGGGTAAAGCTTATCTGGTAATAACTGATTTAGATTTTTGGTTCGGGGATTTTAAATGGGTAAGAACGACGTCGATTCATCAAACCGATATGTCAATGATTTGCGGCGGTTTGATTTTACCAATGGTAAAGTGATGCAGCTTCGTGGACGGCTTTTGCCCTTTACCCTTGCCGCGGCTTTTCTCGTGATTGCCGGTTTAATTGGAAATTTCAGTCTTCAGGTCACCTCAGAGGATATCATCCTGCTGGTTGCCGCATCCGTGATTGGTGGCTATATGGCGCTTAATATTGGTGCCAATGACGTTGCCAATAATATGGGGCCAGCGGTTGGCGGCAAAGTATTGACGGTTACCGCCGCGGTGCTGATTGCTGCTTTTTTTGAGAGCGCTGGTGCCATGCTAGCTGGCGGGGATGTCGTGAAAACAGTGGCAAAAGGGATCATAAACCCGGACGGCGTTGTCTCGGTCAACAGCTTTCAAATTTTGATGTTAAGCGCGCTTTTGGCGGCGGCACTTTGGGTGAATTTAGCAACATTTTTAAATGCACCTGTGTCGACAACGCATTCAATTGTTGGCGGGGTTATGGGCGGCGGCATTGCGGCGGCTGGTTTTGGACTGGTGAATTGGGTCACCATGTCAAAGATCGCCGCAAGCTGGGTTATTTCGCCGGTCTTTGGTGGCATTGTGGCGGCATTGATTCTGTTATTTATCGAAAAAAATATCATGTTGGCGGCAGATAGAAATACAGCAGCACGGCGGTTTGTGCCAATGCTAGTTGGTCTGATGGGAACAGCCTTTACGGCCTATATGATGATGAAGGGGCTGAAAAAGATTTGGCGGCCAGATACTGACCTTATCGTCATTCTATCAATTGCCATTGGCTTGTTTGTCTGGATTGCTTCGGTGCCATTTATCAAAAGCCGCGCGGTGCGTATCGGTAATCGCAAAAAAGAAATTTATGGTCTGTTTCATCTGCCGCTCATTCTTGGTGTTTCCCTGTTGTGTTTTGCCCATGGGGCGAATGACGTTGCCAATGCGGTTGGCCCGCTTGCGGCGATTGTATCTACTTTTGATGCGGGCGGCGTTCAGGCCAAAGTTAACATACCTATTTGGGTGATGGTGATTGGTGCGGCAGGACTTGCCTTTGGCTTGCTGTTATTCGGGCCAAAACTGATCACCACAGTTGGCGAAAAAATTACCCGTTTGAATGCCCCGCGGGCCTATTGCGTTGCCTTGGCATCTGCAATCACAGTGCTGATTGCAACGACACTTGGTCTGCCGGTCAGTTCAACCCATATTGCGATTGGTGCAATTTTTGGCGTTGGATTTCTGCGCGAATCCATGGAGAACCCGAATAAACGGCGGATGAAGCCAGGCCACAAGATAAATGCGACCGCCAGTGACGCATTTGAAAATGTGCAAGCGCGGTTGAAAAGAAAACTGGTTCGACGGAAATTTGTACTGTCGATTGGTGCCGCGTGGGTGATTACTGTGCCTGCATCGGCGCTGTTAGCAGCTTTTCTTTTCTATGTTTTGCAGCTGCTAAAATCCACGGTTTGACATTGTTAAATTGTACAACCAAATTTAGCAAATCGTCACGTTCAACCAATCGGCCGGCATCTTCTAATAGGGCCCAATGCCGTTCCCGTTTCGAATCTTCAGGCCATTTTTCCAGCTGATTGGTCACCAGCAACGGGTAATATGTGACGGCGGCGCTGTCGATATCTGATGAATCATTCTTGTTGATTCTGACGGTCATCGGAAAATTTTTTAACAATTTTCCCTCTATGCCAGCTTCTTCATAGGCCTCGCGTTTGCAACCGGCTTTGTGGCTCTCTTTTTTCTTCAATTCGCCTTTGGGGAAAATCCAACGGCCACGGCGTTGTGATGTGACAAAAAGAAGTGCAATACGGTCATTTTGGATATCGAAAGGAATCGCGCCAACTTTATGCATCACATTGTCTCCTACTGTCTTAAACCTGATGTCTCAAATCTTATATCTTTGCCTGTTTAAAGCGGCATGTCTATGTGGGCAAAATAGCAACTGATGGGCACCTCGCCACCTATAAAACAGTCCTGTCATGACTTATGACTGCCACATATGCGCATCAGTCATACAGCGTTGGTTCGTCTTGTGCCATTGAAAACAGACGGCAACGAGCCACATATAGCGCATGACAA
>JAYOVO010000150.1:0-2708 GCA_038151495.1 Alphaproteobacteria bacterium
ACCGCCGCCATCATGATGGTTGTGATGCAATATCAAGGCGTGCCCACCGGACCGCGTTTATTCATGGAACGGCCGGATCTTGGCTATGGTGTATTTATGGCCATGTTTGTGACCTATTTGCTGATGGCGCTGACCATTTTGCCAATGTCACGCTATATGTCGCGGGTGACACTTGTATCAACCACATATATGTCGCCCATCATCATCGCCTTTACCTTGGTTGGGTCATTTGTGCCGCGCGAATATTTATTTGACATGTATCTGGCATTTGGCTTTGGCATCATCGGCTATATCGCCCGCAAAACTGGCTATCATGTCGCGGCGATTTTGATTGGCGTGATTTTAGGGCCATTGCTTGAACAATATATGTTGCGCGCACTGAAAATGTCTGATGGCGACCCGTTGGTATTGTTCTCCTCGCCATTGGGCAACACGCTCTGGCTGGTGCTGGTTTTAACATTGGCCTTGCCGACATTGTTGAAAAAACACCGGCAAAGAACTGAGGCACGATCATGAGTCCCCATCCAACAGATGCGGTTGCCGCCAATATTGAATTAGTTGCCCGTTTGGATATTGCTGGTGGCGGTCAGGTTGTTGTGCAGGACGGTCTTGCCTTTGTGGGCCATATGGATGCCCCGCATGGCACCACCATTATTGATGTCAGCACACCAAGCCGCCCAAAAATTATCAAAGAGATAAAGCTGGAAGACACTTTATCGCACACACATAAAGTGCGTGTCGCTGGCAATCTCATGATCACCAATGTTGAACAAGCGCAACGCCATCTTCTGCGCCGCGGCGCAGCCTTGCCGACAGTCATGGCAGAATTAGAAAAATCGCTAAAGCGGTCACCGAGTGAGGAAGAAATTGCAACGGCGCTTGATATACCCGTTGGCAAACTTGATGACGTGCGCGCGTTTTTGAAAAATGGCTATCATGAGGGTGGGTTTCGGGTGTGGGATATCAGCGATCCGGCAAATCCAGAATTATTGTCCTATGTCAAAACGCATGGATTTGGTGTGCACCGCTTTGATATGGATGAAAACTACGCCTATATTTCGACCGAAATGGACGGTTATATTGGCAATATCCTGGTGATTTATGATCTCGCCGACCCGCGCAACCCGGTCGAGGTATCGCGCTGGCATATGCCGGGCCAGCATATCGCCGGCGGCGAAACACCGAGCTGGACCGGGTATAAAAATCGCCTCCACCACGCGCTTCGGGTTGGTGATGAATTATGGGCGTCGGTATGGAATGCCGGCTTTCGCGTTATTGACATCAGCGACATCACCCAACCAAAGACCATTGGCGCACATAATTATCACCCCCCGTTTCCTGAACCAACCCATACCGCGCTCCCATGTATGCAACGCTTTGACGGGCGCCGGATTGCAGTGGTTATGGATGAAGAACACCAGCATCATCCCGGGCGGCTTCATGCCTTTATGTGGCTTTTTGACGTCACCGATCTTGATAATATTCACGCTGTGTCTGCGTTTGACGTCAGCGAAATGGATTCACCATGGTCACGTGCGGGCGGCCGCTTTGGGGCGCATCAATTCCGTGAAAAACTCGATGATACATTGGTCTACGCGACTTGGTTTTCTGGTGGGTTGCGGGTGATTGACATTGCCAACCCATCACAACCGCAAGAAATTGCCCATTATATTCCACCGCCACCGCCCGGCTTTCCCAGCCCGCAAAGCAATGACGTTGATGTCGATGAGAATGGCTTTATGTATCTTCTAGACCGGAATATCGGTCTCGATATTTTAAAATTCGATAATAATCTGAAGCGATAAGAGGAATAGGTGATGGAAAACGAACATCTTGAAGCATCGGTCGTTGGCAAGGAACATTGGACCAAAAAAGGCGATGTCGATCTGTTCTTGTGGAATAAATATCTTGATCAACCCGGCGAAAAAAAAGGCACCATTCTTTTCGTCCATGGGTCATCTATGGCATCACAACCAACCTTTGATCTTCATGTTGAAGGGCGCCCCTTCAGTTCGGCAATGAATTATTTTGCTGTTTTGGGATACGACACATGGTGCGTTGATATGGAAGGGTATGGCCGCTCATCCAAACATCGTGACATCACGTGTGATATTGCCAATGGTGCTGATGATCTGACAGCCGCGACCGCCTATATTCAGGAATATAGCGGTGCCGGCCCAATGCATATGTATGGTATCTCATCTGGTGCATTGCGGGCAGCTGCCTTTACCGAAAGACACCCAGAACGAGTTGCACGCTTGGCACTTGACGCCTTTGTATGGACTGGTGAGGGCAGCCCGACCTTGGCTGACCGCAGCAAGAAGCTGCCGGAATTTCGTGCCAGCACCCGGCGCCCGATTGATTACGCATTTGTGCAGTCTATTTTTAACCGGGATCACCCAGATTGTGTTGAACCCAAAGTCGTTGACGCCTTTGCCAAGGCGATTTGCGCGCTTGATGATTCAATGCCAAATGGCACCTATATTGATATGTGTTCGAGACTGCCTTTGGTAGACCCTGAAAAAATTACCGTGCCCACAATTATCTTGCGCGGCCAATATGACGGCATTGCAAGTGTGACCGATCTGTTGAAATTTTTTGAAAAACTACCGCATAACGACAAGCAGTTTACTGTCATGGAAGGCATTTCACATGCCAGCTTCCAGCAAAAGAATTATGCGATGGTCTATGATATTCTGGCCGCATTT
>JAYOVO010000151.1:0-2652 GCA_038151495.1 Alphaproteobacteria bacterium
ACCCGACGCGATCAAGAATGGCCCTTGCCTTGCTACCTGATGACGAGGTGGCGACAGCCCTAGGGATTTGCATTTTTTCCAAATAGGCAAGCAATTGGTGCGCCCCCGGTTTCACCTCAATATGATCGTCAAGAAGCTGGCGATAGACATCCAGCCACTCATCTTTAAATTTTGCTGCATCTATGGTGGCTGGCAGCATGTTTCGCAAAATATCAATGCCTGTTTTTGCATTGCGGCCGATCAATTGCCGATAATCGTCAAATTGGAATGTTTGATCATAGGCATCTGCCGTCATCACGAACGATTCATAGGATAATTTTTCTGTATCAAGAAGCAGCCCATCCATATCAAATATGATGGCGTCAAAATCAGTGATATCGCTGGGGTGATGTGACATGGGGCGATAGAGCAAGACCGGCAATGGTCAAAAAAGCAAGGTTGAGGGGCAAGAATAATCTATATTTTTTAGTATTGATGATGGGGCGACTATGGCATGATTTCCGGACAAGGGAAACAACCCACTAGATTTAAACCCTGACTGACAGAAAGTTTCATGCTCGACCCGCAAAAAATTGCCTATCTGGTTGTCCATTGTTCGGACACGGCTGATGATGATCCGCTGACCGGGCGTGATATTCACCAGATGCATCTTGGCTTTGGCTGGCATGGTGTTGGCTATCACCGGATTATTGGCCGTGATGGGGTGATCGAACATGGTCGCCCTGATTATTGGATTGGCGCGCATGTCAGAGGGTTTAACGAAGTCAGCCTTGGTGTGTGTCTGATTGGGCGGCATAGCTTTACCGATGCGCAGATGCAGGCGCTGGAAACCGTGTTACGCGACTGGAAGTCAAGCTACCCGGCGGCAGAAATTGTCGGGCATTGTGATTTTGACTATACCGACAAAACCTGTCCGAATTTTGATGTTGCGGTCTGGTGCCGCAAATGGGGCCTCTAGCCAATGGCGGCGGTACAATCGATTGTTACGCCGCAGGCGCCAATCAGACGCGCGCCACATCCCACCGCCAGTCTTGATACCGAGGCGTTATACGGCGAAACGGTAACTATTGATCAGTTTGAAAATGAATTTGCCCATGTGGTGCTTGCCACCGATGGCTATAAAGGCTGGATGCCATCTGCCTGTCTTGGGGCGATGCCGGATGTCACACATCAGGTCATCGTGCCGCATAGTTTTGTCACCGCTGGGGCCGATGTCAAAAGCGCCGGGATCAGCCATTTATCACTTGGCGTGCGTCTTCATCTATACCCGCGCCAAGATGATGATGACAAATGCCCGTTTGTTGAAATTGAATTTAACGGTGCCAATGGTTTTGTGCCGCGTTCTCATATCAGCCCGCTGTCGGCAGTTTGTGATGATTGGGTTGCGGTGGCTGAATCGCTGATTGGAAGCCCCTATCGGTGGGGTGGGCGGTCATCAACCGGGCTAGATTGTTCGGCCTTGGTGCAGCTTTCCATGGCCGCGGCTGGCATGGCTGTCCCCCGCGATTCAGGGCCGCAACATGATATTGGCCAAGCGCTGGATGAGACTGAAACGCTACAGCGCGGCGATCTGGTATTTTGGGCGGGTCATGTTGGCATTATGCAGGATGCTGACCGGTTGCTGCATGCCAACGCGTACCATATGGCGGTGGCAAGTGAACCGCTTTTCGTTGCCATTCAGCGTATTGCCGCGACCGCTGGGCCTGTTACTGCGCGCCGCCGCCCATAAGCATGATGGCATTACGCGCGCGGGCTAATTTGGAATGCGCTTCCGGATAAACCAAAGCAATATCAACGACGGGATGACCATCAAGGCGGTGATGATAAAAAACAGCCCCCAGTCACCATGTAGCCAGTCGACCAACGCCCCAGATGATGAAGCCAATGTGGTGCGCCCCATCGTGCCGATTGACGCCAGCAAAGCATATTGTGTGGCCGTATAGGTGCGATCTACCAAAAGCGAAATAAAGGTCACAAAGGCAACGGTTGCAAAAGCGGCGGCAATATCATCAAAAAGAACAGCCAGCGCAAACAACCATTCTGATTTGCCTGTCCATGCCAAGATGCTGAACATGACATTGGTGGCGGCCATCGCAATACCAGCAAATAACAGCGCTTTTACCGTGCCGGAACGTATGGCCAAATAGCCACCTAGAACAGTAAAGGCAACGGTGGTGATCCAACCAAGCCCTTTTGAATACAGCGCAATATCAGATTTTGAAAAGCCGATTTCCTTGTAAAAGACCAGCGACATCTTGCCCATAAAGGCCTCGCCAATTTTAAACAGAAAAATGAAACCAAGCAGGGTGAGGGCTACCGATAGACCGTTTTTGCGAAAAAAACTGCCAAGTGGTCCCCAGACGGTGTTGACCAGAAATCCGCCAAAAGCGGCCAGGCGGCTTGTGCCAAAATTTGCGGCTAAACCAGACGCGGCTTGTTTTTGGGCTTCGATGCGGCCATCTGCACGCGCCTCTGGGATCAGCATCAACCCAATATTGGCAAGACAAACAAACCCGCATAAAAATAAAAATGTCAGTTGCCAGTAATTTGTGTGGCCAGCCTGTTCCAGCCAGTCAGCAATAAATAGCATCAACATACCGCCAATTTTATAACCGCTCCACCATCCAACAACGGCGGTGGCGGCACCGGCCG
>JAYOVO010000152.1:0-2647 GCA_038151495.1 Alphaproteobacteria bacterium
GCGGTGATTGCGCCAGTCTTTGTTTTGTGCGGTCCTCATCAAGTGAAAACCACCGCTTGCGACCAATATCCCCATGTTTTTGCACGGCCTCATGATCAATGGCGATGGCTTCGAAATAGATGGAGTCTTGTAATTTCAAAAGCCGATTATGCGTTGCCATTAGGGTGTGTTTTCCGCCGCCAGAAAAACAAACACCAAGCGTTTGTTCAAGAAAGGACGTCCCGTTTTGCAAATGATCGCACCCAAAAACAAGATGATCAATCACCGCATGGCTATTGGCGTTACGCATTATTTTTACCTCTTCTAACAAGAAAAAACATAATTACCATTAATGATGGATTTGCCGATCACCCCTTAATAGGGAGCGCGTCATAGAACCCCATCGGCCTGATTTCATCTGTCGATAAATACAGCAAAATCTTCAACCGCCACACGTGAAGACCGCACCTTATTGATCGGGGCATCTTGATCTTCAAATCCAATGGCAATGCCGCAAGCCAGCGTCAGATCATCAGACGCACCAGTCGTCTGACGTACAGTCTCATGAAAAAATGTCCAATAGCCTTGCGCACATGTCGCTAGCCCATGCCCCTCACATAACAGCATAACGCTTTGCAAATACATCCCAAGGTCCATCCATTGTCCGTAACTCAAGGACCGGTCGATATAAGCAAATACCCCCACCGGGGCGTTAAACATCAGCGCATTTTTGGCAAATTGACCACGCCGTTTTTGTTTGTCCTCACGCGGGATTCCCAGCACCCGGTATAAATCTTCACCAATCTCCTGTCTGCGTTGGTCATACATATCCTTCAATGGTTTTGGATAAACCTGATATTCAGGGGTTTGTAATGGCACCTGATCATCAACTAACTGTTTGGTTGTTTGTTTCAAAGATGCCAGCGCGGCACCTGTTACAATATAAATCTGCCATGGCTGTAAATTGCCATTTGATGGGGCGCGGGCGGCCTTTGAAATGATTGAATGCAATAATTGCGGGTCGATCGGGCGGTCTAAAAACGCCCGGCATGATTTTCGTTTATTTAAGATTTGCTCAAGCTGCATACCGGTTCCCATTTATTCTATGTGTAACAATCTGATTCTGTGTCATTCATCTGGCAACGCCCAAGCAAGCCTCGATGGTCAGTGCCATGTTCTGGCCAAAAAATTATTTCGCGGTGCCAGTTATGTCCGGGGGGCATTCAGCCGATCAAGAAACGCTCTTGCGGCTGGGCTGAAATGTTCGAGACTTTCGCCTGATTGAATTTGATTTGCCATCTGTTTGCCAAGTTCAACCCCCCATTGATCAAAACTGTTCACATCCCACAAAAATCCGGAAATCACGGTGATATGTTCATAGAGTGCCAACAGGCGGCCAAGCGCATAGGGTGTCGTTTGATCCCAGCTGATCAACACCGATGGCCGGTTGCCTGGAAAATGACGATGCGGTTCGGCCATATTCGGCGCACCTAACGCCAATGCCTCGGCCTGTGCCACCGCATTGATGGCAAGCGATTTGTGATGATCATGCCACATTTGGTCATCCAGCCCGGTGGCTGGCTGTATCGCCACCAAAATATCAATCGGGGTGATATCAACCGATTGATGCAACCATTGAAAAAAACTATGCTGCGCACTGGCCCCCGCCGCGCCCCATATCAACGGGCCAGCAGGCAACGGCAAAGGATGGCCCTGCCGGTCAACAGATTTGCCATTGCTTTCCATTTCCAGCTGTTGCGCCCATGCTGGCAAGGCGGCCAGCCGCTGGTCATAGGGGATCAGCCCATAAGCTGGCAATTGCAGATAACGGCGGCACCAGACCCGCAACAACCCCATGATCACGCCGATATTTTGCGCTAACTCTGCGTGCTGGACATGACGATCCATCGCATAGGCCCCGGCCAGCATGCGAGAAAAATTTTCACTGCCAATGGCGATCATGACGGACAAACCAACAGATGACCATAATGAATAGCGCCCGCCGATACCGTCGGCGAAAGCAAAAACATGATCTGGGTCAATGCCCCATGCTTGCGCCCGCGCCCCGGCGGCAGTGACCGCCACCATGGCGGCGCTTGCATCAACCCCATGCTGGTCGAGCCAGTGTTTGGCCATCATCGCATTGGCAAGAGTCTCTGCCGTGGTAAAGCTTTTGGATGTGACAATGAATAGTGTTTTATGAGGGTCGCATGTGACCAGCACGTCATGCAAATCTGTTGGACAAATATTGCCAACAAAATGACAGACCGGCCCGTCATGATATCCAGCCAGCGCCTGCGTGACCATTTTCGGGCCTAAATCTGATCCCCCAATGCCCAGATTTACCACTGATGTAATGTCTGGGTTCCGCCGCACCGATTCGGCAAAGGCAGATAGTTTTTGATAGGCAACAGATGCCAGATGATCCGGCGTACGCACGGCCATATGCTGTACCGGCCTATGTTCGGTAATATTCACTGGCGCCCCAGAAAACATCTCGTCAATACGGGTCTGTAGCTGACAGTTTTCAGCAAGACGCAACAGCGCCGCCAACCCGTCATCATCAAGTAACTGACGGGTGCAATCGACGGTCAAATCTTCAAATTGATAAATAAAACGGTCTCTATTTGGCATTTGCATCAGGCTTGACAGGCTGGTGGCCAAGACG
>JAYOVO010000153.1:0-2598 GCA_038151495.1 Alphaproteobacteria bacterium
GTAACAATAAAGGGATAGATGGTTCGATGAATGTTTCTGAGACCAAGTCAGACGGCTTGCTTCGTGAATATAAGATTGTCATCACGGCTGATGAAATCGAAGTTGAGGTGGCGAAAAAGCTGGAAGAGATAGCAGCAACAGTCAAAATGCCGGGGTTTCGGCCGGGCAAAGTGCCATTATCGGTGGTCAAGACAAGGTTCGGCGACCAAGCACGCGGCGAAGCGATCAAAACAGCGCTTGATGAAGGCGCCCGGCAGGCGATTGAAGGCAATGATTTGAAATTGGCCAGCCAGCCAAAAGTCGACATCAAGTCCTATGAAGAAAACAAGGATTTAGAAGCCAGTCTCGCATGTGAAATTATGCCAGCGATCACCGTGCCAGATCTGGCTAAATTGGCGATCGAAAAGCCGCGTATCGAGAGCGACTCTCAGGAAATTGACGATGCGTTAAGCCGCATCGCTGATGAAAATCGTCCAACCGTTGCGTTGGCGAAACCGCGTGCGGCGAAGCTTGGCGATGTGGTGACCATTGATTTTGTTGGGCGCATTGACGGCGAAGCGTTTGAGGGCGGTGCCGCCGAAGGCCATGCGCTGGAATTGGGATCAAACAGCTTTATCCCCGGATTTGAAGACGGGTTGGTTGGTGCGAAGACTGATGAAAGCCGCGATGTGCCGGTAACATTTCCCGAGGATTATCAGGCGGCCCACCTGGCCGGTAAATTAGCGGTTTTTGAAGTGACCGTGAAAGATATTCAGGAAAAAGCCGATGCTAGCATTGATGATGAATTGGCAAAGCGTCTTGGGTTTGACGATCTTGACGGGTTGAAAGACGCTATTGGCCAGCAAATTAACGGCCAGCACGCCACCGCATTGCGACAGTTGGTAAAGAAAAATGTGCTGGATGCGTTGGCTGATGGAGAGGCGTTTGACGTGCCGCCGTCATTATTCCAGCAGGAATATGACTCGGTTGCCCGGGCAATGAACCCGAATGCGGCCGAAGCGCATCATCACGATCACGATCACGATCATGACCATGACCATGATCATCCGGCCGCTGATGACGGGATGAGCAAGGCCGACAAGGACGAGGCACAAAAGATTGCGACCCGCCGGGTGCGTCTCGGTTTGTTGATCACTGAGATTGGGCGCGTCAATAATATTGATGTGACCGAGGAAGATACGCGCAAAGCGGTTTTTGAAGAAGCACGGCGTTATCCTGGTCAAGAACAGATGGTGCTGGAATATTTCCAAAAGAACCCGCAAGCCATGCAACAGATTGCTGGCCCTATTTTTGAAGATAAGGTCATTGATTTTATTCTTGAAATGGCCAAGGTGTCCGAAATTGCAATCGATAAAGATGCGCTCTATCAGGCTGATGAGAGCGATGCGGCACCAGCGAAAAAGGCGGCCAAAAAATCAGCGAAAAAGGCCGCTAGCAAAAAGCCTGCCGCGAAAAAAGCGCCCGCGAAAAAAGCCGCAACGAAGAAGCCAGCGGCCAAAAAATAAATATTGATCTGTTTGCGCGGTGGTTTTGGTCATCGGTAGCAAATCTTGAAACGATGATAGAAGAGGTGTCTTGTGGCACCTCTCTATTTTCTTTTGTCATTGTCTATTCTGGGCTTGAACCCATTTCACCTATCGCCATATAGTGATGGGGCGCATGCTAACGCATACTGTCAATGTATGCCGCCAGCTTTGCCTATACCGGTTTTTCAAAGGCTGTTGACCACGGTCCTTTTCCACGAAATGCGAGGAGATTGTTTATGAGTGAACATTGGCTGGGTGGAACGACCCCTGAACAGGCTAATCTGGTGCCGATGGTGGTCGAACAGACAAACCGTGGTGAACGGGCTTATGATATTTTTTCGCGGTTGCTCAAAGAACGGATTATTTTTTTAAATGGCCCGATTGATGATGGTGTGGCCTCGCTTGTTTGTTCGCAATTGCTGTTTTTGGAATCAGAAAATCCGACAAAAGATATTTCGATGTATATCAACTCGCCGGGCGGCATTGTGACATCTGGCTTGGCGATTTACGACACTATGGAATATATCCGGCCAGATGTATCGACCGTATGTATGGGACAGGCCGCTTCAATGGGGTCATTGTTATTGATGGCGGGTGCGGCGGGAAAACGCTATGCACTGCCAAATGCGCGGATCATGACACATCAGCCATCAGGCGGGTTTCAGGGGCAGGCCAGTGATATTGAAATCCACGCCCGGGAAATTCTGGATTTGCGCAAACGACTGAACGGTATTTATGAACATCATACCGGCAAAAGTTTGAAACAGGTCGAAAAGATCATGGAACGCGACACCTTTATGACGGCTGAAGATGCCAAATCATTTGGGCTAATTGATGAGGTTGTCACAAAACGGCCAGTTCCTGATAAAGATGTTTAATTTCAAAAGGTTCGATAAAGAGACTGGCAAACGCCCGGCGGTTGGCACAAATTTTGTTTGTAACCAGATCGTTTAGGGTTCTAGACTAAGCGCGATATCGGCGGCTGACTTGCCGCCCAAGATAAAACAGGAGCCGATATAATGGCTAAAAAAGAAGATGGTGATAAGGGAACTTTGTTCTGCTCTTTTTGTGG
>JAYOVO010000154.1:0-2593 GCA_038151495.1 Alphaproteobacteria bacterium
TCGTATACCATTCCGGATGCGCCAGCGATACATAGGCGCCCGCGGCTTGCGCACGGGCAATCAGGTCTGGGGCGGTTTCTTTTGCATCAGGACAGGCAAAATCAAGTGGCAGGCCATTGGCCACAATATGCCATACGCCGTCTTGATCATATGTTTTGCCATAGCAATGAAGTTCAGCTGACGGCAAAGTGATAAAGTCTTTGCGATCAAGGGCGCGGCCATCACACACGCTTGTTGCGGCAAATTTATCGTCGATCCATAAATGGTCGGACAAACAGGTGAAATCATAGCCAAGATCGGCATAGGTCTGGACCACGGCTTGCGCCGACAACACCCCATCTGAATGGGTGGAATGCCCATGTAAATTGCCGCGATAAAGGGAATGGCCAAGTCCAAATGGTGGCAGTCTCATGAAAAAACACTCCCGGGCCACGCCGCCCCTTAAAAACTCTTTTTGGATGTTGTTACTGGACTATGGATCGGGCCAACAGGCAAGTAGAAAAAACACTATGGCGCCACCTTCTCTAGACCAATTGGGTTAAGACCAGCTGGCCGATAATATCAACAAAGCCTGCTGGCGATTGACAGCCGCGTCTGGTTCGGGGCAAAGTGCCGCTTGGTGTATGACTTACATCTATACCGCCCAACTTTATGCAACATAGGTTTATGCCGTATGGGTTTGCGCCATTTCGGGGCGCATGGTTTCCTTGCGTGCGGCAGTGGCAAATTATCTTTTACTGGTTAGGTGTCTCGGCTTTGTCAAATCATCTTATTACAAGTTGGTCAGCGCCATGGTGATGCCGGACTGGTTTACCTCTTATATGAATGGCAAGCCTGGCCGGTTTGGCACCTTGCTGGCACTGGCCGGCATCTTGGTGTTAACGCCTGATACATTGGTGATCAGGCTGTCTGGGCTTGAACGCTGGACCTTGATGGGCTGGCGCGGGATGTTAATGGGGGTGATGTCATTCGCCATTTGGTGGCTTTTATTCACCCGCCAGCCTTGGCGCGATTTGCGCACCGTCATGACATGGCAAGGTTTGTTTGTGATTGCCACATTCAGCCTGAATTCTGTGACCTTTACGCTTGGCATTGTCGAAACTTCTGCCAGCGTGGTGTTGACAGCGGTTGCCACCATGCCGGTATTTGCGGCGATTTTATCGGCGTTTTTATTACAGGAACAACAGGGCTGGCTTGGCTGGGCGGCGATTTTCACCGCGATGGCTGGTGTTGGCATTGTGGTGGCCGATGGAAGCAACGCCATTGGCCAGCCGGGCGGGTCGGTCATGCTTGGCGCCCTTTACGGCGTATTGACCGCTATCGGCCTTGCGGTCACTTTCACCTTTGCCCGTAAATATCCATGGTTGGCCATCCTGCCAGCCGCCGCGTTTGGCGCCTTTATCAGCGGCATGATTGGTCTTTTTTTGGCTGAACAAGACAAAATATTTGAGGTGCCATTATGGACTGTATTGACCATGGGGTTGGTTTTGTTGCCGGTGTCTTTCACCTGCCTCAATCTGGCGCCGCGCTATACCAGCGCCGCGGTTGTCAGTTTGGTGATGCTATTGGAAATGGTGGTCGGGCCATTCTGGGTTTGGCTTGGCATTGGCGAGCGCCCCTCGGCGATAATGATGGGCGGCACCGCGGTGGCATTAGCGGCACTTGGCTTTCACATTATCCGCACACAATGGTATGCCGCCAACCAGACAAACACCGATTAGACATCATTTCCAACAAATCGCGACAGAATGCCTAATCGGTGGCCTTGACCTATGCCGCGGGTGGCAATGTTTCTTTATAACCGGGTACTGCTGCCGCGAAATCAGCAAGCCAGTCCTGCAGATTGGCCGCATGATCCCGCCAGTTCAGCTGTTGTCTGAAATCCAGATAATCAAGAACGCAGGCCAAGGCAATTTCGCCAGCATCCGGCATCGCTCCATTACGATATTGGGGTGATGATGCCGCGATGACTTCTAGCCCGCGTTGTATTTTTTCACGCTGATAGGTGACAAAACTTTCGACATATTTGTCCTCAGGCCGCATGCGGCCCTCATACACAACCAAGATGGCCGCATCCATGATGCCGTCCATCAGCGCGGCCCGCGTCAATGTTTCAAACCGCGCCGCACCCGCCGCAGGAATAAGCTTGTCGCCACCAGCTTTGGCATCAAGATATTCAACAATCACCCGGCTGTCATAGAGAATGGTGCCACCATCTTCAAGCGCCGGGATTTTACCAAGTGGATTGACCGAACGGATCGGGTCATTGGCATCCATTGTATTGGTCTCGACAAGTTCCAGTTCACCGGCAAACCCCAAAACATGGGCTGCCAGCTTGACTTTACGCACAAATGGCGATGATTGGCTGTGACAGAGTTTCATTTGCGATTGTCCCTTCAGATGAATTAGCGTGTGCGAGACTAGCATTGCTTGCCCGCAACCGAAATGTTTTTTGCCTCTCGCCCTGCCAGTAATTCTATACACAATACTTGTTAAATGATCGCTGTTTCCGGCAGTGGCGTCTTGGTCAAAATACGTTCAAAACCAAAAGCGCTTAGATCCAGTGTCTGATAGGTGCCAGACACAATATGTT
>JAYOVO010000155.1:0-2581 GCA_038151495.1 Alphaproteobacteria bacterium
TGGCCGAGGCAAAACGTATGCTGTATGGCCGCGTTGGTATTGATATGTTTGCTGGCCCGACTGAAATTGCGGTGATTGCTGATGAAACAGCCGATGCTGCGGTGGTTGCCGAAGATCTTGTCAGCCAGGCCGAACACGGCCCGGATTCGCCAGCTTGGTTGATCACCACATCGCGTCAATTGGCCGAGGATGTAATGGCGCAGATGGATCGGCATATCAACGCCCTGCCAGAGATTGCAAAGAATGCCGCAACAGTGGCTTGGCGCGATTATGGCGAGGTCATTTTATGCGATAGTGATGAGGAAGCGGCGACGATTTCAGATGAATATGCCGCCGAACATCTAGAGGTGCATACAGCCAAAGATGCGTGGTATACAAATCGGCTGAAAAATTATGGGTCGCTGTTTGTTGGTGAAGAAACAACGGTATCTTATGGTGATAAATGTTCTGGCACCAACCATATCTTGCCAACCAAAGGGGCGGCGCATTACACAGGCGGGCTGTCGGTGCATAAGTTTATGAAAGTTGTCACCACCCAGCGCATGACCCGCGAGGCCAACCGCGAAGTGGGGCAGGCAGCAGCGCGAATTTCACGCCTTGAGGGCATGGAAGGCCATGCACGCGCCGCAGATGTGCGTTTGCGCAAATATTTTCCGGGAGAAAATCTTGGCTAATGTGTCGAAAGGTCTGTTTTCAGTAGCTGGTAAAACCGCGCTGATCACTGGTGGTGGCAGTGGCATAGGCGGGTTTATGGCACAGTCTCTTGCCGATGAAGGTGCAACTATTTTGCTGGTCGGTCGGCGTGAGGACAAATTGAAAGAGGTGCTTGGCGCGCGGGATGGAAACATCTTTATGATTGATTTGTGCAAGGCCGGTGCGAGCGAACGTCTTTTCAAAATGGTCACTGATCGCGGGTATCAGCCAGATATTATTGTGAATGCGGCTGGCATAAACCCACGGTTGCATGCCGATAAAATTGACGAAGAAATGTGGACTTATACGGTACATCTCAATTTAAATGTGCCATTTTTAGTCACGCAAAAGTTCGTGCCGGGTATGAAGGCAAATGGCTGGGGCCGGATTATCAATATCGCATCAATGCAGTCCAGCCGGGCATTTCCCAATGGCATATCTTATGGCGCTGCCAAGGGCGGCGTGACTCAACTCACGCGTGCTATGGCTGAAGCTTGGTCTGCTTATGGCATCACCGCTAATGCCCTTGCGCCTGGTTTTTTTCCAACCGAACTGACAGCTGCTCTATTTGCTGACCCGAATACCGCGGCAGATTTAGCGTCGCGGACAGCGATGGGAAGAAATGGAGAGCTTGAGGATCTTCGTGGGCCATTATTGTTTTTGGCCTCTGAAGCCGGGGCATATATCACTGGCCAAACGATTAATGTTGACGGGGGTATGACAGCAAAATGAGAGCGCTTGTGTATACAGGAACGCAATTATCAGAAATTCGCGACGTGCCTGCCCCTGTTTGCGATCGGGAACAGGTTGTTGTTGATTTGGCGTTTTGCGGCATTTGCGGGTCTGATATGCACGCGTGGCATGGCCATGATGAACGCCGGGTGCCGCCATTGGTTTTGGGGCATGAAGCTGTCGGCGTGGCGAATGACGGGCCACTGCAGGGACAACGCGTGGCCATTAACCCATTGATGACATGTGGCGCGTGCGTGTCTTGTGTATCAGGTAACGAGCATTTATGTGCAAAGCGGGAATTGATTGGCATGCGGGTGCCGGGTGCATTTGCTGAAAAAGTGGCCATCAAGGCGCAGAATCTGACAATCCTTCCTGATGATTTGTCGTTTGTCGAGGCGGCATTGGCTGAACCCTTGGCCTGTTCGGTACATGCCGTGCGTTTGGCGCTTCAACATGCTGATGATGATCGGGCGGCAACGATAGCTATCCTTGGTGGCGGGGCGATTGGTCTGTTGGCAGGCAAGGTGTTTCTGGCCTATGGCTATCACAATATTTGGATTGCCGAGCCGAATCCATTGCGCCGTTCGATGCTGGAAAAGCTGGGTAATTTTAACGCCTATGATCCAACAAAATCCGATCAATGCCCACAAAATGTCGATATGATTATTGATGCGGTGGGGTCTGGCACCACCCGGCGCACGGCGTCAGCAATGGTGCGGCCCGGCGGGGTGATTGTACATATCGGGTTGCAGGATAATTTAGATGGGTTGGACGCCAGACGCATCACCTTGCAGGAAATCACCTTTAAGGGCACCTATTGTTACCGCAATGATGATTTTGCCGAAGCCTTGCGGCTGTTGCATGATGGCGCGGTCAGCGGGTCTGGCTGGGTCGATGTGCGGCCGTTGGCGGATGGTGCGAAAGCCTTTCAAGATATCCATAACGGCACCGCGCCACCAAAAATTATTCTGGACATATCATGAAGGTCAAAACACCGTTAGGTAGAGTAATCTAACGGCGCATAGCTTCAGAGCTCGTTTGACTCCGCAGCCCTGCAAGCAGGCCGTGATGCTGTATTTTCATTTTGTTCGTGAAAAGTCTAATCCTGACACATGACCTGCAGGTGAATGTTGTTTTTGACCTATTAAAAATTATC
>JAYOVO010000156.1:0-2575 GCA_038151495.1 Alphaproteobacteria bacterium
TTTCACTTGAACTTGCCATTTTACTTGGCGGCAGCATTTTGGCGGCACGGCGCCTCAGCGAAATGCTCGTTGCCCCTTTTGCGGGCGTAATTGCCGATCGATTTGGTACTAGACTGCCACTGACCATCGCTGTTGTGGCAAGTATTTTGGGATTTGCCATGATTGGAATGAATTGGCTGATTGTTGGGTCATGCCTGTTGGTCATTGCGCGCGGTGCCTTGGGTACCTTGTTCGCCGCCGCCGTGGCAAAAATATATCAAGATAGCAAAATAAAGGCGCTGGCACGCAACCAGACATGGCGCGATATTGGTGCCGCTGCCGGGCCGCTGGCGGCTGGCGCCGCGCTGACCGTTATATCACCAGAAATATTGCATATTGGGTTAGCGGTGGCGTTTAGCCTTGCCTTTCTATGGTTCCTGAAATCGCCGGGCTGGCATATTTTGGCATCTGAACATCAAACAGGCTAGCTTGCCAGCCCACCCGCCTATCAGCCAAAAAGTCAGATCGTCACAATCACGCTTGATCCAGTGATAATAATGATCCAGGGATAATACTAATCCGGGGATATTATTGATATTGACTGCCCGAAAAAATAGTTATAGACGCGATGCATTGGACATAGCGATGGCGTCGCAACAAACCATGGTTTGTTTATGTCTGATCAACCATCCTGAACGCCGGGATCTTGCTTTGCCGTAGACAGCGGTGAGGGAGGGCTCCTTCCGCATCACCTCTGCCTATGACGAGTGTGAAGTAAAGGAGCATTTTGATGGATCGCCCTCAATATTACCGTTTTCATCAGGGGCAGAAACAACTGCCATTCGCTGATGCTGAATATGAATCACGTCTAAAAATTTTGCGTCAAACCATGCAGGAAACAGGCGTTGACGCCTGTGTTCTGACATCGATGCATAATGTCAGCTATTATTCCGGGTTTTTATATTGTTCGTTTGGCCGCCCCTATGCGCAAGTTATCACAGCGACCGACACCGTCACCTTCAGCGCTGGCATTGACGCGGCGCAACCATGGCGCCGGTGCTATGGTGACAATATCACCTATACAGACTGGCAAAGACATAATTATTGGCGGGCCATTCTTTCCGTCACTGGCACTGGCAAAACCATTGGTTTTGAAGGTGACCATATCAGCATCAGCCAAATGCAACTGCTTGACTCATTTTTAGAACCAAAAGAAAAAATTGATATCGCACCAGCAACCATGAAGCAGCGCATGCATAAATCGCCCGCCGAGCTAGCATTAATCCGTGCTGGCGCGGCCACTGCCGATGTTGGCGGCTATGCAATCCGCGACCAGATCAAATCTGGCGCCCGTGAAATTGACATTGCCATGGCCGGGCGTGACGCTATGGAACTGGAAATTGCCAAACGCTTTCCTGATGCCGAATATCGTGATAGCTGGGTCTGGTTTCAGTCAGGTATCAACACCGATGGTGCCCACAACCCAGTCACCGCACGTAAACTGGAATCAGGTGACATTTTATCACTCAATACCTTTCCGATGATTTCAGGTTACTATACCGCGCTTGAGCGTACGCTTTTCGTTGATACGGTCGATGCTGGCTCGCTGGCCATATGGCAGGCCAATGTTGACGCGCATGAATATGGTATGAGCTTGCTAAAACCGGGGATGTCCTGCGCCGATGTCACGCAAAAGATCAACGCATTCTTTGAAGAACGTAATCTTTTACAATATCGCACCTTTGGTTACGGCCATTCTTTTGGCGTGTTAAGCCATTATTATGGACGTGAGGCCGGGCTTGAATTGCGCGAAGATATCGACACCATTTTGCAACCGGGCATGGTGATTTCGATGGAACCGATGCTTACCATTCCAGATGGTCAGCCGGGCGCTGGCGGCTATCGGGAACATGATATTTTAATCATCACCGAAGACGGCAATGAAAATATCACCGGATTCCCCTATGGCCCCGCACATAACATTATAGGCTGATGCCGCGTGCCCTGACGGCCACGCAAGTCGTCAGGGTGACCGCTTAAAATATACACCCTAAAGACAGGCTGTTATTGTGACTCGGCAATCGCTTTTTTGAGGTCATCATATTCGCTACACCCCAGCCAGCATATTTTATCTAGCTTTGCCAAATTGGCCTCAGCGGCGTCTTTATCGCCGCCCATCAAAAATAATTCGCCCTGATATTCAAGTGCGCCTTTATGTTTTGGATTAATTTCCAAGGCGCGTTGGTAATAGCCACCCGCCGCATCAAGCTTGCCGGTTTTGCGATGGACAAACCCTAGCAGATTTTGGATATCGGCATCATTTTGAGCCGTTTTTTCAGCGGATTGGAGCGGCAAAATTGCCTCTTGATATTTTTCTGCGGCGATAAGCGCCACGGCTTCGTTATAGCCAGGTGGCTTTTGTGCCGCTGAAGCATAATTGTTGTCGCCGCCCGCACCAAGCGCCGTTTGCGCACCAATAGAGATCAAAATTACAGTTAGAATTGCAGGTATATGCCGTCTGATCATATTCGCCCTCCTGTCTTGTCATGCGCTATATGTGGCTCGTTGCCGTCTGTTTTCAATGGCACAAGACGAA
>JAYOVO010000157.1:0-2530 GCA_038151495.1 Alphaproteobacteria bacterium
ACCCGAAACGCCCTAGAATCATCTGATTTGGTGGCTTTGGCAAAACAAAATGACAGCATCACCGTGCTTGGTCTTGATGTATGTGCCGAAAAAGATATGAAGCAGATTGCCGCTGGCATGAAACGCCCGATAGACATTCTGGTTTGCAATGCCGGGGCGTTAAATAGCTATGGTGGATTGCAAGCGGCAGATCACGACACCGCCTCTATCGCTAACGTATTGATGACCAATATTGCCGGTGTGTTTTTCACCGCCCGGTCATTTTTGCCCCATGTTCTAGATGGAACACCGGGCAAGATTGCGATCATTTCATCAATTATGGGCAGTCAAGAACTGGCAGATAGCAATGCCCCGATTTACCGTGCGTCAAAAGCGGCCGCAACAAATCTCGCACGCAGCATGGCTGTTGAACTGGCGCCCCAAGGCGTAGCTGTCGGCGCGTATCACCCGGGCTGGGTGCGCACCGATATGGGCGGCCCACAAGCCAGTACATCGCCGCAAGATAGCGCCGCTGGCCTGTTAACAAGATTTGATGCCTTATCACTGGCGACTACCGGCATTTATGAGGATTTTCAGGGAAATAAATTACCATTCTAAGGCGATTTCCCGCACATCGTGCAAGCATTGCAAAGGTCGGCCGATCTAAAAAAGATGCAGTGACGCCGCAAACATCAAAATGCCGCACAGCAATGACAGGATAATGCGCTTGGTCAACATCATCGCCCCAACGCCGGTGACAAGACCCAATAAGCGGTCATCTAGCCCGCTTGCGGCCAAAATGCCTGTTGGATGCACCAGCATCAACATCAACACGCCAGCAACCATGGCATAGGCCATGGTATTCACCCAATCCATCAACGGGCTTTGCGCGGGGATTTTAGATGCCAACAATACCCCGGCAAACCGCCATATAAATGTACCAACAGCGGCCAATCCCACCGCCAGCCAAGATCCCCAAAACCCATAATCATCCATGGCCTAGCGCCTCTCTTCAAGGTGCCATTTGGCAATAAACCGGGCATAACCTATCGCCAATGTACCGCCCATGACCCCAGCCAGCAAAATGCTCCATTCCCCTGCCACCGGGTAAAATACCGGGCATAAAATGCCGCCAAACGCCACCGCCAGACGATTGGCCTTTTGGCGGGCTGTTGCGATCAGCAAAAATATATAAATCGGCGTGATAAAAATGATAATCTGCAACAAATCAGGCGGCACCATATCAGGCAGAAAATAGCCAAAAACCGTACCCAACATGCCGCTTGCATAAAGCGTCAGCGAAAACCCCTGAAAATAAGGCAAAAGCAAATGGCGCGGATATGTGGTTTCGGCAACAGCCAGATGCGCCCAGCTTGTAATCGCGAGACATTGCATCAAGATCACCCGCCGCCATAATGGCAATTTATGCATATGGAGATGCATCATATCAGCGGCTGATACAACCATTAGTAGCATCCGCATATTGGCAAGCGTAACTGCAACAAAGATGATGAAAAGCGACGCACCTGCAGAATACAGGCTGGCAAACGCCACCTGCCCGGGCATCCCCCACACCAATGCCGATGTGGTCACCGCCATCCAGACATCAAAACCGGCTTCGCGCGCGATCGTGGCAAAGCCAGCCATCGTCGCCCCCAGGGCATAGGCAGGTGCGCGCAAGGCATCTATCGCGGCGATGCGGCGCATTTGTGGGGCTGTCAGGGCAACGGTTTCAGAAATAGACATCACACATGACTATAATCAGCATGGTCATAAACAACAGTCAAAAACGGCGAAATGATGATAACTAGCAACCCCAACACGACTTGACGTTAACGGCCAACCGATTTGTTGCAATGGTCTTGCTTTTTTGCCCGGTCACCAAACCAGCCGGCGACCATCGGCGTCAAATAAATCGGAATCTGATAGGCGGCGACAAAAAGTGAAAATAACGGATCAGCTGGCAAGGCGGCAAAATACAACCCAAGGTTACGGTTGCCAGAGACCACCGCGACCGATCTTGTGCCATCTGGCAGGGATGGTTTACGGCGCGCCACTGCCAGCAAATGACCTGCTATGAAGACACAGGCCTGATGGCCAAAATTTAACGCAGTTGCCAGCCCAGCAAGCGCCAATGCCATCAAAGGGGCAGCAAAAACCATCGCGCTCACACCATCAAAAACCGGCACCAAAAATGCCAGCATCAATAATGTCGCCATGCCATCAAACCGGCCACGATAGGTGTTTATCGTTTCATCACCAAGCCACCATTTTGCCAATACTGCTAACAAAATGCCGCCAAATAATATCGCACCAAGCCGCAATGATAATGTCATCACCGAAAGTGGCACCGCCGCACCCAATAACAATTCGCCCATAAATGGCCCGGTGAATGGCGCCAGCAAATTGGTCAGCAACACAATTTCCATGGCTATCGGCGCTGAAAACCCAAGAAAAACGCACATCCAGATGGTGGTGCCAATGGGCGGCGATACTGCGTACCAGGTGATCAATGTTTGCAAAGACTCCTTCAAACCAGCGACTGTAGCAA
>JAYOVO010000158.1:0-2456 GCA_038151495.1 Alphaproteobacteria bacterium
ATCATCAATCGTGGTGCGCATCTGGCGGTCAACAAGAATGCCATTGCCAGTTTTCGCACCAATGGCATCTGCCAGCACGCTTTGAGGTTCGACCCCAATGCCTACCACCAGTAATTCAGCTGAAATCTGCTCGCCGGTATCCAAAGTTATGCCGGTGAATAAGCCGTCTTTTTGATGGAATTTCGTTTTGGTCATGCCGGTATGTATCATCACCCCGTGGCGTTGATGAAGTTCCTGAAAAAAAGCTGACATATCTGGGCTTGCCACACGCGCCAACAATCTTTCGGCGGCTTCAACCACATGTACATTCAATCCGGCCTTGCAAAAGCTTGCCGCGGCTTCAAGCCCGATATAACCGCCACCAATAACCACGGCTGTATTTGCTGTTTGCATGGCCCGGCGCAAGGCGGCGGCATCATCCGGGCTTCGCAATACATGCACGTTTTTCAGACCCGCCACTTGCGGCAATGTACGCGGCACCGCGCCAGTGGCAAGAATAAGTTTATCGTAATTTAATGACTGGCCATCAGCCAACCCTATCAGATGCGGCCCCGGATCAATATGATCAACGGTCATACCATCAATCATTGTGACTTGAAATTTGTCATACCATTCCGGGCGCCGTAGCAAGAATTTATCATCGTCTTCTGGCAAGCTGCCAAGATATGATTTTGACAAGGGCGGGCGTTCCAGCGGCGCACCTGACTGCCTGTCTACCAGCGTAATGGCTCCAGAAAATCCCAGCGTACGCAATTGTTCAGCGCATGAAATGCCAGCATGACTCGCGCCAATAATGACAATGTGCCCCGTCATAACACCTCTGATCCATCACTGCGGCCAATGCATTTGGCCCATTCTGCCGTTTCTAGTGATAAGCGAATCTATCCTCGCTTGCCAACCCATATATTTTCCCGGGGTTTGTATCTTTAGGGAATTGCACCTTCAGGGGGGGCTTGGCGCCAGATGTCTATTTTTTCAGCCAAAACACCTGCCAGTCACCGGCTGGCCGCAGACGGTGATGAATCCACCCCCAATAATCCGGGCAACCCCATCAAATCGGCAATCACAAATTCTGGCTGAATATCATCATGTGGCCGAAATTCAAACGCATCAGCAATGCAAACAAACGCTTTGCAACCAGCCGCCATCGCCGCCCCATAATCGGCAATGGTATCACCCACCATAATGCTTGCATCTGGCGTCACCCCGGCGATATCGCAACAATGCAACAACCCATCGGGATCTGGTTTTGACCCAAAACCGCTATCTGCCCCAACAATTGCACAAAATAAATCAGCAATCCCAAGATCATCTAAACTTTGTCTGGCGCTGCTTTCACTATCATTGGTAACCAGCGCCAGCTGATAGCCATCTTGATACAACGCATGAAGTGGGGTGACCACATCACCTTTGGCTTTGGTCGTCTGGCGGGTCTGTTTGTGAACGATAGTTTGCACCGCGTCGCGATAGGCCCGGTCGTGTTCAAGATCGATCATCTGCGGCGGTAGCATGGCTTGCCATTTAGCGCGCATGTGGGCGAATGAACCAGTCGCAAAAATGCCTTTTGGATCAATATGCCCGCGCTGATCATCAACACCAATGGCATGCAATAAATCTGCTGTGGTGATCTCTGGCATGACGCCACCAACAGCGGGGATTAATGTCACCGTATGTGCCGCCACCGCCCGTGCCACTGGCAACCATGTTGCCTGCAGGTCTAGAATCACCCCGTCTTTGTCAAAAATCACCAGCCGCGTCATTATGTTCAACCCTCAAGCTGTTTCATCTAAAAAGACAGCGCTTGACCCAGCAGTCCTTTGTGTCATCGCATCACATACAAAACCTTGCCCCTGTACCACACCATAAGCGGCGAATATGTGTCCAGACTGACGCATATCTTCGGCCACGCCAGCACCGCGCCGCAACGCCTTTGTGATAACATGGTCTGGCAATCGATCCACATGAACCGTTACAAGCCGCGATCCCAGATCGCTATCGGGCGCCAATGCATTGGCGGGTTGGCGTTGAACGCCGGGCCAATCGGTCTCATTATCATCATCCGGCCATACCGCATTTGCAATCAACGTAGCCGCCACATCAGCCGCCGCCGCCGTTGGTGCCAGCACCGTGACCAAATCAGCCATGCCCAGCGAATGGCTTCGGCCTTTCCAGCCACTTGTCGCGATACCGCCAATATGATCTGCCGCGGTGATTTTTATCGTGCCGGCAAAGGCATCAGGAACTGATCTTGCCGCCCAGTCACCCGCCAACGTATCAGGATTGACATGCGACCGGAACACCACATCCGGGTCAGCACATATGCCAACCGTATAATGCGGCACAGCGACAGCCGCCGGGTGCAAATAAAGCGCGATATCGCCGCCATTATTGACATAGATACGATCAAGATCAGCAGCATCACGCATCACTGACAAAATTTCATCAGCCACCGCCCC
>JAYOVO010000159.1:0-2412 GCA_038151495.1 Alphaproteobacteria bacterium
GTCTGGAAATCTTCTGGCAGTTTTTCGCGGACAGTTTCTTCGATGACTCGGCGCCCGGCAAAGCCAATAATGGCACCAGGTTCGGCAATCTGGATGTCACCAAGCATGGCAAATGATGCGGTAACCCCGCCAGTTGTTGGATGTGCCAAGAGAACAAAATAAGGGAGCCCGGCATCACGTACTTTTTCAACAGCGACAATCGTGCGCGGTAATTGCATGAGCGATAACACACCCTCTTGCATGCGCGCCCCACCAGTTGACGGTACGGTGATCAAGGCGGCGTTGCGGGCCACCGCCTCATTCGCGGCGGCAATAATGCCATTGCCAACCATCCGGCCCATTGACCCACCCATGAAGCGAAAGTCAAACGCCGCCATGACACATGGAAAGCCATTCACCTTGCCAGCGGCAACGGCAATGGCATCATTCAGACCGGTTTTGTTGCGGGTGTCACGCAACCGGTCGCTATATTTCTTGCTATCACGGAATTTCAGCGGGTCATCTTCAATGGCTGGCAGGGCGATGGTTTCAAACTTGCCATCATCAAATGTCATGGCAAAGCGCTGTTCTGGGGCCAGCGGTGCGTGATGGCCGCATGTCGTACAGCAATTATTCGCAATTTCGAATTCACGGTGGAAAATCATTTGATTGCATGCGGTGCATTTCACCCAGAGATTTTCCGGTACATCTTCCGATTGTACCCATGCTTTGATTTTGGGCAGGACAGAGTTCGTAATCCAGTTCATGGCATACCCCTATTTGCGAATAGCTGTCGCAAGTTCGCCGACAAAAGTGGCAACTTTTTGAACAATATCATCTTTAATACCTTCTTGCGGCGTATCTGTCAGGTTATTGGCAATAATATCAACAACGGCAGATCCCACAACCGCCCCATCTGTGAGGCTGGCGGCTTCGGCGGCTTGTGCTGGTGTGCGGATGCCAAAACCAGCAACAATCGGCAGTTCAGTTTGCGCGCGGATACGCTGATAGGCATCGGAAATTGAGTCGCCAGCAGCGCTCTTGGTGCCGGTGATGCCAAGAACCGATACATAATAAACAAAACCGCTGGCCTCTGCCAAAATGGCGGGTAGGCGGGTTTCGTCACTTGTTGGCGTGACAAGGCGAATGAATTTTAGCCCGGCATCTTTGGCTGGCAGGCATAATTCAGTGTCTTCTTCAGGTGGCAAATCGACAATGATCAACCCGTCAACCCCGGCCGCCAGCGCATCTGCAATAAAGCGGTCATTGCCATAAATATAAATGGGGTTGTAATAGCCCATTAAAATCAACGGCGTGTCTGGATGGCGTTTTCTAAACTCAGCAGCGAGTTCTAGCGTCCCAGCAAGCGTCATACCGCCTTTTAAGGCGCGCAATGACGCCGCTTGTATCGCCGGGCCATCGGCCATTGGATCAGAAAATGGCATGCCAAGTTCAATGAAATCGACGCCAGCCCCAACCAAGGCATCGAGAAGTGCAGATGTTGTGGCGGCATCAGGATCACCAGCGGTAATAAATACGCCTAAAGTGCCGCGGCCCGCCTTTTTGGCGTTAGCAAATGTTGTGTCTATCCGGCCTGTCATTGATGCCTCTAAAAATCACCGCAGATGATGCGTGCTGTGGTTGTTGGTTTATCTAAAATTTCTATCAATGCGTTTATAACCGCCCCAGCTTGTCCAATATTGGCAATACCGCACCAAGGTCTTTGTCACCGCGCCCACACATATTCAAAATCACGATCTGATCGGCAGACATGTCACCAATCATGGTACTGACATAAGCAAGCGCATGCGATGGTTCGAGGGCAGGGATAATGCCTTCTTGGCGGGCGCATAGCTGAAAAGCGACCAAGGCTTCATCATCGGTGGCGCTGACATAATTGACCCGGCCGGTATCGTGCAACCATGAATGTTCAGGCCCAATGCCGGGGTAATCAAGCCCGGCTGAAATGGAATGTGCATCGGTAATCTGGCCATCATCATTTTGCAGCAAATAGGTGCGATTGCCATGCAAAATGCCGGGCTGCCCACCGGTGAGAGAGGCCGCATGCAACCCGCTTGGGATGCCTTTGCCAGCCGCTTCAACACCATAAATTTCAACGTCTTTATCATCCAAAAACGGATAAAATAGCCCCATGGCATTAGACCCGCCACCAATACAGGCAACGATTTTATCTGGCAATCGCCCTTCGGCCTCTAGGATTTGTTCGCGCGCCTCGGTGCCGATGACTGATTGAAAGTCGCGCACCATTTGTGGATAGGGGTGCGGGCCAGCCACTGTGCCAATGATATAAAAATGTGTTTCGGCATTGGTCACCCAATATCGCAACGCCTCGTTCATTGCATCTTTCAAGGTGCCGGTACCAGACGTTACCGGGTGGATTTTTGCGCCGAGAAGCCGCATCCGTTCGACATT
>JAYOVO010000160.1:0-2411 GCA_038151495.1 Alphaproteobacteria bacterium
TGGCCCCACCGCCAGAACAGGTGAATCCAGCGATTTTTGGGCCAGCTGGCACACCGGCAACAGTTAAAAATTTCAGCAATTCAACAAATTCAGATGGTGTCGCAACGCGGCAAATACCAAGTCGCTGGAAAAAGGCTGAATAGGTGGTGTCAGTTCCAGATAGTGACCCGGTATGGCTGGCGGTAAGACGGGCACCAATTTCTGACACGCCGGTTTTGAGCGCGACAATAGGAATATTTCTCTCAATGGCGCGCATCGCCGCATTGGCAAATTTTTCGGTGTCACGAATTGCTTCGATATGCAGGCCGATTGCCCGTACATGCGGCTCTTCAAGAAAGATATCAATGAAATCCTCTAGCCGTAATGATGCCTGATTACCAACCGAAACCATATAGCTTAACGGCAAATGACGCTGGCTCATGGTAAGGTCAGATGATAGCATGCCACTTTGTGTGATGATGGCGGCGCCAAACCCCGGATGCGTGCCGCCATGCGCAAATGGCCAGAGCGCTAATTGGTCATGATAATTGATCAGCCCGTAACAATTTGGCCCCAGCAACGCCATTTCACCAGCCGCGTCCACCAATTCAGCCTCGGCCTGTTGACCGGCAGACCCTAGTTCAGAAAACCCCGCTGTATAACACACAACCCCCCCAGCACCGCGCCGTGCCAGCCTCGCTGTAATGTCAATTGCCGCTTGTTTGGGCACCGCCAAAAAGGTCGCGTCCGGGGCGTCTGGCAATGCCTCTATATCGGCAAAACAGGGGATTCCAGAGATATCTTTGCGTTTTGGGTTCACCGGCCATAATGCGCCGCCATAGCCAATGCGCCGACATTCATTAATCACCGTTGCCACATCGCCGCCGCCAACAAGGGCAACATGGCGGGGGCGAAGCAGGCGTCGTAAATTTTGCCGGCGTTGTGCGGTCATGCACCAAGCGGCCGCAACAGGTTGCGGGTGATGATATGGCGCTGAATTTCCGAGGTGCCATCCCAGATTCTTTCAAGCCGTGAATCGCGCCACAGGCGCTGGACTGGCAAATCGTCCATTAACCCCATGCCGCCATAAATCTGCACCGTATTGTCAGCCACCCGATTCAGCATTTCCGAACAATAGAGTTTGACCATGGCCGCATCACTATCTGTCATCACACCTTGATCAGCCTTGCTGATGGCGTCTTTGACCAGCAAATCGGCCGCGCGCAATTCTACCGCCATATCGGCAAGCTTAAAACCGGTGGCTTGAAATTTGCCAATGGCCTGACCAAATTGTTTGCGTTCTGCGGCCCAGCTTGTTGCCATCTCAAATAGACGTTCGGCCTTGCCGCAACAGGTGGCCCCAACCCAGATACGCCCCATGCCAAGCCATTTGCCAGACAGTTCAAGGCCGCGGCCTTCCTCGCCAAGAATATGATCCGGGCTCAGCCGCACATTATCAAAATCAAGTTTGAAATTCAGATAGCCGCGATAGCTCACACAATTATAGCCAACCTGTATGTCAAAGCCGGGCATGCCAACATCGACCAAAAAGGCGGTGATTCTGGGGCGCGGCCCACGCGGTGTTTCATCATGGCCAGTCGCGGCAAAAACAATCGCAAAATCGGGCATCACCGGGCCGGATATGAAATGTTTTGACCCGTTTAAAATCCAGTCGTCGCCATCGCGTTTGGCATTGCTTTTCATTGACATGATGTCTGAACCAGCTTCGGGTTCGCTCAGCGCAAAAAGCTCGCGTTTGGCACCGGTGACGCATGGGGCTAAATATTGTTCTTTTTGGTCGCCTTCGGTGGCAAGAAGCAATTCGGTGGGGCGCGCAACCCATGCGTGAAGCGCGTGGCTGGTGCGCCCAAATTCACGTTCAATGACCGCCATGCTGGTATAATCTAGCCCACCACCGCCAACATTTTCTGGCAAATTGGCGGCAAACAGCCCCACGTCCTTGGCGCGGGATTCAATCTGCCTGCCCAGCTCAATCGGCACATGCCCCTCGCGATCGACAAGATCTTCATGAGGCAACATCTCTTCATCAACAAACCGCCGCGTTGATTCTTGTAGCATCTGCTGTTCATGTGTTAACCCATCAAGCATCGCTGTGTCCTCTTCTTTATCGCCTATATCTTTTTCAGATTAAGTTTGGCACGCGCTTCGGCTGGGGTCAGCACCCGCCCGCCCATGCGTTCAATAATGCCAACAACGCGTTCAACAAGTTGTTCGTTGCGCGCTGGCACCCCGCGATCAAGATAGATGTTATCTTCTAGACCAACGCGGACATTGCCACCCATGGCCACTGCCGCGGCGGCCATTGGCATCTGCATGCGTGAAATGCCAAAAGAGGCCCAGCTTGCATCTGTCGGCAATTCGTCTTTCATCACCTTCATATTATCAACAGACTGGTCAGCGCCCCATGGAAT
>JAYOVO010000161.1:0-2392 GCA_038151495.1 Alphaproteobacteria bacterium
GGCGGATGCGCTTATGGCACCGAGGCGCTTGGTGTGATGCGTATCGAAAAGGGCCATGCGGCGGGTAATGAATTAAATGGCACCACCACAGCGTTGAATCTGGGTATGGGCCGTATGGTATCAACGCAGAAAGATTCAATTGGTGCGGTATTGTCACGCCGTGATGGTTTGACCGGGGATGACGCGCTAAAGCTTGTTGGGTTCAAGCCTTGCCGGACGAGTGATCCGGTGCCTGCTGGGTCACATTTGATGACCAAGGGCAGCCCGATTGATGCCAAGCATGACCAAGGCTATGTGACATCGGCATGCTATTCGCCGACACTTGGCCACCATATCGCCATAGGATTTTTGAAAGCTGGTGACCAGCGCCTTGGAGAAATTGTCCGTCTTGTCAGCCCGCTAACCAATATCGAACATGATGTCGAAGTGGTTTCAGCCCATTTTGTCGATCCAGAAGGAGATAAACTTCGTGCCTAAATTACATGCTGTATCACCTCTTGGATATACTACACCGCACAAAGACACGGTTAGTGCCTATGCCATCAGCGAAGTTACCGACCGAGCAATGGCATCGGTCACCGCCCGCAAAGATTGTGGCGCGGCCGTAAAGAACATTTTGACAAAGATTTTAAAACAGCCAGCACCAGAGGTTGGCGGCTATTGTGCTGGCGAAATTGAAGCCTTCTGGACTGGGCAGTCGCAATGGATGCTGGCCGCGGCCTTTGATGAATATGAAGACATTGTTGCCAGTTTTGCTGGCATTTTCAAAGGCAAAGCATCGCTCACCGAACAAACTGATGGGTGGTGCCGCTTTGCCATTACCGGGCCAGATCTTGACCGGCTATGTTCACTCTTATGCAACATAGATATGCGCGGTTTGATAGCGGGCAAGGCCAGCCGTACGTCAATTGAACATATTGGCTGTTTTGTGCTTCGTAGTGCTGATGACAACATGCAAATCATTGGGCCACGATCAAGTGCCGGGTCTCTGCACCATGCCATTTGTACGGCGGCTAAATCGGCGCCGTTTTAGCCTGCCGCCTCATCTGTCCATAAAGATGGCAGGGAAATATTGCCCTCAACGCGGTATAGGTTAATCTGCCGACGATCATCTTCCGGACTGGTTTCGAAACTGGCCTGATAATGTCGGCGAAACACGCGGCGTTGGCTATAGCCAAGCTCTTCGGCAATGATGGAAATCTTTTCATTTGTATAAAGAACAAGCTGGCGTGCCGCTTTCATGCGCAAGGTCCGGTAAAAGGCAAATGGGCTATGACCTGTTGACGATTTAAACAATCGCTCAAGATGCCGACTGGTCAATCCAACAGATTCGGCAATATCTTCGATGGCTAGCGGGTCATTGATATGTGATTGCATCAATGCGATGGCATCACTCACCGCTGTTGGCAATGCCTCCTTGGTGAATGACGCATCTGGCACGGGCGTGATTTGGCGGATACCGCTTTTGCGCATCATCGGATGTTGGAACCAACAGGCGACCTCGGTCGAGACATGTGACCCAAGCCGTTCTTCAATCAAATTCAACGCCACTTCAAAACCACCGGCAGCCCCAGACGCGGTGATAAATGACTTTGCCAACTCGATGATCTGATCTGATGCCAGATAATCTGGAAATTCTTTTTCAAAGGTGGCGCGGTAACACCAATGAACCGACAGTGGTACCGCTGAAACCAGCTTGGTTCTGGCCAGCGGGAACACGCCGCCACTTACTGCGCAAAACACACAGCCATGACGTGATAAATGACGCAACGCGCCAAGCGATTTTTCATTTTGAAAGCTGGCCTTTGGTGGGGCCAGAAATACCAGATAGTCAGTCTTGGTTTGTGCCGAAATATGTGCCGCCACGTCAAAGGTGATGGCCGCACTTGCGGTTACGGGCGCACCATTTTCGGATATGAGTTGCCAGCTAAACGTATCGGAACCCGACACCTCATTGGCAACACGCAAGGGTTCGATCATCGAGGTGAGGCACGCCATCGGAAACCCGTCAAAAATAAGAAAGCTGATATGTGTCGTTTTCACGTCTAGATGGCCTGTCATTTTCGAATAGAAATTTGCCCAGCTACAGTAAATAGGTTAATTTATGGAACATGCAACTATGAGGTTCAGGATAAGGCGATGGCAACGTCTCAGCAATCAGCAAAAATAGAGCTTGGGCAAGACCCACACGCCACCATAGAGGGCAGTGAAAAGGCGCTTGAAGTCGCGATTGGCCGAGAAGTCCATGCGTTTCGCAAACAACAGAATATCACTGTGGCTGAATTGGCAGCGGTGACCAATTTATCGATTGGCATGTTGTCTAAAATTGAAAACGGGAATACCTCGCCATCGCTTTCGACATTGCAGACTATTTCAAATGCGTTATCAGTGC
>JAYOVO010000162.1:0-2390 GCA_038151495.1 Alphaproteobacteria bacterium
TTATCGGCTATACCGCTTACAGCTATTGGGTTTTCAGAGGAAAAACCAGATCCGGCGAAGGCTATCATTAATGCTAAAAATACGACTAAAGCAGTTATTGTGGTTTGCTGGCTTGTGGGCGTTTGGCGTGCTGAGCCTTGCCGGCATTGGTTTGGTAATCAAATCTGTCCTGTAACCAATGATTTGGGTGGGAACTGGGACATCATCAGACAATATTGATTTGGGCTGGAATAAATCCAACTTGAAAAAATCAGCCGTTGAAGGGCCATAGAAACCCTCATTGATTTGTGTCATGCTGTGTTTCGTTATGATGTAAATTTATGCCAAGCTGAGGGCTGTAAATGATTCCCACGCGTGTAAACACGGTTGTTGTCGGTGCTGGTCAGGCGGGTTTGGCGATGAGCGCCCATTTGCGCGACCATCATATTGATCATGTGGTGCTAGAGCGTGATAGCATCGCGGAAAGATGGCGCAACGCCCGCTGGGATAGCCTGGTGATGAACGGCCCAGCATGGCATGACCGGTTTCCCGCTCGTAGCTTTGATAGCGATCCTGACGGGTTTCCCGGCAAGGATGAAGTCACCCGCTATTTTGAAGATTTTGCCAAGCAGATAGAGGCTCCCATCCATTGCGGGGTAGAGGTCACCGGCACCACCGCCCGGCCAGACGGCGGGTATCAGATTGAAACATCAAAAGGCAATATCCACGCAGATCATGTTGTTGCCGCGACTGGCCCGTTTCAAATCCCAGTGATCCCGCCAATTGTGCCAGACGGGGTGATCAGCCAGATACATTCGTTTGATTATCATAATCCCGAACAGTTGCAAGACGGCGCGGTGCTGGTGGTTGGCGCCGGGTCATCAGGCGCGCAAATTGCCGATGAATTATTGCGGTCAGGACGCAAGGTTTACTTGTCAATTGGCCCACATGACCGGCCACCGCGGTCATATCGCGGCAAGGATTTTGTCTGGTGGTTGGGGACTTTAGGAAAATGGCAGATGAAAACCCCGCCTGCTGGCAAAGAGCATGTAACCATCGCTGTTTCGGGGGCATATGGTGGCGCGACCGTGGATTTTCGCAAACTTGCCAACCGCGGCATGGTGTTGCTGGGGATGACCGGGGCCTATGATAGCGGCGTGATCTCGATTGCTGATGATTTGGCAAAAAACATCGCCGATGGGGATGCCAATTATCTTGGGCTATTGGCCGAAGCTGATGCCTATATTGAGGCGCATGGTTTGGACCTGCCACCAGAGGAAGATGCCAAAATAATTGGCCCTGATCCTGATTGTATGAAAACCCCTATTCGGCAAATTGACCTAGCGAAACAGGGCATCAACACCATTATTTGGGCAACAGGCTATGTTCAGGATTTTTCATGGCTGAAGGTTGATGCGTTTGATGTAGATGGCAAGCCTATGCATAACCGCGGGGTGGCAAAGGCGGATGGAATTTATTTTCTTGGTCTGCCATGGCTGTCGATGCGGGGATCTTCATTCATCTGGGGGGTTTGGGAAGATGCCAAATATCTGGCCGCCCAGATCAGCGCCCGTTTATGACATATTTCATCTGTTTGTTGGCTATGCTGGTGGTCAGTCCGGTTCTTGCACAAGCTGGCGAAAAGATTGACCAAACCGAAGTTTCCATCGCCGAATTTGCGCAATTTGTCGCGGCCACAGGATATATCACCAAAGCTGAACAAACGGGCGGGATGGTGTATGAATCTGGCTGGGTGACAAAGCCGGATTGGAACTGGAGACAACCTTATGGCGTTCCCAGCGACCCCCAGGAACCGGCGGTTCATATCACCTTTGACGAGGCTGAAAATTTTTGTAAATGGCGAGGCAAGCGCTTGCCCACACGGCAAGAATGGATCCGCTATGGCTATACCGAAATGCGCGATGACCCAGCGCCGCCTTTTGTTTCTGGTCGGACCTATCCCTATCCAACTGGTGACAGCCCCACCGGGGCCAATTGTTTGAACGCCTGTGGTGCGGCCAACGGCAATCCAGCTGGCAAAAGAGATTTTTCAGATTATTTGACCCGCGGATATGGTCACGCCCCGGTGGGCACCACAAAGGCTGGCGTCAACGGTCTTTTTGATATGGGCGCAAATGTGTGGGAATGGGCCGGTCTTGACCATGGGCAATCGGCGGCCACCATGGGCGGGTCATGGTGGTATGGCACCGCGCAGATGAAAGCGGATTATGGCGCAACCAAACCACGCGATATGGCCGCCATATATATCGGCTTTAGATGTATCGGGGGCTGATTTACGCTTTTGTCAGCAGACACAAATTTGCCGCACGGGTGTTGTCATGATTTATTTTTGGGGAAAATGGTGCTGGCGGAGAGACTCGAACAATCTTAATTGCACAAAAATATATAAT
>JAYOVO010000163.1:0-2376 GCA_038151495.1 Alphaproteobacteria bacterium
AGGCGATGGGGCTGTCTCCGTTGCGGTTTAAAATGGTCGGCTATGTGATTTCGGCGGTGATTTGTGGGATCGCCGGTACATTATTTGCCAGCTGGCAGGAATATGTCTCGCCAGACATTATGCATTGGACACGGTCAGGCGAATTAATGATCATTATCATTCTTGGCGGGCTTGCCACGCTGGCTGGCCCCTTGCTTGGCGCGATTGTCTTTCTGCTTCTTGAAGAAAGCTTGCCGATGTTGCTTGGCGCGGTGGCCCCGGCCTATGCAGAAAACTGGATGATTATTTTTGGCCCCCTATTGATTATGGTCGTGCTGTTTGGTCGGGGTGGGTTGACCGGCATTATTGACCGTTTGTCTGGGATGCGCGGCAATGTAGATCACAAGGCAGGCCCGCGATGAGCCGCGCTGTATTAGAATTGCAAGGTCTTAACAAATCCTTTGGCGCGTTGCACGCCACCCGGGATTTATCTTTTTGCGTGAATGCCGGTGAAATTCACGCATTGATTGGACCCAACGGGGCCGGCAAGACAACCTTGATCCAGCAAATATATGGCGCGTTGAAGCCTGATACCGGGCATGTTTTGTTAAATGGCAAAGATATCACCGGCTTGCCGGTACCTGGCCGGGTGCGCGCTGGCATTGGCCGGTCATTCCAGATCAGCAATGTGTTGATGGATTTTACCGTTTTGGAAAATGGCATCATTGCCGAACAAGCCCGTCTTGGGCAGAGCTTTCGGTTTCTACGTCCAGCCTTTAACGACCCTGACTTGATCGCGGGTGCGCGGAAAATTCTGGCTCGTGTCGGACTGGATGACCGCACCGACCAACGGGTTGGCGATCTGGCGCATGGTGAACGCCGAATGTTGGAATTGGCACTGGCGTTGGCAACCGCACCGCAATTATTGCTTCTTGATGAACCAATGGCAGGGGCTGGCCCTGAAGAAAGCCAGCGCATGAGCCAGATCATAGAGACTCTTCGCGGCAAATTGGCGATCTTGTTGATTGAGCATGATATGGATGCGGTGTTTCGCCTTGCAGACCGGATCACCGTGCTGGTTGAAGGTGCGGTGATTGCCAGTGGTACGGCTGATGAGATCAGTAATAGTGCGGCTGTGCAAACCGCCTATTTGGGAAGCGAATGACCATGCTGGACCTTCATAACATTGAAACTGGATATGGGGCTGGTCAGGTTCTGTTTGGTGTGTCGTTGTCAGTCACTGCTGGGGCCTGCGTGTCATTAATGGGGCGTAACGGTATGGGGAAAACCACAACGGTGCGTGCCATTATGGGGCAATTGCCGTTGACCAGCGGACGCATTAGCCGTTTTGGCGATGATCAGGACGATCGGTCATCATTTGAAATTGCCCGTGCCGGTATCGGGCTGGTGCCAGAGGGCCGACAGATTTTCTCTAACCTCACTGTACGGGAAAATTTGCAAACATTTTACCGGGTGCCTGCTGGCCAGACTGGTGCCGCGTGGCATCTTGACCGGGTGCTGGCGCTGTTTCCGCGTTTGGCCGAACGTCTGGAACATGCGGGCAATCATCTGTCAGGTGGCGAGCAACAGATGCTAGCGATTGGGCGGGCGTTGATGACCAACCCGAAATTGCTCATACTTGATGAAGCCACCGAAGGGCTGGCACCGATCATCCGCCAGCAGATTTGGGATTGTTTGAACCAGTTAAAGCAAGATGGACAATCCATCCTGATTATCGACAAAAATGTCGACGCCATCGCCAAACTTGCTGATCATAATTACATTCTCGATAAAGGCCGGGTTGTGTGGCATGGCGATTCAGACGCACTTTTGGCGACGCCTGATTTGAAATCGCGTTATCTTGGTGTGTAATATAGCGTCATTATCGGTTCTGGCTGAGACATGATGGGGACAGGCAAAATGTTGGATGCTTTTATTTGTGACGCGATACGCACCCCCATCGGCCGCTATGGCGGTGGGCTGGCCACTATACGGCCTGATGATCTGGCGGCACATGTCATCCGCACCCTGATGCAACGCAACCCGTCGCTTGATCCAAACAGCATTGATGAAGTTGTTTTCGGATGTGCTAATCAGGCTGGTGAAGACAATCGCAATGTGGCCCGCATGGCATCTTTGCTTGCTGGCTTGCCGGTAGAGGTGCCAGCCAGCACCATCAACCGGCTGTGTGCATCCGGCATGGACGCCGTGGCAAGTGCGGCGCGCGGGATTATTGCAGGCGATTTTCAGCTTGCCATAGCTGGCGGTGTTGAAAGCATGAGCCGCGCCCCGTTTGTCATGCCAAAGGCTGAAACCGCCTTTGCTCGCAGTAACCAGATATTTGACACAACCATTGGCTGGCGGTTTGTAAACCCGGCCATGCAGGCGATCTATGGC
>JAYOVO010000164.1:0-2371 GCA_038151495.1 Alphaproteobacteria bacterium
TTTCAGCACCATGTTTTTGTCCAATTGGACATAGGTCATGACGGTGTTGCGCATAGAATCTTGCGTTAATGACAAGTCATCATCACCATTCGAGCTGTCATCACCGCTATCAAACGGGTGGCTTAACCCCACTGCGTGGCCAATTTCATGCAATGCCGCAAAATAGTTAAAGCCACCAGAACCAACACCATCGGTACTAAAATCATTTCCGGTGATGTCAATATCTTCTGACTCAAACCAAATATCGCCATTCACGGCATAATTTCCTGGCGCGTAAGCAAAAGCCGCCGCGCCGCTTGAACGATCGGTAAACGCGACACGGAATTCACCGACCTCTCCGCCGTCTTCTTCAACCTCGACAAATTCAAAATCTGCCGCGGCGTCCCAAGCGGAAAAAGCCGCAGCAAGCGTTGTTTCATTTGTCGCACCATGCGATGTCACCGACGATGGGGTGCCGGGGGTGGGATTTGCCCCGTTATATGGGTTCGCATAGGCCACATCACCATCATAGAACGAGTATGTGAGTGTGGCATCACCTGTCACATTCCACTGGGTGCTCATCCGTAACGGTTCAAGCCGCGCATCAGAGGTATCGGTTGTGGCGGTGCCATCAATGTCATTAACAGATCCAGAACTATTGTCATTGGCATCAAGCGCATATGCTGGCTGTTCATCTTCAGTCAGTTCTGCATTCGTTGATTGCTGAGCTAAAGCAATACAATGCGAACAAGTGCTTTCATCATGAAGCGTCTCAAATAGTTTGGAAAAATTAACCTCGATGGCAGCGATCTGACCAATGGCCTCTGCCCCTGCCTGACCATCTGCATAAATATTTACAATTTCGTTTTGCGTATCACCTCCTAAATTTGGGTTTACAATCGCGCCAAGATTAATATCGCTGGCATGAAATTGCGCCCCGATAAAGCTGGATAATTGGTCTTCACGATCAGCAAGCTCTTCGACGAGTGCGGCATAGGCAAGCGTGTCAGATTGATCCGCAACCGCCAATTGATCAGCTACTGATTGGACATTGTTGATATAGGTGTTTAGTGAGCTAAGTTGTTGTTCTTTAAAGGTTACAACGGCATAGGCATAGGCCTGGTCATGCAGTTTGTCTTTCAACAACAAAGTGCCGTATTCGGCACCGGATAAGTCGAGCGAAGAAACGGTTTGAGACAAAAATTCGGACGTAGAATTTGGTGACACGGATTGCGTATTTTCCGTATCAACCTGAAGATTTAATTGCGCGCGCAAGGCGCCCGCGAATTGTGTCACATTGGAAATTGACAAAATTCTTATCCGTTACTTTAGCTCACAAACTGTAACGGCATAAAAATAACGAATTTTAGGGCTTGGCATGGATTTTGCTTTGCAAATTTTTTTTATTTTGCGCGGGTTTTAGGCGCGCCAGAATAAAGCGTTTCTCCCCTCATATCGCATAGCCAAAATGCAGATCATTTTTTGCCAGACCCGCTTTTGCGATCAGTGCGCACCCTGCGAAACGCACCAGATGAAATTTCATAATTCTAGGAAACGCAGTTGAATTTTATGAATTACTGCGCGCCCACGGCCGGCCATATAAAAAAAATCATAAAAAAACTAAAAAAATCTAAAAGCCTGTCGTTAGTGCCATTAACTGGAGAATCACTATGACAAGCTTGTTTTCACACAGCTTGCTGAACGACACTGATCGTGATGTGCGTGGCGCTTATCGGGCGTTTTCACGCGGAACGGTACATGCCGCCTTGCCGAGCAAGGACGGTAACGACAGATCGTCAGCAGATGTTAGGCCGCCACGGAAAAATTATGCCGTGGTCGCCAAAGAAATGGCCAAGACACAAAGTCTTGCCGCCTCATTTCGTAATATCAGCCACTATCTGTCTTTGATCGAACGGGCCCGCAACACAATCCAAGGGGTTGAAGCAAAACTGACAGAACTGGATGCCACCGTCAGTGAAGCCGCCGGATTAATTGATCATGATGATTATAATTCGATCTCGGTAGGTGCCATTGCTGGTGCCAACATCGATGGTCTTGCCAGCGGTTCTGGCACATTTAGTGCTGTTTCGCCACTCGCCACAAGTGGCAAGGGGGCCGGGTCGACATTCACAATCCGCGCCAATGGCACTGGCGGTTATGACATCGTCAATATTGAATCCAACGGCACCGGCTATGCGGTTGATGATACGATTACCATTGCCGGGACGGCGCTTGATGGCAGTTCCAGTCGTAATGACGCCACCATCACGGTCACTGATATCAGCACATTAAATGAAGTTACAACTGATCTTGAACTTGCCACTGATGATATTGACCGGGTGGCACTTCAGCTTCGGGCCGAAACAATGGTCGATGAGATATCAGCCATCAT
>JAYOVO010000165.1:0-2368 GCA_038151495.1 Alphaproteobacteria bacterium
CCATCTTAATCAAATCTGGAACCGGTATGCCAGCAACAGCCGAATAGCGCACCAGCGGCACCATCGTATCGCCATGACCACCCAGAACAAACGCTGTCACATCTTCGACTGATACGTTAAATTCTTCTGCCAAGAACAAACGGAAACGTGCCGAATCCAGCACCCCGGCCATGCCAACCACCTTGGCCGCTGGTAAACCAGACGCTTTTTGCAACACGCCAACCATCACATCAAGCGGGTTGGTGATACAAATCACAAAGGCATTCGGGCAATGTGCTTTGATCCCAGCACCGACCTGATTCATCACTTTGGTATTAATACCAATCAAATCATCACGGCTCATGCCCGGCTTGCGGGCCACACCAGCGGTGACAATCACAACGTCACTATCGGCTAATGCGGCATAATCATTTGCGCCAGTGACCTTCGCATTAAATCTTTCAATCGGGCTTGATTGCGCAATATCAAGGGCTTTGCCCTGCGGAATGCCTTCGGCAATATCAAACAATGTGATGTCGCCAAGTTCTTTCAAACCCGCAAGTACGGCCAAGGTGCCGCCAATATTGCCAGCGCCAATCAGAGAGATTTTATGTCGTGCCATGATGCTTTACTTCCATTGTTGCTTTATCCAGATGACGCCGCTTTGGGGAATCACAATCTCGCAGCAACGGCGTGTTGGTGTGGTGTAGCGAACTATCCAAAAACATACAAGGGCAATCACCCGAAATACGGAAAAATCCAGCCGCCGTAAACCCCCGTTTATGAACCCGTCGTCTGGCCACGGGCCACCATTTCGCCAAGCCGCGATGCCGTGCGGTCAAATTCAAACCGCCATTGGTGTCCTGCATATAAGTCTTTTATATCCGTTGCGGCTGACGCAACCAGAAACCGGCCACGGTCATAAAGCGCATCGATCAACCACATAAACCGCCGCGCCAGATGTTCATTGCTTTCAGTAAATTGCGGTATATCGGCAAGCACCAGCCCGGCAAATCGTCCGGCAATGGCCAAATAATCGCGCGCCGCCAGCGGTGCATCACACAAACTGGCAAAACTGGCATAACCAATGTCACCTGCCACTTTCTCGATGATGATATCACGCCCCGCTACCCGAATGGTCTCGCTGGCCACGGGCTTTTGATCGGTCACATGCCTGAATGCCAAATCAAGCGCGGATTTTGTGGCCACATCCAACGGATGATACCAGGTCGGTATTGATGCCAGAACGGTGCTACGCCAGTCAATGCCAGCACCCAGTTCAACCATATCACACCGCGACTTCAGCAATTCGATAAAGGGCAAAAAGCGATCCCGATGCAGCCCGTCTTTATATAAATCATCCGCATGCCGGTTTGATGTGGCAACAACCGTGATACCGCGTGCTAGAAGCGACGAAAATAGCCGTGCCAAAATCATTGCATCGGCAATATCACGCACTTCCATCTCATCAAAACAGATCACCTGACCACGCCCCGCCAGCATCTGTGCGGTGGCCTCGATCGGGTCATCATCATCAGCTTGGCGGGCGGCATGGATATTGTCTTGGGCCAGCACCATGAAATCGTGGAAATGCAACCGCCAGACCGTTGGCGCCGTTTCATGATGGGGCAAGCTGTTGACAAACATATCCATCAGCATGGTTTTGCCGCGGCCAACCCCGCCATAAAGATACAGTCCTGTCACCGGCTGGGGCGGGCGCAGGAGTTTTTTGACCCAGTTTTGCGACTGGCGCCGACAAAGCTTGTCAATCAAATCATCAAGACGTCTGGCCGCGGTCATTTGCGCCTGATCTTCGGTGAGATCACCAGCGGCAATTTTCGTGGCTAATTGGCGGCTAGGATAGGCTTGCTGGTGGTCTGACGGGTTGGTCATCGCAACTTGCCACCTTTGCTGGCGTGATTATCTGCGCGGCACCTCGCCAGTGACGGCCATGCGCCTAACGTTGAGCCATCTCGCTTTTGATGCTTGCAATCGCTTTGCCCGGATTCAAACCCTTTGGACATGTTTTGGCGCAATTCATGATGGTATGGCACCGATAAAGGGCAAAACTATCATCCAGTGCTTCCAGCCGTTCCGCCTTATGGTCATCACGGCTATCGGCAATCCAACGATAGGCCTGGAGCAAAACCGCCGGGCCAAGATATTCATCGCTATTCCACCAATAGCTTGGACAAGCTGTTGAACAGCTAAAGCATAAAACACATTCCCACAACCCATCGAGCTTTTCGCGTTCGGCCGGAGATTGCCGACGTTCTTCGCCATTTGCCGGGGCGGTTTCAGATTTTAACCATGGCTCAATTGAGGTGAGTTGCCGATATGGCTGGCTGAGGTCTGGCACCAAATCCTTTACCACCGGCATATGCGGCAA
>JAYOVO010000166.1:0-2365 GCA_038151495.1 Alphaproteobacteria bacterium
TGCATATGCAACATATCAACACACCGATTTGCGGCGATGGCAAATATGGCGGTGATGCCGCACATCCGGGGGCCATGGTGGCGCGGCGGCTTCATCTTCATGCGTGGCAGGTAAAGCTTGCGGATGGCAAGGTAATCACCGCGCCGTTATCGCCGCATTTTGCCGCTAGCATGGAACAATTGGGGCTGGCGCTGCCACCGCCGGGCTGGCGTTTTCAGGATCAATAGCATGCAAGCAATGAAACGATTTTATAAGCAAGTCTCGACCGATACCAGTGACGCGGGATGGGTGATTAAGCTGGATAGCCGTACGGTGCGTTCGCCTGCTGGGGCGTTGTTGAACTTACCATCGTCTGATCTTGCCATGGCGGTGGCCGAAGAATGGATGGCACAAGGTGAAACAATCAACCCGGCCAGCATGCCGCTTTTCAGCCTTGCGGTGACCGTGGTTGACCGGGTGATGTCACAACAAATGGCAATCATTAACGAGCTGGCCAGCTATGGCGGCAATGATTTATTATGCTACCGCGCCGATGATGACGATCTGGCAGGCCGTCAACAGCAACAATGGCAACCATGGATTGACTGGGCGGGCACTGAATTTCATGTGAATTTGCGCATTGCCACAGGCATTATGCCGGTGACCCAGCCGGATGTTTCCGGATTTGAAGCGCCTTTGCAAAAGCTGGATGTGTGGCGTCTTGGTGTGTTGCACCGGGCAGTCAGTCTTGGCGGGTCATTGGTATTAGGGCTTGGCTTTGTTGCGGGGCGGCTTGATGCAGACCAGCTTTTCACCACCGCGTTTTTAGATGAATTATGGCAAAATGAAAAATGGGGCCGTGATTTTGAGGCGGAAGACCGGCAAAACCATATTCGGGCAGAGCTTGACGATGCCGCCCGCTTTTTGGCCTTACTGCCGGGCCACCACCAAGCAAAACGGTAATGTTATGGCGCGGTTATCACAACATTTGACCCCCATTCATCTATCGCCGCAGGTTTTATCGCGGCTATCGGCCTTTGATCCATCTGATCTGGGGCCACATGCACAGGCAATATGGCGCGATTTACGCGGCGCGGCGGTGGCCGGGTTGCCGCTGGCGGTGGTGGCGTTGGCGGCGGCCATAATAGATGTGGTGCAACATGAAGCGGCCGGGCCCGCTGGCTATCTTGACGGGGCGGCGTTCAGCTATGCTGGTAACAAAGCCGCGCTTGGCTGGTTGCGCGGCCGCCGCAATTCGGTTTTGCATCATGAACAGCCAACCGATGGTCTGATGGATGAGGCCGGGGCGGCTGGCTGGCTGGCGGCAGATGCCGAACGCGCGATAAGCACGCTTTTGGACTATCTGACCGACCTTGATATCAGCCATGCGCCGTAACTAGAAATAATCGGGGCTAGAAATAGTCGGAAAACCGCGCCTGTAACAGATCATCTAGCTGTGCCATAGACAAATCCACGCCAAGTGCCGCCAACGAGGTGACGCCGCTATCGCGCACCCCGCAAGGCACAATGGCATCAAAGGCGGCAAGGTCAGGGTCTAGATTGATGGCCAGCCCATGCCAGCTGACCCAGCGGCTGATCCTGATGCCGATTGCGGCAATTTTATCTAGTCCTGAAATGCTGTTGCCGGTGTCCACCCAGATGCCGGGCAGGCCATCACGCCGCTGTCCGGTAACGCCGCAATCAGCAAGACAGGCGATGACCCAGCTTTCCAGCCCATGCACCAACGCGCGCACGTCATGCCCGCGCACGCCAAGGTCCAGCATCACATAGGCCACACGTTGGCCGGGGCCGTGATATGTCCATTGACCGCCGCGCCCATTGCGCACCGCCGGAATATCCCCCGGTGCCAGCAAATCATCATCACGCGCCGATGTACCGCCGGTATAGATGGCGTCATGCTGTAACAGCCAGACAGATTCCGGCGCACCCGCGGCGCGGATGGCGGCGGCATGTGCCTGCATGGCGTCAATGGTTGGCATATAGGGCTGTATCCCATCAAAATGCCGCCAATGCACGGGTGAGGCCGGTCTATGCAATAGGGGGGTGTTGGACATGGCAATTATGAAAACGCCAGATTATGGCACGGGGGTTGGTGGCGGCCGGGCGGATGATGCCGGGCTTTTGCACAATGATACCAGCAATTGACGTGATTAGCTAGGCATTGCGGTGGTGGTGGCGGCGAGGCCAGTATTTTTGCGCTGGTGCGATCAAACAGGGGTTGATTAAACCGCCGCGAAATGGGATATAGGCGTCGCGCATGGGCGATTGCCATGCGATAGGGCCGGTGCCAGTTGCCAGCCCGTGGACCTTTCGGGGCGGCTGTGGCGGAATTGGTAGACGCGCAGCGTTGAGGTCGCTGTGGGCT
>JAYOVO010000167.1:0-2311 GCA_038151495.1 Alphaproteobacteria bacterium
AGTTGATGATGGCTGGTTGCATCAATCCAATGCAGGCAGGCTATTCTGGGATATAGCGTTCACCAATGGCTGGCTTGTTCACGCCTAGGCCGGGCAATTCCCATACCCCGGCCCCTGGCGGGTTCAAATCGCCACCGATATTCGCATCAATCAGATAAGGTCGGCCGCTGGCAATGCCAGCCTGTATGGCATCGCCAAGATCACCAGCGCGGTCAATGCTGACACCTTCCACACCAGCGGCACGTGCCATCGCAGCAAAATCTGGATTATAGGGCTTGCCAGTATCTGGATGATGAAAATCTGTTGCTAGTTCACGTCCCCCTAAATAGCCGCGCTGCAAGCCGCGAATTGACCCATAGGCATAATTGTTCCAAACCACCCATACCACCGGAATATTATATTCGACCGCTGTGCCAAGCACATTGGCATGCATGAAAAAAGCACCATCACCGCATACCGAAACAGCCGGCCGGTCCGGGGCCGCCAGCTTGGCACCCATCACCCCGGCAACGCCAAATCCCATCGGGCCAAATCCCATCGACCCAATCAGAGAATCGGGGCGGCTGGGGCGGCAAAATTGCAATAGCCAGTTATGATGCACACCGATATCGCTGACCAAAATAGCGTCTTCGGGCAAGGCTTTGTCAATTTCAACAGCCGCGCGTTGTGGGTTAATTGGGGTGCTGTCATCGATCATGCCCGGGGCAACAAATGCATCCCATTCCCGCCGATAACCGTCAATGGCATCTAGCCATTTGCCACGTTTTTCTGTTGGCGCACCATCATGCCCACGCCGGTCAAGTTCGGCTAAAATCTGGCGCAAGAAAGTGCGCACATCAGCCATCAGCCCCAGCGCAACCGGGTAATTACGTCCAATTTCTTCTGGGTCAATATCCACATGAATCAGACGTGTTGGCGGAATTGTAAAGGAATAGCCGGGGATCCATGAACTTGACGTCCGGTCATCAAACCTGACACCAAGTGCCAGCAAAACATCGGCTTGTCGACAGGCGTGGTTGGCCTGATAGGTGCCGCCACGCTGGACAAGGCCAAGCGACAGCGGGTGTTCGACTGGCAAAGCGCCAAGACCGCTGGCAGATGCCGCCACCGGAATCTGCAAGCGTTCAGCAAGCTGTAATAACTCGGTTGCCGCGCCGCCATAGCGCACACCCTGCCCCACAACAATGACAGGTTTTTGTGCGCCAAGAAGCATATCTACGGCTTTCACCACCCCATCTGGGTCGGCCCCACAACGCGACGATATATTGGCGCTCCATGCGGCTGGATCAGGCGTTTCAGTGGTGGCGGATTCCTTGAAAATATCAAAAGGCACATCCAGCACAACAGGCCCCGGCCTGCCAGTGACCATGGTTTTCCATGCCTGACGAGTCATTAGCGGCACCTGTTCACCGCGTGTTGGTTGGTAAACACGTTTGCAATAGGCCTGTACGGTTGACGGAAAATCTGCCTGATAATGACGATAAGTTTCTTGAAAGGCGCCGCGGTTAAACTGGCTGGTTGGCACATTGCCGGTAATTGCCAAAAACGGCACTGAATCAAAAAATGCATTGGCCAGACTGATCGGCAGATTCGCTGACCCCGGACCGCATGAGGTAAAGGTGGCCGTTGGTTGGCCAGACACCCGGTAATAGACATCTGCCATAAAACCGGACACGCTCTCATGATGCACCGAAATGGTTGATATTTCATCGGCACGTTCATGCATCGCATCAATCAGCCCAATATTGCCATGCCCGCAAAGGCCAAATAGATAGGGCACTTTTTCACGGATAAGATAATCAATGATCACCTGTCCGCCATTGAGCAAATTGCTGTCATTCATGCTGTGGTTCCCCTTTTTATGGTGATGGTGGTACAGGCGCCATGTCACCTAACTATAAATTTATGAACATCTAATATACAGAAAACCGGCGAGGTCACAAAGCCAACACTATGGCGCTGTTTACGGCCAGAGTCAGCTGGGTTAATCTTTGTTATTCTGCCCCATCAGCAGGTTAAAACCTGATACCAAATCATTAAATCGTTCGCCCAAAATGGTAATGTGATTGCGCATTGTATCGATGGCTTTTTGGACATCTCCATCACGAATGGCGGCGAGAATGATATCATGTTCGTCCATTGATTCGCCCATGCGGCCCCGCACCCGCAATTGTAACCGGCGGAATGGCCGCAACCGGTCATGCAGCCTTTGTGCTTCGGCGGCCAGAAAGCTATTGCCCGACATTTTGTAAATCTGTCGATGCACCGTCGCGTTCAATTCATAATAGCGTTTGGTATCTCCGGCCTCAAA
>JAYOVO010000168.1:0-2305 GCA_038151495.1 Alphaproteobacteria bacterium
ATTTGAGTCTGGTATGACACGGGATGAGGTTATCAAAATTGTTGGAAAACAGCCGACCCATCAATACATAACATCGACGAATGAAAAGACAACCACAATGCTTCAATGGGTGTTTGTGAATATTGGCTTGGCAGGTGGGCATTCGCGGTCGTTAGCTATTACATTTGATGAAAATAACAGAGTCATAAATTTTACCAAATCTGATAATTCATCACAGGTATCGCAATGAGCGTCGGGCAATAGAAGCATGCCGATTGTTTATATACTTACCAATGAGTGTATGCCCGCCACCATTAAAATTGGTGTTACAGATGTTCTTGAACAAAGAGTTAAGCAACTCGACAACTCAAGCGTTGCGCTTCCATTTCAATGCTATTACGCGGTTGAAGTGGATAACGCATCGGTGATCGAGAAGAAATTGCACGAAGGCCTTGATGATTGCCGAATTAGACAAAATCGGGAATTTTTCAATACTACACCTGAACAAGCAAAATCACTTCTAGGCATTGTAGAAGTTATGGGCGGTAAAAATGTAACGCCTACAATTGATATTGTTGAGTCTCCGCAAGACCATGAAGCGTTAAAACGCGCCAGAAAAAACAGGGAGCGTTTCAATTTTCAAATACTTGGTATTGATGTGGGTACCAGCCTTGAGTTCAGAAAAGATGTAACAATTACCTGTGAGGTTGTTGATGACACTCAAGTCCGGTTTCGTGATGAGGTCATGTCTTTGTCTCAATCAGCCGATATTGTCTTGAGGGAAATGGGCTACGAATGGACATCAGTCAGAGGCACCATTTGGTGGTGTCTCAACGGCGAAACTCTCCACGAATTGAGGGTAAGGTTAGAATAAATTTAGTCTTTGTGATTGTGAAGATTACATTCACTTAGCCAGCTATCCAATATTTCGCCCACTGGGCAGAAACTATTAATGGCGGCACGATATCGCAAATATCATGCAGCACAAATATTTGTGAATGAAGCGTCAAAAAAGCCGGTTTGAAATATCCGCACCAACCGAAACATATCTAAAAAACATCGCCTTGGTTCTTGGGGTGGCCAGCGCGATTGCGGTCGTGTTTGATGCCTATCCTTATACCATATTTCTATCCTTTCCGTTTTGTCTGATCTGGATTTATTGCGGCTGGTTACATACCGAACCCCAGCTAACATGGATCAATGCCATTTTTCTTGGCATTTATGGATTTGGCATGATGCGTTATTTTGGGTGGGCGTAATTTGGTTTGGTGTAATCTAATGTGGCGTTTGGCTGACTGATCTGCTTGCCTTGTAGCGTCTTATGCCCGTAGCCTGTGATCCAGAATAAACCAGATAGGAGCATGGCGATGACGTCACCCTATATCAGGCCGCTGACATCAGATGATTATGACCAATGGCGGGGGTTGTATCAGGGCTATGCCGATTTTTATCACGTTGCCTTAACCAAAGATGGGGTGCAGACCACTTGGTCGTGGTTAATTGATGATGGGCATGTCTGCACCGGGCTTGTGGCCGAACAGCAGGGCCAGTTGGTCGGGTTTGCGCATTTTCGCGGCATGCCAAGCCCTTTGCGCGGGCAGATGATCGGATTTCTGGATGATTTATTTGTGGTGCCTGACCATCGTTCTGGTGGTGCGGCGGCGGCGCTGATCAAAGCGGTGCAGGCAGAGGCCAAGGCCCGAGGCTGGGGCGTTGTGCGCTGGATCACCCGTGATCATAATTATCGGGCCCGTGGCCTGTATGACAAGCTGGCAGAAAAAACCGATTGGGTGCTCTATGAAATGACAGAAATGGCGGCGAAATGATCGGCATGGTGCCGTCATGGACAGCCCCATTTGGTGTTGGTTTCGCGCTTAGTTTTTCATTGATATTGGCGATAGGGGCGCAAAATGCCTTTGTCTTGCGGCAAGGGCTGATGCGCCAGCATGTTGGCGCGCTGGTGTTGTTTTGTGCGCTGTCTGATGCGGTGTTGATTGTTGTGGGTGTCGGCGGGGTGGCACCATTTATGGCGCAATGGCTAACAGCGGTCGAACAATGGGTATTTGCAGGGGCGGCGTTGTGGCTTGGGGTGTATGGGCTGATGCGCGGCTATGATGCATGGCGGGGACATGGCGCATTACAAGCGGGCGCGGCGGCGAAAAATGGGCTGATGACAACGCTGGCGATGGCGGCGGTGCTGACATTTGGTAACCCGCATGTCTATCTAGATACCATGGTGTTGATTGGCACGGTGTCTTTGCAATTTGAAGATACCGCCAAAATCGCCTTTGCGGTTGGTGCCGCCACTGCCAGTTTTGTGTTTTTT
>JAYOVO010000169.1:0-2297 GCA_038151495.1 Alphaproteobacteria bacterium
CATTTTTATTCAGCACAACAGCAAATGGCACCGCATCAAGCCGGCTGGCAATGCCGCCATCATATTTTGGCGCACGCGCGTCAATCGCGACTGCATGGCATTGATCCAAAGCACCAACCGGCATGGCACCCTTATCAAGAAGCGCCCGTAATACCTTGCCCTTATTATAGGGGGTGCCGCGCACTAGAAAATTTTTTGCCGCCGCACCCCAGCCTTCGGCAAGCCAATCAAGATTGGCCTCAAACCCGCCAGCGGCGGCGATTAATTGTTTGCAAGACAGGGTTAGGTCTTGCCCTTTGCAAGACACCTTCACCGCCTCGCAAAATCCATGTGTTATGCGGACATCATCGACATGCGCTTCATAAATAAAGTCTACGCCCACGCTTTCAGCATGGCGGCATAAGGCGTTCAGCATCGCCCGCCCCCCACCAAGGAAAAAGGCATTCGTGCGCCCCAAATTCAGCGTGCCTGACAAAGCCGCCTGAAAACGCACGCCGCGCGCACCAAGCCATTCAGTCAAACCGGCTGACCCGCGCAAAGCCACCTCAGCCAGATCATTGTTGGTGACGCCTTTTGTCACCCGCATCAGATCATCCCAATATTCTTCGAAACTATAGCGATCGGTAAGCACATCGGTCGGCGCATCATGCATCGCCCGTAAGTTGCGTGTATGGCGGGTATTGCCACCCCGCATATCGGCCGGCGCCGCCTCTATGACCAACACCGTACAATCGCGTTCGGCGGCACTGATCGCGGCACATACACCGGCATTGCCACCGCCCATGACAATCACATCCCAAACCCGGTCAGACAATTGTGCGAAAGTGGATGTCAAATCAGACCCCTTGATAAGGTGTATACAATTGCATACAATGTAAAGCGGGAGAAGCCATCATGTCAACCAACAGCCATGTCAATTGATTGGACGCACCATAGTCTGACGGTCAGGCAGATGCATGGTGACAAACTGCCAGCGACGCGTCATATACGCTATATGTTGTTGGCCGCCATCACCGCTGGCGATGTGGCCCCGGGCGCCCGCTTCACCGAAACCGAACTTGGCAAACAGCTTGGATTCAGCCGCACCCCGCTTCGCGAAGCCATCGCCGCGCTCAAGGCAGAAGGCATTGTAGAGACGAGCGAAGGTGGCAGTCTGCAGGTGCGGGTTCTGGCCTATCACGACATTCATGCACTCTATGAAATGCGCGCCACACTAGAGGGCATGGCCGCCCGGCTTGCCGCGACCGGTGCCAGCCCAGCTGAAAAATTATTTATTGGCGAAATTCGTGCCAGCGAAGCCCAGCTCATCAAAAATCAGGCACCAGCTGTTGATCTGGCGCGGATCAATAGCAAGTTTCACCATGGTATTTTTCTGGCCAGTCATAATGCATTTCTTGTCGAGGCGCTTGATCGTTTAAGCCAAATCATGGTGTTGCTGGGCCCGACCGCTTACAGCCTGCCAGCCCGCATTCAAGAAATCGCCAGTGAACATGAAGCGCTGAATGATGCCATTCAATCGGGACAAGCTGACACCGCCGAAGCCGCCGCAAAATTACATCTTCGCAACGCGGCCAAAGCCCGCTTGCAAATTATCGCCAACCAGCAACGTGCCAGTCTCGATTAAGGTAAAACATGATCACGCTACCCGCCATGCACACGTTGATATCGGACATCAGATCGCTCGCCACAACATTTATCATCGCTGTCACCGCCGGCCTATTTTGCCAGTATCTTGGTCTACCAGCACCCTTTCTTCTTGGCAGCTTATTTGGCGTCTGGTGCGTTGGTGCGACCGTTGCGCCAGTGCAAAATAATCTTGGCGTGCCGCGCTGGTTTCATGTGCCGGTGGTTTTGGGTCTTGGCACATTAATTGGTGGCAATTTCGGCCCGGACACCATTCCCCAAATGCATAATTGGGCCACCACCATCATGGCGATGATTGCGGCCACCATTTTGGCCACACTGGCCGGTTTGTTTTTTTTGATCCGTATCCGCCGCTATGATTTTACCCTCGCGCTGCTTGGTTGCATTCCGGGCGGTCAGGCTGAAGTCATCATGATCAGCCGTGACCTTGTCGACAAAGACTATGTTGTTGCCTTGTTTCATTTGGTACGCGTCGCGCTGGTATTTTGTTCAACGCCTTTGATCCTTGCCATCATGCAGGGGCAAGACGCTGTCGACGCATCAAATGCCGCGTTACTGGCCATGCCGTCAATAATGGCTTTGCCGCCGCAAACATTATTTTTATTTGTCGCCATTTCAGTGATAGCCCTGCCAGCGGCGCGGGTTTTACGATT
>JAYOVO010000170.1:0-2252 GCA_038151495.1 Alphaproteobacteria bacterium
CCGCATAGCGCGATTGCCATCGGCCTTGTGTTCTTATTGGCACCATCTGGCTGGCTGATGCGTATTCTGTCACCCGGCATCACCGGGTTTGACAGCCCACCAGACTGGAGCCTTGTTCCAGACCCCTATGGATGGGCGTTAATATTTGGCCTGATGGCCAAGGAAATCCCATTTTTACTAATGGTCAGCCTTGCCGCCATGGCCACATTGCCAGCACGCCAATTTGAACAAATTGCCAACAGCCTTGGCTATGGGCGTGTGGCCGCATGGGCAACGCTAATCTTGCCACTTATTTATCGACAAATCCGCTTGCCGGTCTTTGCCGTTCTTGTGTTCAGCTTGTCAGTTGTCGATATGGCCTTGCTACTGGCCCCGACATTGCCGCCACCGCTGGCCATTTTGGTGTTGCATGGGTTTCTTGATGCAGATTTGGCCGCGCGTTTGCCGGCATCATTTGGCGCGATCCTGCAAATTGCACTTGCCGTTATTGGCATTGGCATCTGGTATGCGGGTGAAGCCCTGTGCCGCCATTGCATCAGCCATTGGCGGCGTGGCGGCTGGCGGCTGGGCAAAATTGATCGGGTTTTACCGGTCTTCAGCATCATTTCTGTCATCCCGCTGGCCGCCGCATGTGCCGGTCTTTTGGCTGCATTTTTATGGTCGGTTGCCGGTAGCTGGTTTTTCCCGTCAGCATTGCCGCAAAATTTCCATCTTACCCATTGGCAGGATGTGACCAGCTATATGCCGCTTTTAAAAACCAGCTTTTTGCTTGCTGGCGGGGCTAGTCTTGCCGCGCTTTTGGTGGTTCTGGCATGGTCATATGCCGCACCAGATTCGACCCTTAACAACCGTTGGTTGCTTGGCTGTATTTTTATGCCCTTTTTCATCCCGCAGATTAGCTTTTTACTCGGTATGCAGATCAGCCTCAGCCGCGTTGGTCTAGATGGTACATGGCTTGCCCTTATCTGGGTGCATATGATTTTTATTCTGCCCTATACATGGCTCATTGTGATACCTGCGCGCCATGCACTGGATCACCGCCTAGATCATGTGGCCGCCACGCTTGGTGCCTCTTGGTGGAGACGATTTCTCACCCTTCATGTGCCGTTAATGGCCTATCCGTTGGCAACAGCTTTATTTATTGGTATCGCTGTATCCATGGCGCTCTATCTGCCGACGGTATTTGTTGGTGCTGGCCGAATCAACACGATTACCGTCGAAGCCGTCAGCCTTGCATCAGGTGGCAGCCGCGGCCCGGCTGGGCTGGCTGCGATGTTGCAAATCGCCATTCCTGTTTTCAGTTTTGCCATCATCCATTGGGGTTTGCAGTGCCGTTTTGGGCGGTTTTCCGGGATGCAAAGCGGACGCTTGCAATAACACGCAATTTGAGTACTAATATCGCACAGCTCATGGCCATCTAGCTAGTCAGTCTGGGCCAATAATCTATGGCATTAAGCGGCTGTTATAGCAGGTTCTAAAGCGCTACAGCCAACACAACAACAAGGTAACATATTCGCCATGCTAGAACGTATTGGTCTTCCCATAACCTTTGTGTTGTTATGGTCATCTGCTTTTGTGGCGGCAAAATCCGGCGTTGTGTATGCCACGCCATTTGCATTTCTAGCGGTGCGGTTTGCCATTGTGGCGGCGATTTTTGCATCGGTTGGCGCTGGGGTTTACGTCTGGCACAAGGCCCGCAAAAAGACCGCCAAAACATCACCAAAATTGACCTTGCGGGCCATTTTAGGCAGTGCATGTGTTGGTATTTTGCTTCATGGATTTTATCTAGGGTGTAGTTTTTACGCCATGGCAAATGGACTTGGTGCCGCGCTTACCGCGCTGATTGTATCGACCCAGCCGTTATTAACCACCGCCCTTGCCATTCTTCTATTTGGCGAAAAGCCGCGTGCCATACAATGGCTTGGTATCACGATTGGGTTTTGCGGTGTCATTGTGGTGTTGTCGCCATCGCTTGGGCATTCTGTGCCAACATTGTCATTGCTGGCCAGTATAGTGGCGCTTATTGCCATTACCGGCGGCACATTGTTGCAGAAAAAAATAGGGCATCAGGTTGGGCTTCTGCATAGCAATGTCATTCAAGCCAGCGCCGCCACGCTGTTTTTTCTTGTCTTGATCCATACGATCGAAATCCCGCATATCGACTGGACACCAAATTTTATTGGCGCGCTCGCATGGCAGGTCTTGGTTGTATCAACCGGCGCCTATATTATTTTGATGATTTTAATCAAACG
>JAYOVO010000171.1:0-2241 GCA_038151495.1 Alphaproteobacteria bacterium
GTGCATATTTTTTCATCACCCACGAACCACAGCGTCCCTATGGCTGTACCAAATTTGGCTTTAAGGCGAAAAAGCTGCCAGCCACAATTGTCATTGAAACAACTGGCACACAATGTGCATATCGTAAAGCGCGCCCGTCCGCACAGAACGGACGCAGGTAAAACCAGAGGAAAGTCTGATGGCAGGTGAATTGAACTCGGTACAAGAAAGTATCAAACTGGCATTGGATGCGGCGGATGCGGCAACCGATGTCACTTCAGAATATAGTCAGGTCAAACGCGAACATAAGAAACTGGAAAAAAAAGTGTCACAGATTCACCGTTACACCACCATTACTTTTGTCACCGGAATTGTCGCGGCGGTTGTAGCGCTGACGTTTTCCGCCACACTGTATTTTAAATCAATTGCCGAACTGAAATTGATGACGACAACAAACCGCGAAGGGTTGATCGTTTTTTCTGAAAATATTGATAAATTAAATATTGTTTTGGCTGATTTGCAGGAATCTTTGTCAAAGCAGGAAGAGCTGGTCAAGCTGAACCGGGAAGCCACCGCACAGATTGCAGAACTAAATGATGTAATGGCAAGTGGCACAGCCAAAATAGTTGAAGAAATGAAAAATAACAATGCCGCCAGCATTGCTGCGAGCAAAGCGACGACTGAAGCGTTGAAATCAACATTGACCAGCCAGGGTAAATCGACAACCAATAGCATGAAAGTCAGCTTGTCGAGCCTTGAGTCGTCATTGCAAAAGATGCTTCAAACCATGGATCAACGTATCGCCAGCAACGAAACCTTGAATGGGGTGGCATCTCGTCAACAAATGACGAATAAAGAGATCCAAGCGATTAAAATGCAGGCTGCAGAAATCCGCAAACTTCTTGAAGTTCAGCAAAATCGCATTACTTTCCCATAGGATATGAGGGAGTAACTGCGTGGCCGAAGCACCAGACCAGAACCACGACGATTTGGGCCCGCAACAAGCGGTGCCAAGTTCGGTATTCATTGAAATAAAATCAGTCCCGCAGCGCTCTTACGCGCGGGATTTGCGCTTGCGTGACGGTGACGTCATTGTGGCGATTGATGGTGCGGCTTGCCATCTTGATATCGCTGAATTTGAAGATGTGCTTCTTGATGCGCGCGATGATGAAACCTCGGTTTTTGTCACCATTGGCCGCGACCAGATGTTTTTTGAAATATTTATGACTGGGCCGCTGGGGATCAGTCTGGATTATACCGATGCCCAGCGTGCCGCAGATATTGCGGCGCGATTTGCCAATCATTCTGTTGGGCCAAAGGCGCAATATCAAACCTATGAGGCATTGCGCGATGTACGGCGTCATGTGACCATCTACAGCACAGATTATTCTGGTCTGGCCACCATCTGCCCACCTTTATGGTTGATCCAGCACCGCGCGCTTGAACCGCTAGCGGCGGTGATTGCCGCCTATGCGGCGGCGGCGGCGGTGCATTGGGCCCTGTTTGTCATAACGGTCGGTTTGATTGGTGCTTATTTCCATAAGATCCAGTTCCGCATTATCCGCAATTACAATATTTTTACCGAGCATTTTTATTGGATTGTATGTGCGGCACGGTCGGTGGCTGATGCCCAGAAAATTTGCCGTGAAATTGATCCAAAATGTGTATTTTCTTTCAGCTATGTCGGGCCACCGCAAGACAATGAAGTGGAAGATAAGAAAGCCGCCCGGCGTGCGGCGCGCGCGGCAAAATAAGTTATCTGGCTTTGCCGCCCGGTGCGGGCGCATTGCAAAACCAGCGCGCCTCCCCCTTTCTTTTATGATGTCAGTCATCTGCGCAATTGACATAACGTTCTATGTCCATTGACCAAGATGGGACAAGGCGGCGCTGTATAAATTCATGCGGCGGTGGGTTGATCCGCATTACCCCGCTAGATGATGGGGAGGGCGCTGAACAGAATAGTCATCAAAGAGATTTCGTTTTTAGACAGGGGGCGCCATCTAAAACACCACAAAATGGCAAACGGGCAAGATATGCGCCCTGCTTAATTCTGCGGTCACTGGCGTGGTAGCTATGCCCCCATAATAAAGCAGTCGCAATCAGACAGGTTTATGGCAATGCTGGCCTAGTAATTGATTTCGATTTCGATACGGCGGTTTTTGGCGCGGCCTTCTGCTGACTCATTTGATTCAACAGGCCGTGATTCACCATAGCTGATCGCTTCAAGCCGATCTTCGGAAATGGTGCCATTTGCCGCAAATG
>JAYOVO010000172.1:0-2231 GCA_038151495.1 Alphaproteobacteria bacterium
TCATTGACCGCTGTCGCTGACCACCAGACAATTCATGCGGATATGCTGCCATAATGCGTGGCGGATCAGGTAAGTTCACATCCTCAAGCAACCCTAATGCGCGTTTCTGGCGCTCTTCCGGCGGCATCGACACGTGAAATCTAAAGATTTCATCAATTTGATCACCAATCGTCATTACTGGGTTGAGCGCGGTCATTGGTTCCTGAAAAATCATTGATATTTCACTGCCCCGAATATTTCTAAGCCGCTCATAATCAACTTTCGTGAGATCTTCACCGCCAAAATCAATAACACCACTGCCAACACGAACATGCGGAGCAGGAAGAAGCCCCATTATTGCGCGCGCTGTAAGCGATTTGCCTGATCCACTCTCCCCGACGATGCAAACGGTTTCCCCTGCGTGCAGTTTCATCGCAACTTCAGCCACAGCGTGGCGCCGGTCTGCACCATCTGGAAGAAGAATAGATAAATCAGAAATAGATAAAAGCGGCGTACTCATTGACGTTCCTTCAACCGAGGATTCAAGGCATCGTTCAGCCCTTCACCAATCAAATTTATCGCCAGAACTGTGATGAGGATGGCAATGCCAGGGAATGTACACACCCACCAAGCGGATCTTAGCATTGTCCGACCAGCACCAATTTGGAACCCCCAACTCATGATGTTAGGGTCTCCAAGACCTAAAAAGGCCAATCCACTTTCGATCAAAATTGCTGTAGCAACCATCAAAGAGCCAATTACAATGATGGGGCTAAGACAATTGGGCAGTATCTCTCTTAACATCACCCTAAGATCGCTCATCCCAATCGTATGGCAAGCCTGCACAAATTCACGATTTTTAAGCGACAAAAACTCGCCCCTGACAAGCCGCGCAACGCCCGGCCATGAAACGACTGCAATCGCGATTACAATACTAAAGATTGAAGGCTTCATGATCGCCACCAGCAAAATGGCAAAGATGAAAGACGGGATTGTTTGAAAAATTTCCGTGATACGCATAAGCAAATCATCAACGCGTCCACCAAAATACCCGGCAAAAGCCCCGAAAAATATGCCGATAAAGATTGACACAAGGGTGGCGATTAATCCGATCAGCAACGAAGTCTTTGCCCCATGAACAATGCCGGATGCCACATCCCGGCCAAGCGAGTCACTACCCAAAAGAAATCCGTTTTCAAATGGTCCTGATAGAGGCCGTCCTACCAAGCGAAACGGGTCCTCTGGATAAAATAAATGCGCTGTAGCCGCCATGAAGAGTATGGTAAATAAGATACCCAACCCCAGCACTGCGGCGCGATTTCGTCGATAACGGGTCCAAAACTCAGCCATCATCTATTCCACGTCTATCCTTGGGTCCAGGAAACAATAAATTATGTCCACAACGAGGTTAACAACCACCACGAGTATCGAAGATAAAAGAAAAATTCCCAGAAGCAGGTTTAAATCCCGGGCAAAAAGCGACTCAAACGCCAACATGCCTAATCCAGGCCAGGCAAAGACAGACTCGACAATAACTGATCCACCAATCAATGCCCCCACCTGTACACCAGCCATCGTGACAACAGGCAGTAGCGCATTGCGCAACACATGCACAAAGGTAATCCTGCGCTCAGTCAGGCCCTTTGCCCGCGCTGTCACAACATAATCCTGCCCATATTGTTCAAGCATTGACGCCCGCATCATGCGCGTATAAAGGGCAAGATAGAATAATGACAAAGTTATAGTCGGCAACACAAGATGATGGGCAATATCGACCACACGATCCCAGCCTTCGTAAAAGGCCGCTACATTTTCCATGCCGCTCGTTGGAAACCATCCCAGATACAACGAAAACACAACAATCATCATCAAACCGACCCAAAAAAGTGGCGTCGCATAAGTGATCAATGCGAACACAGTGATAACGGCATCCTTCCAAGTGTTCAGGCGCATTGCAGCCATCAGACCGAGCAAAATACCAAAACCAACAGCAAGAATGATCGTACTGGTCATAAGCAACGCAGTTGCTGCGAAACGATCAAAAATCAGATCCTGAACCGCCATCTCATGACGAAATGAATATCCAAGATCCAACACAAGAACATTTTTAAGATAAACCGCAAGTTGCACGGGGAGCGGTTGGTCCAGCCCAAATTTCTTACGCAATTGTTCCATATATTCTGGCGTGGCAGACCCGGCCTCACCAGCCAACACGTCAACGGCATCGCCCTCGGCGAGATTCAAAAGGAAAA
>JAYOVO010000173.1:0-2221 GCA_038151495.1 Alphaproteobacteria bacterium
ACGCCATTGTCGAATTGCGTGAAGGTGCGCGCAAAGAGCCAAACACCCGTGCCACTACGATTGAGCTTTATGATGATCTGATTGCCAAATCGCAAAACAGATGGCCATCACTTGGTTTTGACATGATGGCGGTTAATGACCTGTTTTCAAATTTTCTGACCGCCGGGTTTTACTATAAGACATTCATGTGGCCAGGGGCATTTTGGGAAAAATTATATGAACCGATTATCCGCCGTGCCGCGGGGCTGGGCACAGCCAGCCTTGAGCCAGACCCGGACTGTTATGACAAGGGGTTTTTGCATTGTGATCTTTTGATCATTGGCGGTGGGCCAGCTGGTTTGGCGGCGGCGCTGGTGGCAGGCCGGGTGGGTCTGGATGTCATTTTATCGGATGAGGATTTTCTGATTGGCGGCCGGCTTAATCAAGAGAGCTTTAGCCTTGATGATCAGGCCGGATCTGAATTTGCCGCATCAACATATGAAGAATTGACCAGCCTGCCCAATGTAAGAATCATGACAAGAACCACTGTTATTGGGGCGTTTGATCATGGTATTTATGGCATGGTCGAACGTGTGGCTGATCACTTGAAAGTGCCGGCTGATGGCCAGCCGCGCCAGCGTTTATGGCGGGTGTATAGCCAGTCTGCATTATTATGTGCGGGGGCGACGGAACGTTCGATTGCCTTTGAAAATAACGACCGGCCGGGAATTATGCTGGCTGGGGCTATGCGGGCCTATGCCAATCGCTGGGCAACAGCTGTTGGTGATCGTATTGCCATTTTTGCCAATAATGATGACGCGCACCGCACAGCGCATGATCTACACCAACTTGGCGTTGAAATTGCCGCGGTGATTGACAGCCGGCCAGAGGCCCCGGCGAGTGACAGTTTTGAGGTTTTGACGGCATCTGAAGTGGTGAACACGCATGGCCGGCTGGGTCTTAATTCGATTGACGTGAAAACCCCGCAAGGCCTGCGCCAAATTCAGGTTAGCGGGCTTGGGGTATCAGGCGGCTGGAACCCAAATATTCATCTCACCTGCCATCAACGTGGGCGCCCAGAATGGGATGCCGGTCTGTCCGCATTTGTGCCATCGGCTGACTTGCCAAAAGCGCTTTTTGTTGCTGGTGCGGCCAATGGCCAGATGACAACCGCCGCCGCGATACAGGATGCCGTCACAACAGCGATGAAGATTGCTAAAGATTGCGGACGCAAGCCAACATCGCTGGCCATACCAAAAACATCAGATGAGTCGGCATCCATTACACCATTCTGGTATGTGACCGGGACCGAGCGCGGTTGGGTCGACCAACAAAATGATGTGACGGTCAAAGATATCAAGCTGGCGCATCAGGAAAATTTCCGTTCGGTTGAACATCTCAAACGCTATACCACTTTGGGTATGGCCACCGATCAGGGCAAAACATCGAATGTCTTGGGTCTGGCAATTATGGCGCATACCGCTGGCCAGTCTATCCCTGATACGGGCACGACAATCTACCGGCCGCCCTACAGCCCGACAGCTATCGGGGTATTTGCTGGGCGGTCGCGCGATATGGATTTTCGGCCAATACGCAAGACGCCAAGTCACAAATGGGCCGAAGAACAAGGCGCGGTGTTTGTCGAGGTGGGCATGTGGTACCGGGCACAATGGTTTCCGCGGGATGGAGAAACGCATTGGCGGCAGTCGGTTGATCGTGAAGTTGCAACAACCCGCGCGTCGGTCGGTGTCTGTGATGTCACAACGCTTGGCAAAATTGACGTGCAGGGCAGTGATGCCGCGGCCTTTTTGAATAAAATTTACTGCAATGGTTTTGCCAAGCTGGATGTTGGTAAAACCCGCTATGGCCTGATGTTGCGTGAAGATGGAATCGCCATGGATGACGGCACCGCGGCGCGGCTGGCCGAAGACCATTTTGTTGTCACAACAACAACGGCAAATGCGGTTGGCGTTTATCGTCATATGGAATTTGCCCGGCAGGTTTTGTGGCCTGATCTGGATGTGCAATTGATTTCGACGACCGAATCATGGGCGCAATATGCAGTGGCTGGGCCGCATGCGCGTAATTTATTGCGTAAAATTGTCGATGCTGAATTTGATATATCAAACGAGGCATTCCCCTTTATGGCCTGTGGAGCTATCACTGTTTGCGGCGGTCTGCGTGCGCGGTTGTTCCGCATCTCTTTTTCGGGTGAGTTGGCCTATGAAATTGCCGTGCCGAC
>JAYOVO010000174.1:0-2189 GCA_038151495.1 Alphaproteobacteria bacterium
TCCACATACCCAGCTAACGCCGCCGGCCCCGCCGACCACCACGCGGCGCATTGCCACCACCAGATGTATCAACACCGTCCCATGCGGTACCAAGTGCCGCGGTCATGGCCGCCGGGTCAAATGGCCGCTTGGCCGTGCCGTTGAGCGCGGCAACCATGGCCGCAACATGCGCCGGGCTGGTGCCGCAACATCCGCCGATAATCTTGGCACCGGCATCACGCGCAAACAATGCATATTCAGCCATTAATTCAGGTGTACCGTGATAATGGATGGCCCCATCTACATAGGCTGGAATGCCGCAATTGCCCTTGGCAACAACCGGGGTGTCACTGGCTTGTGTTAAAATACCTTGTACTGAATGCAACAGTTCGGCTGGCCCAATACCACAATTCGCACCAATGAAATCAGCGCCTTGCGCCACGGCAAAACTGGCAAAATCAGCCGGGGTTACGCCCATCATTGACCGGCTTGCTGTATCAAATGTCATGGTGCTGCAAATCGGCAGGCCGGTTGTTTTTGCCGCCTCAATCGCGGCCGCGACTTCTTCATTTGATGACATGGTTTCGATCCATAATACATCGACACCACCCTTGGCCAGCGCGCTAGCCTGTTCGCGAAACGCCGCGACGGCACTGCTATGGGTCAACGCCCCTAATGGTTCAAACAGCTCGCCAGTTGGCCCGATTGACCCGGCCACAACAACCTGTCTGCCCGTGCTTTTGGTATGCGCATCAGCCGCTTGGCGTGCCAGTTTAGCCGCCGCCTCGTTAAGTTCTGCGACCCGGTCTTGGGCATCATGTAATTTCAACCGGAAACTGGTGCCGCCAAAGGAATTGGTCAAAATCAAGTCCGACCCGGCATCGATAAAACTATTATGCAACCATAAAATATCGTCTGGTCGTTCAACTGACCATAATTCTGGGGGATAGCCGGTTTCAAGCCCACGCCCAAATAGATTAGTGCCAGTGGCACCATCAGCAACGCACCAGCCTTTTGTGGCAATAATTTTAGCAAGAGGGTTAGACATGATGACCAGACACCTTTCTAAATGCTGGAAGCGGCGGTCTGGTGATGCCAAAAGGCAAGTTGGACCCGATGCCACCACGCGGCGATCAAAAAACCAATCGTTGAACTTGCCGACGTGGCCGCCGCCGCTTGGCGCCTGTCGCTGCGGCCCGTCGTTCGCTCAAAATATCCAGTAACTTTAGCTGATCTGCTTCATCCATGCTGCGCCAAGATGCGATTTCGCCGCGCGTGCGATAGCAACCAAGACAGACCCCGTCTGACGGGTCCATCTGACATACCGAGATACAAGGTGATGGCAATTTCGCCGTGGCTTGATCAGCGGATGGTGGTTTTATTGTGGCCATTACGCCTCGCCTTGATTGACCTTATGCCCTCAGGCTGCACAGCTTTCATCAACAACTGATCCAACCGCCGCGTCAAAAGCTTCAAGTTCAGCTAGATCATCACGCGCCGCGGCTGTGGTAACCAAACGCCCATCAACAACTGGCGCCCCACCGGCATCATCAGCCGTGGCATGTGGACGATCTGCCGCACCATCGACCAGCTGCAACATGGCGGATGCGTCACCCTGCAACAATACCGGCATATCCTCGCGGAGGAAAGCCCGCAATACCCGCTTGGCGTGCGCTTCATTTTCTAGCGTGTCGATATGGCGTTTGCCAGCCGGGATAATCAACCCATCATAATCGATGGCTAATGCTGTTGATAATGTTGCATCTGCTGGATAGGACATGCCCCAACCAGTGCCATTCCACGCATTTGTTAAGCCTGCTTCACGCGACACAATTTTTAATTTTGCCCCGGCCTCCATCATCGCACGTTGGATTGCAATAAATCCGGTTTCGTCAAAACCGCTGGCGACCATAATGGCAATTGTTTTTCCGCTGAGATGTGCAAGCTTCATAAAAATACTCCTAATATAAAATAGCTGGGACCCCACCACAAAGCTGGTGTCTACCGGTTGGCAGGCCAGGGCCGCGCGAAACGAGGCTGCGGCGATCGACCTGTATATTTGTTGAATTGGACGCAGACATACCCTGTCTGCCATTGTAATTCAAGCCTTAGACGCCATCCTTCCACGCAAAAAATAGCAGATAGGCGAAAGCATCGTAGCTGGCATCTGCTGTCAGGTCACGCCGCCTCTCGATTATTCTGAATGCGTT
>JAYOVO010000175.1:0-2186 GCA_038151495.1 Alphaproteobacteria bacterium
TAAGGCCGATTGACTTAAATTAGCAATGATCGATTCAAGTTCAGACACCGATCGTTCTTTGCCATCGGCCAATTCATTGAGAATTCGCAGACGTTTTGAATTGCCAATCGCCCGCAAAACATTTGTCACCTTGGATTGTTCGCTTTCTGTATCTGGCAATCTTGCCATGATGATCTCTCCTGCGTGGACATGTCCAGCCCTCAACATTAGAGGAAAAAGGTTATTAAACTTTTAACGGCGCACCGAAATGCGTGCATATCCGCAATTTTTTTTGGGTAGGTGATGACCTGTTTGAGGCAACGAAAGTGCCGATGGAGTCATCTAGTGGGCTAATTTGACTAGGCCAATTTGTCGGTTGTGGCTAGATGATGTGGCGATTTGGTTCATTGGTCAGGCAGGCGACGGATAATACCCGGTGGTTGGCTGAGCGTTCATGAATCGGCGCCAGCGGATATATCAGCCGCTGAAATGGCTGTCGTCCAAAAGAATCAATCTTGATTAACCCGTGATGATAGATTGGTGATCTGATGGCGAGGGCGGCCTCAAATACAGTCGAAAGCCATTCCCCAGCGGCGCGGGGCAGGCATTCTTCAAAGGTTTCGTCAAGCTGTGGTGTCTGTGATGGCCAGATCAGGTTTTCTGGGCGTGCAATAAAGCTGAGCTTCATGGACATGGTCTGTCCAATTGATACCAAATTCTGAATGTCGGCTTCACTCGCCCGCAACAGGGCGGTTGGCACATCAAGGCTACCAAGTGATAATTGCCCTAATCTGAGTAAATTTTGGGGCAAAATATCAATGTCGAGTAAGCCGCCGGTTAAAATTTCAATACGACTGGTAAAATAGGGCGCAAATTCGCTTTCGCGTCTGTTCAACGCCATTTGCGAGAGCATGATACATAATTGTGACCGCGTATAATTGCCGCGATTAAACGCACCTTTGCCATCCAGTTCCATGGTTGTTTCAACAACGCGCAAGCTGCGGATCAACACGGACAGAGCAAGGGCTGTGGGATTTGCCGATAGGGTAACGACAAATGATTTATTGTCGCGTTTGATATGCGCCCCGCCGTCAGGTGGGGTTGGCTCAACTGACGGTTTAGTGATGCCATCTGCATTGATGGTAATATGTACACGCATCAGCCCAAAACTCTGTTTCGCGCCAGTCATTATCAGGCGCTGTCAATCATAGCATCGCACAGAAAAGTTTATAAAAAGTTTACAGAAAATAATGTCGTGATAAGTCGGGTCAGTCTTGGTAGGATGCGGCATGCAAAAAGATACACAAAAACAACAAGAATTTGACCAAATCAGCCGCGCTGTTGAACAGCAATTTCATATCAAAATTGCTGGCGATGGGCGGTGGTTTCACGAAGGTGATGAGATTCATCGCAAAGCCTTGGTAAAGCTATTTTCAACCGTATTAAAACGGGACTCTGACGGGGTGTTTTGGCTTGAAACCCCGGTCGAAAAAGGGCGTATTGAGGTTGAAGATGCCCCATTTATCGCGACGGCATTGACAGTTGATCAGGCCGATGGGGTAACCCCGGACACGCATCCAGCGTTATGTTTCACCACCAATGTTGATGATCATGTGCCGCTTGATGCCGCGCATCCACTGCAAATGTTGCCAAGCCCTGATGGTTCTGGCTTGCGGCCCTATATTGAGGTTCGTGATGGGTTGCTCGCCAAACTCAGCCGACCTGTCTATTATGAACTTGCGGCACGGGCCGTAGCTGGCGATGATGGGCGTATTGGCGTTTGGAGCCATGATCATTTTTTTATTTTGGAATGATGTTACCGGTGACCGTTCCTGTGTCTGACAAAACGCATTATGATGCCATTGCGCGGCAGTTATCGGTCTGTCTCGATACCGCCCCAGATGGGCGTGACCGGCCGCAGATGAAAAATGGCCGCGATGACGACCGGCTGGCGGCTATTCTGGTGCCGCTGATTTGGCGCGATTCCGACTGGCAGATTTTGATGACCAAGCGTGCGGCGCATTTATCGCATCATGCTGGGCAAATCAGTTTTCCCGGGGGGGCGCTTGATGCCAGCGACAAAGGGTTGATTGATACCGCATTGCGTGAGGCGCATGAAGAGATCAGTCTGGCGCCACCATCGGTCAGGGTTATGGGCAGCTTGTTGCCAGTGCGCAGCCCGGCTGGGTTTATCGTACAGCCAATCG
>JAYOVO010000176.1:0-2119 GCA_038151495.1 Alphaproteobacteria bacterium
GCGGCGCTTGCTGAACTGCGACAATTGCGGCAAAAGATCGTCAAAAATTGCCGTGACGTTGGTGATAATTTTGCTGAAGAGGCGCGCAAAATCCACTATGGCGAAGCTGAAGCTGAGGGGATTTATGGACAGGCCACGCAAGAAGAGCGTGAATCGCTTAAAGATGAGGGCATTGAAATATTTGATATGCCGTGGGCGCCATCCGACCATTAACCAAGCCCATGGGCGGCGCGCGGTCAGCCGCGGTCAGATAAACCCGCCGCTTGCCGCATAATTGATTGCCAGACTGCCGGTTTGCTTAAAGCCGCCGCCTGGTCTGGGTGCCAGCCCAGTCATGTCATCAAGCATGATACCCGCCGCGGCAAATTCCCGGCGCAATTCATTTGGCCGTACAAATTTTCGGGGGTCATGGGTGCCAGCTGGTACCAGCCGAACAACATATTCCAGCGCAAATTTTGCCAGTAACAAAGCTGGCAGGCTGCGGTTGATTGTGGTCACAATGACCACGCCCTTTGGATCCAGCATGCTGGCAATCGCCTTGATAAACAAGCCACGGTCTGCGACATGCTCAATCACTTCCGATGCATAAATCACGTCAAAAGTTACGCCAGTGCTGGCGAGGTCTTCGGCAGTGCTGCAAAGGTAATCAATATCCAGACCGCCCTGTTTGGCATGCGCGGTGGCGGCCATGATTGCCGCCTCGGTGACATCAATGCCGGTCACCGTTGCGCCAAGCCGGGCCATTGGTTCAGCAAGCAGGCCGCCACCGCATCCAATATCAAGCATGCGTAAACCAGTTAGCGGGCGTGATGCCGGGGCGGCCGAACGCGCTTTTTTCGGCCAAAACCGTTCAATATTGGCCAAAATATAATCGATTCTGATCGGCGTGAAGGCATGAAGCGGTGCCATTGGCCCGCGCATGTCCCACCAATGATCAGACAGGGCGGCAAAATTATCAATTTCTCTTTGATCTGCTGTCGTCACCATAGAACTTGCCCCGGCGCGTTGTTATCGCTATTTAGTGCGTGGAATTTACCTAGTGGATGTAACATACAGCAAATGGCACGAATTGTTCAAAAATTTGGTGGCACCTCGGTTGCCGACCTTGATCGTATCCGCAATGTCGCCCAGCGGGTGAAAGCAGAGGTTGATGCCGGCCATGAAGTGGCGGTGGTGGTGTCTGCGATGTCGGGCACGACCAACCAGCTGGTTGAATGGGCGACGACTGTTGGTGCGGTACATGATGCCCGCGAATATGACGCGATTGTTGCCACTGGTGAACAGGTGACAGTTGGCCTGCTGGCCATTGCCTTGCAAAATCTTGGGGTTGATGCGCGCTCATGGCTTGGATGGCAAGTGCCAATCCATACCGATGATGTGCATGGTGCCGCCCGTATCGATGATATTGATGCGGCAAGCATAGATCAGCGTCTCAGCCAAGGGCAGGTGGCGGTAATTGCTGGCTTTCAGGGCATTGGACCGGATCACCGCATCACCACGCTTGGACGTGGGGGGTCTGATACCTCGGCGGTGGCGATGGCGGCGGCGTTGAATGCTGATCGCTGTGATATTTATACAGATGTCGATGGTGTCTATACAACCGACCCTCGCATCGCACCAAAGGCGCGCAAGCTTGACCGAATCACCTTTGAAGAAATGCTGGAAATGGCATCATCAGGGGCAAAAGTTCTGCAAACACGCTCGGTGGCGATGGCGATGCGGCATAATGTTAACCTTCAGGTACGATCAAGCTTTACTGACGCGCCTGGCACTTTCGTTGTGAATGAGGATTCAATCATGGAACAGGAAACCATCAGCGGCATCGCCTACAGCCCGGACGAGGCCAAAATTACCATTGTTGGTTTGCCCGACCGCCCCGGTGTTGCCGCCGCTGTTTTTGGTCAGCTGGCTGATCACCATGTCAATGTCGATATGATTGTGCAATCAGCGTCAAGCACAACAAAGACCACCGATATAAGCTTTTCTGTTGGGCGCCTTGATATAGAAAAAGCAGTTGATATCATTAAGAAAAGCCAAGATTCTCTGGAATTTGAAACAATTGTCGCTGACCCTAATGTTTCGAAAATTTCAGTCGTTGGTACCGCTATGCGGTCACAGC
>JAYOVO010000177.1:0-2118 GCA_038151495.1 Alphaproteobacteria bacterium
CGGCTATCATGCCAATGTGAACGCCGCCAAGATGGGCTATGATGTGCTGGTCTTGATGCATATCACCTTGCATGGACAATCTGCGGCAATGATGGCTGAATTTGAGGACGCCGTTTCGCGCATTCCGCAAGTGCTGGCATGTTTTTTGATCGCTGGCAGCAATGATTATATTTTGCGCGTTGCGGCACGTGATGTGAATGATTTTGGCCGTATTCACAGCACCAATCTATCCGCCTTGCCCCATGTTATGCGAATGGAGAGCAATTTTGTGCTTCGTGAAGTGATCAATCGCGGCATGCCAGCTGATGAAATTTGAAGAGTTTCTGTCGCTGGTTAGTTTGCCGATAAAGCCCCGCCATTTATTTGCGGTATCGCGGTAATTGCCGCGCCATCTAGGGCCGCACGCATGGTGCGGATGGCGGTGATTTTTTCTACCAAAGGTTGCCAATCATCCGCGGCCGCAATGGGCGCCCACAACGCTTCCACTTCATCAATGGTCAAAGATACAGCTTCGGTCAGCTTGAAATGCGGATGTTGCAGGGCATTTGGCCGGACCAGGTGCGCGCCAGACAGTATGTCAAGAAGCGGAACCCACACATCGTCATCATAGCCCGCGCAACGTGGCACGCCGCCATATAAATCATGAAAAATTTGGTCAAACCCGTGATCAGAAGCTTTGGCCGCGGTAAAGAACTGGCGGGCCAGCATGGCATCGCGTTCGTCATCTGTGGTGTCAAAGGCAATGCCGAGTCGTCGTTGAACTGCCTTTGCCAACGCCGATTCTAATGTGGCATAAAATCCATGCAGACAATCTTCCAATGTGGACTTTGGCACCAGCTTGACAAAACAATCGGCTAGACGGCACACCGCCCACATGGCGGCATCTGGCTGTCTGCCATAGGCGTAACGACCTGTCTGGTCGAAATAAGCCGCGGTCAATCCGGGGTCAAATTTTGGCAGAAACCGCCATGGCCCATAATCAAAGCTCTCGCCGGTCACATTAAAATTATCTGTATTGAGAACGCCATGCACAAATCCGGCCGCCATCCAATTGCCAGCTGTTATGGCTATTCGCCCTGCAATGGCCTGCAACAAATCAACCAGCAAATCTGCGGTTTCGGCATCGGCATTCACCACCGCGCCGCTGTTGGCATCTGCATAATAATGGCGGGCGACATGGCGCGCCAACATGTCTATTCCATCGGTATCATCATGATAAAAAAGCCGCTGAAAACTGCCAATTCTAATATGGCTATGGGACAGGCGGACAAGCACCGCTGACCGGGTTGGTGACGGTTCATCTTGACGGTGCAAAGACTCGCCGGTTTCGATCACGGAAAATGTTTTGGAAGTCTGAACGCCAAGCGCTTCAAGCATTTCAGTTGCCAAAATTTCCCGCACCGCCCCTTTCAGCGTCAACCGCCCGTCACCTGACCGCGAAAATGGTGTGGTGCCGCTGCCTTTGGTGCCTAAATCCATCAGCCGGCCAGCATCATCATAAAATTGGGCAAATAAAAACCCGCGGCCATCGCCAAGATCGGGATTGTAATGACCAAATTGATGACCATGATAGCAAAGCGCCAGCGGTGTCTCAAAACTGCCAGCAAATGGTGCGAATCTGCCAAAATGAGACACCCATTCAGCCCCATCTAGGTGATTAAGGCCAATTGATTCGGCGGCGGCGTCATTGCGGTAACGAAGCTTATGCGCCGGAAATGACGCGGCACTGACGGCGCGGTAAAAACGGTCATCCAAATTTTGATGGATCTTTGTTGGCCGTGTTGCCAGTTTTTCTGATGATTGGGTCATGATCTTTTCATTCGATAAATTGATCCGTCAGGGCAAGACCGGGCATAGCATGCCCCCATAGTTCAGACACGACGTAAAACGCCGCAGTCAAGATAGACAAATCGTCATCTGACCACCCATCATCCACAGAACAGTGACTTTTTATGTTCTGTTCAGGCTGCATACGCCACACTGTCCAGAACGTTGCAAAATCAGGAGAGCATAAATGCTTGATCTTGCCAATGTACAAGCCCCCATTGAAACAGCCAACGGCTTGCCAAATGCCTGTTATATCGATCCAGCCATGTATCAACATGAACAAAACACCCT
>JAYOVO010000178.1:0-2115 GCA_038151495.1 Alphaproteobacteria bacterium
CGCGCATATAGGGGTCATTAATCAGCATTTCATCCCAAAAAACAGCCGGGTCTTTGTAGCTGTCTTTCAACACGTCATCATAGCCAAATCTTTTGCCAAGCTCGATCCAGAACCAATCATCCGGTTTGGCATCGCCGGGCGGCGGCAGTGATTTATCAATCCAGACAATACGCCGGTCTTCGGCTGCCCGGCTGATTTCGCCTTTTTCGATGCCGGTTGCGGCTGGCAATACATAATCAGCAAAATGGCTTGTTTCATTCATAAACAGATCGATATGCACCATCAAATCAAGCTGTTTAAATGCGGCCCGAACACGGTCTTGATTGGGCCATGCCATCATTGGGTTATTTGACGTAATCACGGCCCTTAGTGGATAGGGGTCGTGGTGTTCAATGGCATTTAGCCAGCTGACCGAATTTGACCCGATCATTGGCTTTTTTGGATAGGTTTTGCGCGCGTCAGGGGCATCAGCGGCAATCGGAACGGGCATGCTTAGATTGAAAAAGGCACCGCCCTTTCGCCCGATATTACCAGTAATTGCCGCGACAAACATCAAGGCACGGTTGGTTTGGCCACCATTGCTGTGCTGATTAACGCCGCGTGAGGCAAATAGCACGCATCCATCAGCCGCGGCAATTTCCTCGGCAAGTGTCCGGATCGCATGTGCCTCAATCCCGACAATAGAAGCGGCCCAGTCCGGCGAGTAATTTTTCTCAAACAGAAAATCACGCCATTCTTGCCAGCCAGCAATCCAATTTTCACAAAACCGCTGGTCATGCAAATCATGCGCAAGAATATGATAGGCAAGCGCCAGTGCCAAAGCCAGATCGGTACCCGGGCGGATCGCCAGCCATTGATTGGCTTTGGTCGCGGTGACCGTCATCCGCGGATCAATTACCACCATTTTGGCGTTATTCTTCAGCCGCCAATTATTGATCATGCCAAAATGCACCGGGCGGGTTTCTGCCTGATTATCACCAAAATAAACATAGAGCGCCGCACGACCAAGATCACCTTCGGTATAGCTGTTGCCACTGCCGCCAGCCCCCAAGGTTGCTTGAAAAGACACCCGCTTGGCTTCTGAACAAAACGCTTCGGTATCGCCAAAATTCGGCGTACCCCATAATTGTGTAAACAGGCGAATATATCCGCGTCTGGTCAAGGTGCCCGTGCGTGTACCGGCAAATATTGCCAATGATTCTGGTCCAAATTCATCCTTGACGCCCTGCAATTTAGCGGCAATCTCGTCAAGTGCTTGGTCCCAGCTTATCGGTTCAAATTTGCCTTCGCCGCGTTCCCCCACACGTTTAAGCGGGGTCGTGAGCCGTTCTGGACTGTTATGAAGTTGCAATAAAAATTGTGATTTTGGACAGATTTTCCCGCGCCATAACGGGTCATCTTCATTGCCGGTGACGCGCACAAGCTTGTCATCCTTGATATGGTAATGCACCGGGCAACAGTTGAAACAGATATTGCACCCCCCTGCAACAACGCGGTCAGGCTGGCGATCCTCGCGCTTGCTACGATAGGGATAAGCGGTGGCATCGCTGAGCAACGTTTCTTTGCGCGTTGGATCATCAACAACCGCCGGGCGCTGGCGGTCTGTTGCGGTAAAATCCATCAGATTGATGGTGTCACCAGCCATGACATCATCAACCCAGTTTGTTTGCCGCTGCAAAAAGATATTAGACGGGCCAAGCAGGAATGCGTCATGGTCGATGGCGGTGCGCCCATCTTCCTCTATGTGCCGCAGATGCGCCTGACGCTCGCCAAAGCTGATCGCCCCACCGGGACAGGCTGTTGCACAGGCCGGGCGCAACCCATCCGCACGCCGCGCGCTACATAGATCACATTTCACCGCATGATGATCAATCTGATCATAGCCCATCGCCCCATAGGGACAGGCCACCACACATTCACCGCAGCCAGTGCATAACGCCTCATTGATCTCAACAACACCAGTTTCAGGATGTTTTGTTATGGCTTTTGGATTGACTGGACATGACCTGACACAAGCTGGACGGTCACAATGCTGGCAAGACAGGGCCAGAAAATCCAGTCCCGGCTTGTCATGATGCGCTAACCAGACCACCCGGTTGCGGTTTTCGGTTGGCC
>JAYOVO010000179.1:0-2114 GCA_038151495.1 Alphaproteobacteria bacterium
GGATTGGCACAAATCGACCAGCCTGTTTCGGTTTGCCACCAATGATCAATCACCGGCACGCCAAGCTGACGTTCGGCCCAGCTAATGGTATCAGGATCAGCCCGTTCACCAGCCAGAAACAGATATTTCAGGCATGAAGTATCATGTTGTTGCAGAAATTTACCATCGGGATCGGCGCGTTTAATGGCGCGAAACGCTGTCGGCGCGGTAAATAACACCTTTACCTGATGTTCAGCAATCACCCGCCAAAATACCCCGGCATCAGGCGTGCCAATCGGCTTGCCCTCAAACAAAATGCTGGTGCATCCATAAATGAGTGGGGCGTAGGTAATGTATGAATGCCCAACTACCCAGCCAATGTCAGATGCCGCCCAATAGACATCGCCCGGCGACACATCATAAATATGCCGCATCGACCAATTCAGCGCCACCGCATGCCCCCCATTGTCGCGCACCACGCCTTTTGGCTGGCCAGTCGTGCCAGATGTATAAAGGATATAAAGCGGGTCAGTCGCATGAACCGAAATCGGGGCCAATTCAACAGCGCCTTCATGCGCCGCATGCCATTCGATATCGCGCCCGTCAACAAGCGTGGCCTGCACCGCATCGCGCTGCACAATAACGCAATGGCTTGGTTTATGTGTTGCCAGATCAATCGCCGCATCAAGCAAAGGTTTATATTCCACCACACGGCCAGGCTCGTGCCCACATGAGGCGCTGATAATCACCTTTGGCGTGGCATCATCAACCCGTTTCGCCAGCTCAGCGGCGGCGAAACCGCCAAACACCACCGAATGCACCGCGCCAAGCCGCGCACACCCCAGCATGGCGACAATGGCTTCTGGGATCATCGGCATATAAATGATCACCCGGTCACCCGTTGCCACACCAAGCCGTGACAGCATGCCAGCAAATTTTGCAGTCTTTTGCTGGAGTTCAGCAAAAGTCATCTTGCTTTTTGCGCCAGTAATCGGCGAATCATAAATGATCGCATTTTGATCACCACGCCCGGCCAGAACATGACGGTCAACAGCATTAAAACATGTGTTCAGGCGGCCATCAGGAAACCAGCGGTAAAATGGCGCTTCACTGCGATCAAGGCCGGTTTCCGGCGGCGTATCCCAAGAAATATGTTGTGCGGCATCTAGCCAGAATGATTCCACATCATCAACAGATTGCGCATAAAGTGACGCATAGTCCTGCATTATTCGGTCCCCCAACCTTTGTCTTAACGTCGACCCTTATATTCGACCTATATAATATCCCTTATCTGAATATTTTCCCCAAATCATAAATGATCAAAGCGGCGTCTGACTCAAGCGGAAAGGACAGCATGCCCATCACGTCATACCCCAAAATCAACGGCATTACATAAAATCTAATCATAAACAAAAACCACGCCACATAGAGCGGCTTCAACCGGTCGATCAGGAAAGGCGGGGTCAATTTTGCCATCGCCTTTATCATTGGATCGGTGAATTTGACAAAGGCTCTCATAAAGAAGAAATCTGAATGCTCTGACACGAAAATTGACATGCCAAACCGACCAATCAAGGTCCACATGGCGGCGCCAAGGACATAATCAAGCAATATCACAACCAATGGAAATTCATTCATCATCTAAATCTTTCTAATGCCCTGCCAGCACACGCATCATGGTGGGTAGCAGGCAGATATTAGCAAAAAAAACGGGGCAGGAAAAAGCCCCTACCCCGTTCTTTTAATGGTTTTTGTCTCTTTATCTTCAAAAGAGTTGATTGATATTACGCGTCCAATACAGCCTTGCCTTTTGGAATACGAATTTCATCAACCATTTTCTGTGTTTCGGCATCAGGCTCCTCAGTCGCCAATGAGACGACAATCATCAGGATCAAGCTGACTGGCATACCAATCATACCAAAGCGCAGACCATCAAGCCCAAGCCATGGTGTCATGCCACCGAACTGAACCATGTACAGATACCACGCACCTGCACCAAAGCCACCGATCATGCCGGCAACGGCACCCGCCCGGTTTGCCCGTTTCCACCAGACGCCAAGCACCAGTGGGAAGAACAAGCCAGAATTGGCAAAGCAGAACGCCCAAGCCACAGCACCCAAGATGCCGGTCAGACC
>JAYOVO010000180.1:0-1479 GCA_038151495.1 Alphaproteobacteria bacterium
CCTACGCGTACGAGGCGGCGTCCAACGGATGGCTCGTGCAGCAGCCCAACTTGAACAACCAATACACGGAATCGTACAGCGAGACGTTCAACGCACGCGCGACGCTGGAGCCGATCCGGGACTTCAAAATGGAATTGACGGCCAACCGCACCATCAGCCGCAACCACCAGAGCTTCTTCAGGTACGACTACGACATGCAGGATTCCGTGAATGAATCGGCCCAAGAAACCGGGACCTTCACGGCGACCGTGCTGACTTGGCCGACGGCGTTCGTGGACGACGACAGCACGTACACGAACTCGGTGTGGGAGGCGTTCTTGGCGGGTCGGAGCGCTGTCAGTGCCCGCCAAAACGAGCTCAACTACAACGACGAGTTGGTAGACATCGACGGCCAGGAGTACGCGCCAGGTTTTGGTCCTATCAGCCAAAACGTGGTCATCCCGTCCTTCATGGCCGCCTACCTGGGCATGGGGGCCGAAGACGTCCCGCTGGATGTGTTCCAGGCCCCGGTTCGCCCCAACTGGCGCGTCAGCTACGACGGCCTGTCCAAGAATCCGACGCTCAAGAAGAAGTTCAAGCGCTTCAACTTGAACCACACTTACCGGAGCACCATGTCGTCCTCTTACACGACGAATTTGAGCTACGAAGGCGACGAGGCAGGGCGTCCGGTGGCGACGGACCAGGGGGAGTTTCAGGATTACATCGCGCAGCGCCAATTCAACACGGTGACCATTTCGGAGCAGTTGTCTCCGCTTGTTGGGGTGGACGTGAGCATCAAGACGGCCAACAAGAACGAGCCGCAGTTGAAGTTGGAGATCACGCGGGACCGGAACGTGAATGTGGGATTGAGCAACTACCAAATCACGGAGACCAAAACCAAGGGCGTCGTCATCGGCTTTGGTTACAAGTTCGACGACGTGCCCAACCCGTTCCTCAAGACGTACGGCAAGCTGCCCATCAAGATGCTGAAGAAGACCGACCTCTTGGTCCGTGCGGACATCAACATCCGGGAGAACAGCACCGTGATTCGCAAGATGGTGGAGCAGCAGAACCAAGTCACGGCCGGCCAACGACTCGTCTCCATCAAACTGAGCGGCGACCTCGAGGTGAGCGACAAGATGACCCTGCGGATGTTCTACGACCAGCAGATCAACAAGCCCAAAGTGTCGACGTCGTTTGCGACCACGAACATCAGCTCTGGCTTGGCCTTGCGCTTCAACTTGACCCAGTGATTTGGACGCCCCGCGGGGTGAACAAAATCAGGGTGGCGGCTGTACCTTCGCCGCATGAACATTCCAGACAACCTCAAGTACACCAAGGAGCACGAGTGGGTGCGCCTTGAAGGTGATGTCGCCGTGGTGGGCATCACAGATTTTGCCCAAGGAGAGTTGGGCGACATTGTCTTTGTGGAAGTGGAGACGGTGGACGAGACGTTGGACGCGGACGTGAAGACGTTTTTCGACGAGTGGGTGACGACGC
>JAYOVO010000180.1:1489-2106 GCA_038151495.1 Alphaproteobacteria bacterium
GTTTGGAACCGTTGAAGCGGTGAAAACCGTGAGCGACTTGTTCTTGCCAGTGGCGGGAGAAATCGTGGAATTCAACGAGGCCGTGGAAGACGACCCTGCCTTGGTCAACAACGACCCTTACGGAGAGGGCTGGCTCATCAAAGTGAAGGTGAGCAACCCTGCAGACGTCGACGGATTGCTCGACGGCGAGGCGTACAAGGCCGTCATCGGCTGACCCTGTCTGGCGCATGGCCTCTGGGGTGACCCAAAACGTCGGCGCACGTGTGTGGTGGGGCCCCGCCCTTGTCACCGCAGGCGCGTTGTGCATGCACGCCCTTCCTGGCCAAGATGTCGACGTGGATTCTTGGTGGGCGACCTGGCACATGGACAAGGTGCTCCACTTTCTGGCGTTTGCGACTTGGGGCCTGGCCATGTCTGTGGCGTTGGCCAAGCAACGCCTGTTTCAGAAGGGGTCGCGTTTTGAACTTGTCATGGTTGGAGGGGCGGCCATTTTCGGCACGGTCCTTGAAGTCTCGCAAGGTGCGTGGATGCCCGATCGGTTTTTCGACTTGGCGGATGTGGCGGCCGATGTGGCAGGGGCTGGATTGTCCCTGGTCGCATTCCAAGCCATCTTTGGC
>JAYOVO010000181.1:0-2072 GCA_038151495.1 Alphaproteobacteria bacterium
CGTTCAGCAATTGTTCATTCGTGAGCAGGCTTGCATACCATTTTGCCGAAAAGCCAGACCATACCGACACCAGCTTGCCAGCGTTGAAGCTGAACACAATCATCACCGCCATTGGCACATATAAAATGCCAAATCCCAAAATGCCGAGACACATGACCGGCAGGCTGATCCGTCCAGTCATGGCGTACCTGCTTGTGAATTTGTTGTGTGGTCATCACGCCCATCTTGATATCGGGCATAAATAATCGGCACTGTTAGAATGGCCAGCAGTAACATGGCAATGGCCGCCGCCACCGGCCAATCCCGGTTGCGGAAAAATTCAGTCCACAACACCTTGCCCATCATCAATTGATCCGGCCCACCTAGCAATGCGGGAATAACAAATTCTCCAACCGCGGGGATGAACACCAAAAGACTGCCGGCAATGACCCCCGGCAATGTAAGCGGCAAAATAACCGTCCACCAAACCCCAACAGATGATGCCCCCAAATCAGTGGCCGCTTCTATCACATCATCATCAAGCCGCACCATCACCGCATAGAGCGGCAAAATCATCAACGGCAGATAAGTCAGCACCATCCCCATATAGATGGAAAAATCGGTTTGCATCATCCGCAAGGGGGCATCGATCAACCCCATCCAGATCAGCATGCTATTGATAAAGCCGTTCGGGTTTAACAACCCAATCAGCGCATAAATCCGCAACAGGCTTGATGTCCAGAATGGCAACATCACCATCACCAGCAAGACCGCCCGCCATTTGGCGTTACTCCGGGCGATCCACCACGCCATCGGATAGGCAAATAACAAACACACAATCGTCGAAAAAAATGCCAGCTTTATGCTGTTGCCAGCCGGGCCGATATAATCCTGCCAATAGGTCGCAATCAGACCATAATTATCCAGCGTAAAATTGGTAAAGAAGCCAGTTTCATCAAATCCCCACAATGGCGCATAGGGCGGGATTGAACGCTGGGCCGTGGTAAAAGATACCTGCAATGTTTCAAGAAGCGGTAGCAAGAAAAATATCGCCAGCCAAACAAGCGGTATGGCCACCACCAGTCGCCGCCCGGTGGCGCCGGTCACCCTGTGCAGCACTGAACCACTTTGCGGCATGATCTTACGCCCTTAACATCGTCATGACAGCACAATCACATCAGCTGGGTCAAACTGGATAAACCCGGCATCACCCCATTCCAGCGGCTTGTCAGCACGACGGCTTTGTTGTTGTTGCAATTTGAACATTTGCCCTTGTGCCGTTTTCACCCGGTAATTTGACGCCACGCCCAAATATGCCAGATCCTCAACAACAACTGGGATTTCATTCACGGCCCCGGTAGCGGTGGCTGACAGGCTGATTTTTTCTGGGCGAATTGCCAATGTGACCTGATCGCCTGATTTGGGCTGGCTGGCCGGGCCGCGCTGTTGGTCAATCGCCGCGGTGATCGGGGGCTGGCTGTCGATCACCAGCCCGGTTTTGCTGACCTTGGTGACGCGCCCTTCAACAAAACTGATCATCCCCAGAAAATCTGCAACAAAGACATTTTTCGGCGATTCATACAGGGTACGCGGGGTATCAACCTGCACCAACTGGCCTTGGTCCATAATGCCAATCCGGCCAGCGAGGGTCATCGCTTCTTCCTGATCATGTGTCACCACCATAAACGTGGTGCCAAGCTTTTCCTGAATATCGACGAGTTCAAATTGCGTATCTTCGCGCAGTTTTTTATCCAGCGCCGCCAAAGGTTCGTCCAACAATAATAATTTTGGCTGACGTGCCAAGGCCCGTGCTAGTGCCACACGCTGGCGTTGACCACCCGAAAGCTGATGCGGTTTGCGGCCACCATAACCAGACAGACGGACCAGTTTCAGCAAGGCATCAATACGCTCGCCAAGCGCCGCCCCGCGCATGCCAGCACGCCGCAAACCATAGCCAATATTACCAGCAACACTCATATGCGGGAACAGCGCATAATTCTGGAACATGATATTGACCGGCCGGTCTGCTGGTGCAACGCCAGCCATATTCTGGCCGTCAATTTCAATCCGGCCAGCGCTTGGCTGTTCAAACC
>JAYOVO010000182.1:0-2069 GCA_038151495.1 Alphaproteobacteria bacterium
TGCAAAATCAAGGTCAAGCCTTTTGGGGATGGGGCGTTGGCAACGATTAAAGCGGCAGAAATATATGCATAGGCCAGATGCGAGGAAGGACACTATGACCACATCTTTTTCGATCAAAAACACTGCTTTTGCATCACTTGATATGCAGGGTGCAGATACCGCGCCACTATCACCAATAGATTTTTTGACGCGCGCGGCCCATGTGTTTGGCGATAAGACCGCGATTATTTATGAAGACCGGCGGCTTGATTACCGGACAGTTTATCAGCGCTGTCGTCGACTGGCATCGGCGCTGCAACGATCTGGTATTGCCCCCGGCCATACGGTCTCGGTGATATGCCCGAATATACCTGAAATGATCGAGTTGCATTTTGCGGTGCCGATGACAGGTGCGGTGTTGAACACAATCAACACGCGGCTTGATGCCAAATTAATTGCCAGCATTTTAGATCACGGCGAGGCGCGGCTGTTATTTGTTGATCGTGAATATAGTGATGTTGTTGAAGCGGCGTTGGCGTTGATTGATCGCGATATAACGCTGGTGGCAATCGATGATGCAAATTGTCGTTCTGGACGGTTGCTGGGGCGGCTGGATTATGAGGGATTTTTGGCCACGGGCAATGCTGATGACGCCCTATTTGATTTGCAGGATGAAACCCACCCGCTGTCATTAAGCTATACATCTGGCACAACCGGCAATCCAAAAGGCGTGGTTTATTCACATCGTGGTGCGGCATTGAATGCAATCGGCAATGTAATGGCCATGGGGTTGCAATCGCGTAGCGTGTATTTATGGACATTACCGCTATTCCATTGCAATGGCTGGACTCATCCATGGGCAGTCACCGCGGTTGGTGGCACGCATATTTGTTTGCGTAGCATTGATCCAGCGAAAATTTTTCACCTGCTGGCATCAGAGTCTGTCACCCATATGGCGGCGGCCCCGGTGGTGTTGTCAATGCTGATTCATGCCCCAGTAGACATAAAGCCGGCATTGTCACAACCCGTGCAGATCGCGACAGGCGGGGCGGCGCCGCCAAGCAAGGTGATTGACGATATGGAACAAATGGGATTTGAGGTCACGCATCTATATGGGCTGACTGAATCCTATGGGCCGTCGTTGATTTGTGAAATGCAAAATGACTGGGTCGATATGTCCTTGGCTGGCCGGGCGCAGAAAATGGCACGCCAAGGGGTGCCGCATATTCTGGCAGGTGCGTTCCAGATTGTCGATCCGGTGACAATGCAACCAGTCCCAGCAGATGGTAAAACAATCGGCGAAATTATGTTGCGCGGCAACACCGTGATGAAGGGCTATTTCAAAAACGCTGAAGCCACAGCCGCGGCATCGGCCGGGGGGTGGTTTCATACCGGCGATCTGGCTGTTATGCATCCAGATGGCTATGCCGAGGTCAAAGACCGGTCAAAGGACATCATTATTTCTGGCGGTGAAAATATTTCCAGTTTGGAAATTGAAGAGACCCTCTATCAACATAGTGACATTATGGAAGCCGCGGTGGTGGCACGCCCTGATGAAAAATGGGGGGAAACGCCTTGTGCCTTTATCACCCTCAAGCCGGGGTGTGACAATTTTGATGCTGATCAGCTTCGTGATTGGTGCCGGACGCGGCTGGCAGGGTTTAAATTGCCAAGCCATTTTGTGTTCAGCGATTTGCCAAAAACACAAACGGGCAAAATTCAGAAAACAGTGCTGCGTGAGCGCGCCAAAACCATTGAATGATGGCGCGTCAAAGATAAATCATGCTGATGTTTTGATGTCATAGTCGATACAGCCATAAAGGAGACATAAAATATGTCGGATCATTCTGATCAAGCTGGTGATGCGGCCGCCCGGTCGATGATGGATAATTTATATTGGTGGGGTATTCCGTCATTATTTCGGGCGGCGATTGCTGACAATCCGGCCGATCTTGATATCGCACTTGTTGGGGTGCCGCATTCAACTGGTAATGGCACCACTGAACGTGATCAGCATTTGGGGCCGCGCGCGGTACGGCATGTATCTGCCAATATGCGGCGGGCCCATATGCGGTATGGATTCTACCCGC
>JAYOVO010000183.1:0-2040 GCA_038151495.1 Alphaproteobacteria bacterium
AAGGGTTTTTGCATTGCGATCTGTTGGTCGTTGGCGGCGGGCCAGCTGGTTTGGTGGCGGCGCTGGTGGCAGGCCGGGCGGGTCTAGATGTTATTTTGGCGGATGAGGATTTTCTGATTGGCGGCCGGCTTAATCAGGAGAGGTTCAGCATTGATGATCAGGCTGGGTCTGAATTTGCCGCATCAACATATGAAGAATTGGCAAGTCTGCCTAATGTAAAAATCATGACAAGAACCACCGTCATTGGGGCGTTTGATCATGGCATTTACGGGATGGTCGAACGTGTTGCTGACCATATGAAAGTGCCAGCTGACGGCCAGCCCCGACAGCGTTTATGGCGGGTCTATAGCCAATCTGCCTTGTTATGTGCGGGGGCGACAGAACGTTCGATTGCGTTTGAAAATAACGACCGGCCAGGGATTATGCTAGCTGGGGCGATGCGGGCCTATGCCAATCGCTGGGCAACTGCTGTTGGTGATCGCATTGCCATCTTTGCGAATAATGATGATGCGCACCGCACGGCGCATGATCTGCATCAGCTTGGCGTTGAAATTGCCGCGGTTATTGATAGCCGACCAGAGGCGCCAAAAAGCGATAGTTTTGAGGTGTTGGCGGCATCTGAAGTGGTGAATACGCATGGTCGGCTTGGGATTAATTCGATTGATGTGAAGACCCCGCAAGGCCTGCGCCAAATTCAGGTGAGCGCGCTTGGGGTGTCAGGTGGCTGGAACCCGAATATTCATCTAACCTGCCATCAACGTGGGCGCCCAGAATGGGATGCCGCGCTGTCTGCATTTGTGCCATCTTCTGACCTGCCAAAAGCGCTTTATGTCGCCGGGGCTGCCAATGGCAAAATGACAACCGCCGCCGCGATGCAGGATGCGGTGACAACAGCAATGAAGATCGCCAAAGATTGTGGCCGCAAGCCAAAATCGCTGACGGTGCCAAAGACATCAGATGAGTCGGCATCAGTCACACCATTCTGGTATGTGACAGGGACAGAGCGTGGCTGGGTTGACCAGCAAAATGATGTGACGGTCAAAGATATCAAGCTGGCGCATCAAGAAAATTTCCGCTCGGTCGAACATCTTAAACGCTATACCACATTGGGAATGGCCACAGATCAGGGCAAAACATCGAATGTTTTGGGGTTAGCGATTATGGCGCATACAGCTGGCCAGTCTATCCCTGAAACCGGCACGACAATTTACCGTCCGCCTTATACCCCGATGGCTATCGGGGTATTGGCGGGGCGTTCGCGTGATATGGATTTCCGGCCGATACGCAAGACGCCAAGCCATAAATGGGCAGAAGAACAAGGCGCGGTATTTGTCGAGGTTGGCATGTGGTACCGGGCGCAATGGTTTCCGCGGGCTGGCGAAACGCATTGGCGACAGTCGGTTGATCGTGAAGTTGAAACAACCCGCGCGTCGGTTGGTGTCTGTGATGTCACAACACTTGGCAAAATTGATGTCCAAGGGGCTGATGCCGCGGCATTTTTGAATAAAATCTACTGCAACGGTTTTGCCAAGCTCGATGTTGGTAAAACCCGCTATGGTCTGATGTTGCGTGAAGATGGTATCGCTATGGATGATGGTACCGCGGCGCGCCTTGCCGAAGACCATATCGTTGTCACAACAACAACGGCAAATGCGGTTGGTGTGTATCGCCATATGGAATTTGCCCGACAGGTATTATGGCCTGACATGGATGTGCAACTGATTTCGACAACCGAATCATGGGCGCAATATGCGGTAGCCGGGCCGAATGCACGCAACCTGTTGCGTAAAATTGTCGATGCTGAATTTGATATATCGAACGAGGCCTTTCCATTTATGGCCTGTGGGGCCATCACTGTTTGTGGTGGGGTGCGTGCGCGTTTGTTCCGTATCTCGTTTTCTGGCGAACTGGCGTATGAAATTGCCGTACCGACACGTTATGGTGACGCCATGATCAGGGCCTTGGTTGCGGCAGGTGAGGAATTTGGCGGATGCGCTTATGGCACCGAGGCGCTTGGTGTGATGCGTATCGAAAAGGGCC
>JAYOVO010000184.1:0-1988 GCA_038151495.1 Alphaproteobacteria bacterium
TACTCAAAAGATAACACGAACGGTTGTATTGAATCGAAACTCGGATCGTATTTCAGAGCTTTACTAATTCGGGCAAAGCCTTCTAGCTAACGACGAATGAGAAGACGGGTAGACTCTCGACTGATCAAAGACGGCGCGATCGATTGAGAACGACTATAGGTCGTCCCCTCCCGAATCGATTCTAAGATCATCGAACCAGCCATTTGACCCATCTCGTAAACTGGTTGAGCGACAGTTGTAAGTGGGGGCGACGTGTAAGAAGAGTGCGGCACATCATCAATAGCGACAATAGAGACATCTTCAGGAACCCTCAGCCCCGCTTGCCGAAGAGCTAGCATCGACCCGAAAGCCATTTGGTCATTAAGAGCGACTATCGCCGAAAATGAAACTCCATTTGCTAACAATGATCGCGTCGCCCTATGGCCACCTTGTTCATGGTAATCACCACAAACGACCGACTGTTGGTCAAGTTCGATACCTTTGTCCATGCAAGCCGCTACAATACCGTCATAACGTTCGTCGCTATCTTTATGGTCAGGTGGCCCGATAATGATGGCTAGATCTCTGTGGCCCAGATTTAATAAGTGCTGAGCGGCCAGCTGTCCCGCTAAGCAATTGTCAAAGTTAATACTACTGACGTTCTCACTTTGAAGTTGTCGACCGGTAACTACGATCGGAACACGGCCGGCAATCTTGATCAAATCACTGTCTGCTAGACGACTCGTGATAATAATTAATCCATCCACTTTCCTCTCGAGAAGGCTATTGATCCGTCTAAACTCTCGATCACCATCCCAAAGGCCACTCGTTACTATAGGGTCATACCCCTGGTTTATGAGGATCTCTTCGACACCTCGGATGGCAGCTCCATAAAGAGGGCTGTCAATGTACTGGGTTAAGACACCTATGCTCATTGTCCGACCGCCGGCGAGGCTTCTAGCTACCGGATTCGGACGAAAACCAAGATCTCGGATCGCTTGTTCTACCGCGATCCTTTTGGTCTCACTGACTTTCGCGGTGCCATTTAGAATCCTCGAAACAGTGCTAGCAGAAACTCCTGCGGCCCTCGCAACTGTTTGGACCGTCACAACATCTTCGTCAAGCGGAATGTTCTCTCTACGAGTATCTATTAATGCTTCCATTTCAAAAATCGAACTCCGTCTCTCACACGTCAATATCCATTCCAGAAAACGACCCGAATTTGGCCTAATCTCACCTCAAAAACTTCACGTTATCGATACGTAAGACCACACCTTGCTGATTATCCCAATCAGGAAAGATAACTAGCGGTGTATTGACATTGGTGAGGTCCAGCGACGAACCCGGGTGTTTCATAAGATCTCTGAGCGAAAATTTGTAGTTTTTCCACTCTCCAACCGGGGGAAGATCGAGTGGAACGTTTCCTGTACCACATGGATAAAAACAGTCCATCTTCATCATTAGCCCACCTGAAGCTCTGGGATCGGCTACGCGCATCAGGTCAAACTCGATGCTCGAAAAATCGGAGAAATTGAACCCCTCGGGACCCTGCCAGTAGGCAACCCCCTGGTTCGTGTTAAAGCTGATCTGCGCGACGGTCCCACGGCCCTGCTCTTCGACCTCCGTTATCTCAATCTTGCCGTTCGACACATAAGTACCTGTCATGAATGGCGGTACCGACGCGTCACCATAAACCACGACGGTGTCAGCCTTGATGAAGTCCGGATCAAACTCGATGTTCACGATCTGCGGCGGCTGGTTTCCGAAGTTACGCTTGGCGCGCCTGTTTTTGGACGCACAGGTGCGTAGAGAAGCCGATGCCTTTGGACAGCTGTAAACCCTCACGTAGTCGACCTCCATCTGAACTGGAAACTTTGTGGTCTCGTCGGGCTCCCCCGGCCAGTTTCCGCCGACCGCGACGTTCAATAAAAGGTGAAACCTCTCGTTAAACGGCGCACTCCCCGGAACGTTGTACCAGTCACCGTCCGCGTTCTTTATCTGGCTATACC
>JAYOVO010000185.1:0-1981 GCA_038151495.1 Alphaproteobacteria bacterium
CATCATCAAATCCAGCGCGGTATCATAATCGCCTTGTTCATATGCCAAAAGACTCTGCCCGATTGGCACGCCAACCTTTTTGATCACCGCCGCGGTATGCGATGTTTGTGTCGTAGCAAAATTTTGCATGGATGCAATATGCGCTGCGGCGTCATCAAATTTTTGCCCCCTACACAAGGCAATGATGTGATGCAGGTCGGTAAAGACAAGGCTGTGTCCATCGCTGTTGCCAGCCGCAATATCAGCAAGTGCCTGCCAGCGATCACCAACATCAACGCCGCATAATTCCAGCCGCGCCAGAAACGACACCGAATTTTGCACATCCAGAAAAAATTCAGACTGGGTATCGTGAATGGCATGATCATACAGCGATAAAGCGGCGTCCAGCGACCTTGACTCGATCAAAAACAAACCTTTATGCCACCATATATGCCCTCGAAACGGGTTGAAATCACGAAAATGATCAAGGCTGTAATCCAGCCATTTGATGCCATCTGCGGCGCGTTGTTGCATTTCCATGACATGGGCTACGGCATGCACCGCCCATAAATCATCTGGGTTTTGATCAGCCGCGTCACGGCCATAGCGTTCGGCCTGATCATATAGCCCCAGCTCTTCCAGCCCAAATGCCACCATCCCAAGAAGATTGCCATAATGCGGCACGGTATCGTCCCATGCTGGCAAGACCGCCGCTGGCAGGGCCGAAAGCTGTTGGCGATAACCGCTCCAGAAACAGGTATAATGATGCATGCGCAACGCCAAAATATCGTGCGGATGATCAGCGGTGATTTCATCCCAACAGGCACAAGCTTTATGCGGCGCCCCTTCTAGCAGATGCCGCAATGCCGCGACATGGCGTTGTTCGCGCACCGATGCAGTGCCTGCCAAAGCCGCCGCTTTGGTCAGCGACGCGGCGGCGGCTGGCAAGACCGCGGCTGAATTAAATGTGACAAATAAATACCCGCGAAAACAATGTGCCATACAAAAATCAGGATCAATTTCAATGGCGTGTTTAAGCGTGCGCATAGCGGTGATTTTGTAATCTAACCATTCGGCGACGGCTGTATTATAGGCTGAAATCGCGGCATCATCCGAACCGGTTACAGCAAGGCCCTGACCATCACGCATCTTTATTTCCTTTGCAAGATTTTTGCCGCCATACCACCCCAAATCACCGCGTTACCCGGCATAAATAGCTTTTTAAGTTGGAATGGTCAGACAATGGATCACGCTGGTCTTCATCAGTGAGATAATTCACTGAATTCCATGGGTGATAGGGTTGTGATGAATCCCAACCGATTGGCACAAAAACCGTATCACGCCGCATACCAGCATACAGCCAAGCCCGCGCCGTCACCGCACCATGGGCGGTCTCTATCGATACATGTTCCCCATCAGCGATATCAAGTTCGGCGGCTTTATCTGGGTGCATTTGCACATACATATCCGGCCACATTTCCTGGGCTTGCCATGCGTAATGTGTCCATGAATGGAAATGCGGCGCAGGCGGGCGGCCAGTAATCAGATGTGTATCAAACCCCTGACGTTGCAAATTCTGGCCCGGTGAATCGGCATGTGGCTGAATAATTTCAAACGGTTTGACCATGGCTTTGCCGTGAATAAACGGGCGTTCAACCTCGGCCATGCCATCTTGGCGCCGCTCGACATAGGGAAGTTCGATCAGATGTTCGCGATCAGCGTAAAATTCTGGCAATGCCGACAGGCCTAATCCGGTTAATGTCTGGTCAAGTGCTGCGGTCCAAAATTCCAATTTGCCGCTTGCTGTTGGAAACCGATGCCCGGCCGGCTTGCCAAAGGCACTGGTGCCTTCAAGATATAATGTTTCAATTTCTTCTGAATCTTCATCTGCCAGTGGCACCCGCAACCAGCGCCGCGGTGTTTTATGCAACCGGTCCTGCGTACATCCGCGCATATAGGGGTCATTAATCAGCATTTCATCCCAAAAAACAGCCGGGTCTTT
>JAYOVO010000186.1:0-1954 GCA_038151495.1 Alphaproteobacteria bacterium
CAAGCGAGGGCGATGGCGAGACGGTAGCTGAAACAGCGGCAGTCACGATGGACCAGCCTGTTGTGCCAGCCAGCTTATCCGGTGCGGCCAAAGGTATTGCCTATATTGTGTTTGAACGTCTAGGTTCAGTGCCGACATTTGACGTTGCCCACCTCGCCCGCAACATGCATGAATCAGACAAACCGATTTTGGCGCGTTTAGGTCTGCGCTTTGGCGTTGAAACGGTGTATATGCCTGAAATGCTCAAACCAGCACAAATTAGTTTGCGCGGTCTTTTATGGTCGCTTCATGAAGAAGCATTTTTTGACGGCGCGCCGCCACCAGCTGGCCGGGTCGCTATAGATGCCATCGCGGATGTCCCCGATTTATACTGGCTCGCCATTGGCTATCGCCGTTTGGGTCAACGTGTCATGCGGGTGGATATGGTTGAACGGGTGGCGATGCTGGTGCGTACCGCGGCGCGTGAGGGTCAGTTTAAAATTACCGAAGACATGTTATCGCTGGCTGGGGCAACGCGAGAGGCCATGGGGTTGATGCTGCTTGACCTGGGGTGCCGCGTGGTGGGCGAAGAGGCCGCTGAAGACCCCACCAAGCCAGCCATTCAGATTTTCGAAAAACAAAAAAAGCCACGGGTGACGCAGAACCGGCGCCAAGCAAACAATGCGCCTCGGTCTGGTGATGCTGAAAGCCGTGCTGGGGTGGGCAAGTCAAACCGCCGTCCAAAAGCAAAAGCCGCATCTTCGGGGCCTCGCGGCACGCATAAGGCGTCGTCCAAACATGCGGCCAAGCCAAATCCAGATTCCCCATTTGCCGTATTGGCCGGGCTAAAGCTCAAAAAATGATGGTGGGCATGCTGGTGCCGGGCAATGACGCGAATGAAACGGGACTAAGGCTTGATAAATGGCTTTGGTACGCCCGATTTTTCAAGACCCGGGCGCTGGCATCCAAAGCCATATCAAATGGGCGCTTTCGTCTTGATGGCGATCTCATGTCAAAGCCTCATAGACAAGCCAAATGCGGCCAGGTGCTGACGTTCAGCCAGGGGACGCGGATCCGCGTTGTGCGGATAAAGGCGTTGGGGTCACGGCGTGGCCCAGCACAAGAAGCCGCCTTGCTTTTTGATGATTTGGCGCCGATTGTGCCGACAACAGAAAATAAAAAATCGTCACCTCTACCCACTTTTGAAAACCGGCAGGCCGGTGACGGCCGCCCAACAAAGCGGCACCGCCGTGAAACCGACTGGCTGAAGGCTGGATTATTAGATATTGAGGATTGACATGCTGAACCAGATTTCAACCTGGATGAAAGACTTTGCGTCACAAAACACCGCCATTGCAGAAGATGAAACCAAACTTGCCCGCACGGTTGCCGCGCTTTTGGTAGAAGCCGCTATGGCAGATGGTGACATTGACGAAATTGAATATGCGCACATACGGCATATGCTTGTGACACAGCTCGACCTATCGGCAGATGATGCAGAAGCCATGCTAGATGAATCAGTTGCGTCGCATGACGACCGCATAGAGATTCACAGCCTGACACGGCATATCCGCAATGATACCGATGCTGCAGACCGTTCGGTTATCTTGGAAATGGTGTGGATGGTGGTGCTGGCGGATGGGAATCTTGATGTCCATGAGTCGCAATTGATGCGCCGTCTGGCTGGTTTATTGTTTGTCGATGATGTTGAATCTGGCTTGGCAGCACAGCGTGCGCGTCACCGCCTCGGTCTTGCCGGATAACGGTTTGTGCGATACAAAAGGGGGCGCGTAGCTCGCGCCAGATGACATGAAACGAATCAATGGTTTCGGCTAGATTGAGGAGATCGGAACGCGCATGACCTATATCGTTAATGATAACTGCATCAATTGCAAATATACTGATTGTGTTGAAGTCTGCCCGGTTGATTGTTTTTACGAGGGTGAAAATATGCTGGTGATTCACCCCGATGAAT
>JAYOVO010000187.1:0-1937 GCA_038151495.1 Alphaproteobacteria bacterium
CGCCGCAAGGTAGCCCTTGGCTGTTTGACAGAAGCGTACCAAATAGGCATGGCCAAGGGCATCCATTTTTCATTCGACGATGTTGTGGCATATGGCACTAAATTCGCTGAACTAATGCCAAACGCCAACCCATCCATGCGTTTAGATCATTTTGCCGGCAAAAAATCAGAAATTGATGCGATTAACGGGATGGTGCCGGTGCTTGGAAAAGAGCTTGGCATTGCAACGCCCTATAACGATACAGTTGTCGCGCTGGTGCGGGCAAAAGAGGCCGCGTTTCAATAGCTTTATTTATAGCTTTAACGGCACAAATTTTGGGGCGGCATAGCTGTCGATCAAAATATTTAGGCAGGCTGGCCCATCTTGTGCCATTGCCATTGCGAGCGCCGCGTCAAGGTCATCATCTGCCCCGACCGTGGCGGCATGAACGCCAAGGCCAGCCGCCGCATCAGCATAATTTGCTGTTGCATCTAATTCACAGCCATACACCCGGTCAGCACCAAAGCTGTCGATTTGAATCTGCACTTCTGCATTCCAGCGATAATCATTGCCAATCAGCGCCACGATTGAACAACCATTGCGTACCGCCGTGTTAAATTCAGCCAAATAAAATCCGGCAGTGCCATCACCCATGGTCAAGAATATGGTTGCGTCTGGACATGCGACGCTGGCCCCGATGGCATAACATATACCGCCACCAATGGCCCCGGATGGGCCATTAATCATCCGGGTTTTTGGCGTGCATCCCGCCTGAATCCACTGACAGAATTCACCCCCATCAGCAATTAAAATAGGCTGGCTGGCATTGTTCATCGCTGTTTGCAAGCTGGTCGCCACGGCGGCTGGATGTCGGCCGTCTCCGGTGACGGCCCATGGTTTGCGGCTGGTGATCATGTTGTCAATTTGTGCGGCCCACACCGGATCAACCGCTGGGGCAAGGCTTGCCAGATCGTGCATGGCCGCGGGGATGGTGCCAACCCGCATGATGTTGATCGAAATGCTATCATGAACTGGGGCAGGTTGGTCATCGGTCAAAATGGCAATGACTGGCGTGGTGCTGGCGATACGACCGGGGCTGAGCAAGCCGGTGGCATAATCGCCGCGTTTTCCCATCAAAATGATCAGATCACTTGCCGTCAGAATATCGGGAAAATTGCCATAAAATGTATCGGCAAGCCCGCGGGCGGATTCAAGACATATAAGCGGCATGCCAAGCTGTTTTGACAACGCCTCACAGGCGGCCGGTTGCCGGCTTTGGTTGGATTGTGGGCCGGTGATCACAATTGGCTGGCTTGCGGTGGACAGCGCTGTGACAAGCTTGTCTAGCTGGGCCGGGGACAGGCCGCTTGCCTTGGGGCGGGGTATGGCTGGCAAGGGGGCATCTGCATGGGGGGCAGAAAGCATATCAAAAGGCAATGCCAGATGCACCGGGCCGGGGGTGCCGCCAAGCGCTGTTGACATTGCCGTGGCCAGTGCCGGTAACATCTCGTGGGGGCGGGTAGGTCGCACCGAAAATTTGGTAATGGGGCTGGTCACGCTGATTTGATCAAGTTCCTGAAATGCGCCCCGGCCATCTAGATGGCTCGCCGCATCGCCGCTGATCAGCAACAGGGGGGTTTCTGAACGGGCGGCTGAATAAAGCGCCGACACTGCGTTTAGCAATCCCGGCCCGGCAGTGACAAGAGCGACACCAATTTTGCCGGTCATTTGTGCATAGGCTTCTGCCATATAGACCGCGGCGCCTTCATGTCGTGTATGGATGATACGGATATTGGCGTCGATGCAGGCGTCATACAGTGGCATGATTTGATTGCCCGACAGGCTGAAGATCACCTCGACCCCCTGATTGGCCAAAGACTGGATGAACGCTGTGCTAGGAGACGTCATGGCTGGTTCTCAATAAATAGGGTCACAAATAATTTAGGCATGATGCCGGT
>JAYOVO010000188.1:0-1923 GCA_038151495.1 Alphaproteobacteria bacterium
AGTCAAAACCAATATAGGTGGGGATGATGCTGGTGGCGGCATGCGTATCAATCGCATCCAAATCAGTTGCCTGATGAATGTAGCCACGCTCGCTGAAAATTTGGATAAGGTCAGATTTATGGGTCATTAAAATGCGTTCCGTTGGGGCTTTGGTTATGCCAGCGGGTCAAAATCCGAGTCGGCAAGTGCGCCATCCACGAGTGCCGCGTCAAGATATGTGGATACCTGCGTGATCATCGGTTCTAGATGATCGGTGAAAAAATGATTGGCGCCCGGCACAATATCAATTTCGATATTGACCCCTTTTTGGATAGAGAGACGATCGACAAGCTTATAAATCGCATCTGGTGGCACCTGTTCATCTTGTTCACCATTGATAATCAAACCAGATGCCGGACAGGGTGCCAGAAATGAAAAATCATGCGTTGTGGCTGGTGGTGTGACCGAGATAAACCCATGGATTTCAGGCCGCCGCATCATCAATTGCATGCCAATCCAAGCGCCAAATGAAAAGCCAGCAATCCAGCATTGCCGCGAAGCAGGGTTTTGTGCCTGTAGCCAATCCATGGCAGTGGCGGCATCCGACAATTCGCCTTCGCCACTATCATATTCGCCCTGACTGCGCCCAACCCCGCGAAAATTAAACCGCATCACGGCAAATCCGCGTGCCTGAAAATGTTTGTATAATGCATAGGTAACACGGTTATTCATCGTGCCACCTTTATCAGGTTCAGGGTGTAAAATTAACGCGGTCGGTGCGTCAGGGGCCTCGCTTGGCATATAGCGACATTCAAGCCGTCCTTCTGGACCGTTAATAATGACCTCAGGCATATCTTTTTTCCGATCATCTTGTACTGTTGCAGAAATGGCTTATATCGTAATATGAGAGACAGGCCAAGCGAGGTTTCACTTCTTTGCTGGCAGACAGATAATTCACAAGGTGAATGTCTGGTTGCCGCAAGCGATTGCACCCTTTGTAAACCTTGCTGTGAGTCTGCAGACCTTTAAAAACCAATAGGCGCACAAATGTTTACAAATCTTCGCCGAGACCTAAATGCTATTCTTGAGCGTGACCCCGCTGCAAGTAACAAATGGGCTGTGGTTTTCTTATATCCAAGCTTTCAAGTGATGCTGGCCTATCGATTTTCGCATCATATTTGGAATTTTGGGTTCAAGTTTATTGCCCGGTTGATTATGCAGTTGGCGCGCATTTTGACCGGTATTGAAATTCACCCTGCCGCCAAAATTGGTGCTGGATTTTTTGTCGATCACGGCATGGGTACCGTTATTGGTGAAACCGCGGAAATTGGCCGTGATGTCACCTTATATCATGACGTCACATTGGGCGGGGTGATGCCAGCGGTTGATTCTGATAAACAGCGGGCGTCAAAGCGGCACCCGACGCTTGGTGATTATGTGATCGTCGGCGCTGGTGCGCAGATTTTGGGGCCTATTACAGTGCATCGTTGTGCGCGGGTGGGCGGTAATTCGGTGGTGACCAAAGATGTGCCAGAAGGGGCCACGGTTGTTGGTGTGCCAGCGCGGCAGATGACCAAAACCACCGCGCCAACTACGCCAACTGCAAATTTCAGCCCCTATGCGGTACCAGATGATCGCGAAAGTGACCCACGCGAACGGACCATCTCGGCGCTTGTTGACGAGGTGCAAAGCCAGCGTGCCCGCCTTACCGCGCTTGAAGAACAACTGGCGAGTGCGGCAGTGTCATCCGCGGCAACAAAATCAACCGCAAAAACAACACCGCGCCGCAGCAAAACGACAAGCTAGGCCAGATTGTCCAAATCACGACCATGATGTCTGTGCCGCCGCTCTATCTTGATAATAATGCCACAGCGCCATTGCGCGAAGCGGCCATGATCGCCATGCAAGAAATGATGGGCCCGCCAGCCAACCCGTCTTCGGTGC
>JAYOVO010000189.1:0-1921 GCA_038151495.1 Alphaproteobacteria bacterium
ATCAACGACAACGAGAAATACCGGTTGCTTTTTCTTTCCCTTCGCCATGTTTTATCCCCAATGAATTTTTTTCAGTGCAAGTGGTTTGCGTTGTTAGCCGCGGCGGAATGCCACTGCGGCCAGCCAGCCAGCCGCCACGGCAAAAGCGATAGCGAATAAACCATAAAACAAAGAATAGTCATGTGCAAAATTATAGATCATCGCACTCAACCCGCCTTTTTTTATGTAAATATTGGTTTCACTCTCACTAAAGACAACACCATCACGAAACTGCAAAATGCGTACATCATAAATGCCAGAAATGACATTTGCTGGCAGTTGCACATCGGCTCTGAACAAAGCGCCATCCGTCAGCTTTACAGATCCGACATCTGCTGGCCATAGCCCGGTTGACGCCATGTTACGCGCAAATGATTGCAAAAATTTGCCAGCATCGGGTTTTTCGGCACCGGGCTGTGGTTTTTCAGGCTCTAGTTGCAGCTGTAATTGATCAGCGCCGATCTGCAGCTGTGCCAATATGTCGGCATTGGCGATTTCAGCAAGCGGCCGCGTTGCAAGGATTTGATACAGGCTTGGCGCGTCTTTCCAGATATTGGTTTCCACGTTGATCCAAATGCCGCCAACTTGTGCCTTGCGGCGCTGGGCGACATCGGTAGGCGGGCCGCTAACCACGACAATAATGTCATCGGTTTCACGCCCATCAACCGCGCCAAATAATAACAGTTCGGTGCCATGAAACCCGCTGGTGATCGAAACATTGGACTGGGACAAATCTGCCACAACACGTCCAGCATGGGCTGGCAATAAGCTGGCGGCTAGCATGCCGCAGATGGCCAGTATGTATAGAACAACGGCGCGGATCATTTTAACAGCTCCACGCTGAATAAATCACTTGGCTGCATTGCCAAATCAAATCCTAGTTTCAGACATACCGCCAACACCATCAGCGCCAGCAAGCCCCGCAATTGTTCACCGCGCAACAACGCGCCAGCGCGGGTGCCAAATTGTGCACCAATGACGGCGCCAAACAACAACAAGCCGGCCAACATAAAATCAACCGTTTGTGTTTGAACGGATTGCAACAGGGTCACGTTGGCTGTCACAAAAATAATTTGAAATAGTGACGTGCCAACCACAACCGAGGTCGGCATGCCAAGTAAATAAATCATCGCTGGCACCATAATAAAGCCGCCACCAACACCCATGATAGCCGCCAGCAAGCCAACAAAGGCGCCAATCGCCATCGGCAATAGCGCGCTGATATAGAGCTTGGACCGCCGAAAGCGCATTTTCAGTGGCAATCCATGAAGCCAGTTATGCTGGTGCAGTTTGCGGCGCGTTGCCCCGGGCCGACGCGACCGCAAAATCGCGCGCGCACTTTCCAGCAACATCAATCCGCCGATAATGCCAAGAAACACCACATAAGATAGTTTAATGACCAGATCAATCTGGCCCATATCGCGCAGATATTTAAACAGCAGCACCCCAAAGGATGATCCAACCACACCCCCGGCCAACAAAATGCCGCCCATTTTGAAATCTACATTGCCGCGCCGCATATGTGCCAGTACCCCAGACACCGAGGAGGCAACGATCTGGTTGGCTTCAGTCGCCACAGCAACTGCCGGCGGCACGCCAAAGAAAATCAATAGCGGCGTCATTAAAAAGCCGCCACCCACGCCAAACAGCCCAGATAAAAACCCAACACCGCCGCCAAGACCAAAAATGATGCCGATATGCATCGAAATTTCGGCGATGGGTAAGTAAATATACATTTATACGGTCAACAACGAAAATAGATGTGTTTGGGGCCATCAGCATACCATTGCGGCGGCTGTCAGAATTGTGAGTGGCATAGTGATGCGCAAGTTTCAAGAATAATTCTGCATTTATGCTGAATTAAACTGTTTTGGGGGTCGGG
>JAYOVO010000190.1:0-1920 GCA_038151495.1 Alphaproteobacteria bacterium
ACCGACGCCCGTTTCCCGGTACGTCGCATTTATTGCATCGGGCGCAATTATGCCGATCATGCCATTGAGATGGGGCATGACCCAGACAAAGAACCCCCGTTCTTTTTTCAGAAAAATGGCGACAATGTCGATAGCAGCGGCGAGTTCCCCTACCCGCCCCAGACAAATGATGTGCATTTTGAAGTGGAGATGATTGTGGCATTGAAAAGTGGCGGCGCCAACATCAGCGAAGCTGACGCGATGCAACATGTGTTTGGCTATGGCATCGGGCTTGATATGACCCGCCGCGATTTGCAAGGTGAAATGAAAAAAATGGGACGCCCGTGGGAAATCGGCAAAGCCTTTGAACGCTCCGCGCCCATGGGGCCATTGGTGCCTGCCTCAGAAACTGGTCATCTTGACACCGGCGCTATCTCGCTGACAGTAAATGGCGAGGAACGCCAAAAAGGTGATCTCAATCAGATGATCTGGAAAGTGCCGGAACAAATCGCCTATTTATCGCGGTTTTATGATATTGCCGCTGGTGATCTGATTATGTCAGGCACGCCAGCTGGCGTCGGCCCCATCCAAAAGGGCGATGTTATGGAATGCCGGGTAGATGGGCTTGCCCCCTTTATCGTCACAGTGGTGTAACCGCCCAACCAGATAGGAACGATCATGCGTTTGCTTGCCTTTACCAAGGATCATCAACCCCGCATTGGCGCGTTAACTGATGCCGGGGTGATTGATCTATCGCTTGTTGATGCCGCCGCCCCGACTGATCTTGGTGCGGTCATCAAAGCGGGGCAATTGGCGGATATCGCCGCCATTCTGGCACACACAGATGGCACGGTTCATTATCAGCTGAACGAACTTGATCTGCAGGTACCAATTGCAACGCCCGGCAAAATTCTATGTCTTGGGCTGAATTACATGGATCATATTGCCGAAGGGCCATTTGAAAAACAGCCATTTCCAGCCATTTTTATGCGCAGCCCTACATCGCTGGTGGCGGCACATAAACCGATCCTTGCCCCCCGTATGTCAAACACCATGGATTATGAAGCGGAACTCGCCGTCATTATTGGGCAGACATGCAAACATCTCACCCCTGACAATGCGCTTGATGTCATTGCTGGCTATAGCTGTTTTAATGATGGTTCGGTTCGTGAATATCAGCGTCATACAATTCAGTGGACGATGGGCAAAAATTTTGACCAAACCGGCCCTTTTGGCCCGGTTCTGGTCACACCGGATGAATTGCCACCGGCCGCTGATGGATTAAAAATTGAATGCCGTCTAAATGGCCAGACGGTGCAGTCAAGCACCACCGATATGATGATTTTCAAGGTCGTTGAGACGCTTGTCTATATCACCGAAGCCATGACACTAGATGCTGGTGATATTGTGGTGATGGGGACCCCATCTGGCGTGGGGCATGGCCGTAAACCCCCATTATGGATGCAAGATGGTGATGTTGTTGAGGTTGAGATTGAAAAAATCGGGCTATTGTCCAACCCGGTAAAAGCAATCTAGCGGCCAAGGGCGCGCCTGCCCACACCATCAGCTTTATTCATCTTCGTGATCAGACAGGCTGGATGATTGCCAATTTGGGTCTATTTCGGCCGGTTCAGCCTGTAACCCCGCATCTTGCACCGCACGAATGGCACAATATTCATCTTTTTCCGACGTGTCTCCACTGATACCAATCGCGCCAATGGTAAACCCGTCGGCATCTTCAATCAAAACGCCCCCCGGCACTGGCACAAACCGGCCATCAGCAACTGCCGCCAGTGACGTGACAAAGGTGGGGCGGGCAGACAAGCGGTCACGGATCAAGCGGCTGGATATGCCCATGCCAAGCGCCCCCCACGCCTTGCCGCGGGCAATATCAAACCGCATGATGCCTGACCCGTCTTCGCTTTTGCTGGCCATCATTTT
>JAYOVO010000191.1:0-1889 GCA_038151495.1 Alphaproteobacteria bacterium
AGTGACAAAGGTGATGAACAGGTGAACCGGTCTGAATTTCATGATTTTTTTGGCGATAACGCGCCGATTATTTTACCTGTTATCCATGTCATTGACCATGATCAGACAGCCAGCAATATCGACATATTAATCGACGCTGGGATCAGCGGGTGTTTTCTGATCAATCATGATTTTGATGTGGATAGATTCTTGCCAATCATTCGCTCGATTCGTACCCGTTATCCAGATTTCTGGATTGGGCTGAATTTTTTGGCGGTGACCGGGCGTGATGCGTTTCCGGTTCTTGCCACGCTTGCCAAGCAAGGTTGCCGGATTGATGCATATTGGGCTGATGATGCCCGAATTGATGAACGCGAAGACCAGCAAATAGAGGCCCATGAAATTCAAAACATTCGCCAACAAACGGGCTGGAATGGTCTTTATTTCGGTGGCACAGCGTTTAAAAAACAGCGCGAGGTAAACCCCGCAGATTATGCAAAATCCGCACAGATTGCTGGCGGCTTTATGGATGTAGTGACCACATCTGGCATTGCCACTGGCAATGCTGCTGAAATCAGTAAGATCGCCACATTTCGATCCGCCCTTCCCGATACGCCCATAGCACTGGCATCAGGCATCACGCCGGAAAATGCCGCTGATTATGCGATGGTGGATTGTTTTATGGTGGCGACCGGGATCAATATTACTGATGATTTCTATAACATTGATCCGGCAAAACTTGGTTTGCTAATATCAAAATGCCGCAAGATGGGAGACCCGCAATGACCGCAAACAAAACAGATATCACCGGACAGACAAGCGGGGACAGATGGTATTTGAACATCATGTCGCCAAACACCAAAGGGGAAAAATTCGCCTGGCTTGATCCCACGTCAATTTATATCAATGGTGATGCGTTTCATGATTTGCTTGATGATCTTGTCGCAGATCTTGAACCTGTCACATGCGATGTGGTCGGTGGGTTAGATGCAATGGGATTTGTCCTTGGATCTGCACTTGCCACCCGTCTTGGTGTTGGCTTTCTGCCCATCCGCAAAGCTGGCAAACTATGCGTCGATACAGACAGCGCCACCTTTTCAAACTATTCCGGTCGCACGCAGGATATGGAAATGCGCAAGCCCGCATTCGCCGCTGGTACAAAAGTCTTGCTTGTTGATCAATGGATAGAAACTGGCGGCACCATGGATGGCGCGATACGGTTGGTTCAACAGCAAGGCGGCAAGGTCGCCGGACTGGTAGCCATCGCCATGGAAGATAATGAAAAAACCGCCAGCTACCGAAAGAAATTTCCATGTATAACCGCGGTGTTGCCAGACACAGATCTCCAGCAACAATGCAACCGCCAGAACCTGGATAGCTTTGCAAGCTATGACCCGTCGATGGCCTTTCCAAAAATCAGGTAAAACCAAAACGGCGGTAGGTGCCTGATTACGCCAAGCGCCGCATCAAACAGATGCACTGGACAGGGAAACCAGTTCACCTGCATTGGTTTGCATTTCAAAAATCAAATTTGCAGGGCCCGGCCTTACCTCAACCGGCCCGTCAATGCCAAGCTGATCGATGATCTGTCCGATCGTATCTGGCTGGGGATGCTGTAGAATCAGCCTTTGTAGCCGGGTGCCGCTTTCTGGCAATTTATTTGCTGGATTGCGGCCACCGGGCCATTGGATAAACCCCGGCAAAAGTCCGTCTTCTACAAGCGTGCCATCTTCAGCAATGGTCAACATCCATTCCAAATCGCCTCGTGTCATTGTGGTGATCTTTCCGGCGTCATACCCGCATTTTGATGCCGCATCATAAATATCATCAACAGCCACAACCCAAGTCAGTGGCCGCGGTGATTGCGCCAGTCTTTGTTTTGTGCGGTCCTCATCAAGTGAAAACCACCG
>JAYOVO010000192.1:0-1862 GCA_038151495.1 Alphaproteobacteria bacterium
TTGCCGCCGCCTGATAAATTTTCTGACCCGATATGTCAGACCCAGTAAAGGCAATTTTATCAACATGACGATGATCAACAAGTGGCGCGCCAACATCCAGACCAAAGCCGGTGACCGTGTTCACAACGCCAGCCGGAAACCCAGCTTCTTCAACCAGCTTCATAAATTCCAGCGTTGAGGCCGATGTATATTCAGATGGCTTAATGACAGCCGTATTGCCAGCCGCCAAGGCAGGTGCCAGTTTCCACGCCAGCAATAAAAGCGGCGAATTCCACGCGGTGATCATGCCGATGACCCCCAAGGGTTCATATCGTGTAAAATTAAAAATCCCTGGCTTGTCTGATGGGATCACCGCCCCTTCAACTTTGTCAGCCAGCCCGCCATAATAGCGATACCATTCAGCAAGATATTTTGTTTGCGCCCCCATCTCGGCGATAAGCTTGCCGTTATCACGCACTTCAATCTCGCCAAGCCGCACCGCTTCGCGTTCGATGATTTCAGCAAGTTTGACAAGAAGCTTGCCGCGCTGGGTCGGGCCAGTTTGCCCCCATACCCCGTCAAAAGCCGCTTTTGCCGCGGCCACCGCACGGTCAACATCGTCCGCATCACCGCGTGGAATTTTTGCCCAGGCCTCGCCGGTATAGGGATTTTCAGTGTCAAACCATACGCCTGCTTTTGGATCGACAAATTGTCCGTTTATGTAATGTTGATATGTTTGCATCTTGCCCTCATTCCCCGCATTCGTCTCGCCCGCGGCACATATGTAAAGCTATAGAAATTTTTAGCGGGATAAACCCAAATTTTTAAGTTGCTTTGTGAGATCATTCGTCTCTAAATTTTATCGTTATTGTTAATTTACCTTTTATTATATGAGCACCAAATGAGCACCCAAAACAAGCCTGCACAACGTTGGGAAGATGATATTTATGATTGTTTTGTCCGTCACAATGTCAGCCAGATCCCTTATGTGCCAGATGCCGGACATGCCCACTTAATCAGACGCGTGCACGATACCCCGCAGATGCGACCAATCGTTTTGACAACCGAAGAAGAAGGCGTTGCCTCGTCTTGTGGTGCGTGGCTGGGCGGAGAAAAATCCGTGCTTTTGATGCAAAGTAGCGGTGTTGGCAATTGCATCAATATGCTCAGCCTTGTCAGCAATTGTAATTTTCCCTTTGTCAGCATCGTCAGCATGCGCGGTGAATGGGGTGAATTTAACCATTGGCAGGTACCAATGTCGCGGGCGACACCGGGTAGCTTTGAACTGATGGGCATTGATGTCAAACGATGCGATACCCCAGAAGATGTGGCACCAACTGTTGATGCGGCGCTCTATGCCGCCTTTTCCAGCGAGCAGAAAATTGCCATTTTGCTGTCACAGCGGCTTATTGGCCGAAAGGAGTGGTAAGTCATGACTGACAACACCAATATTGAACGCCGGCAAGCTGTCCGCAGGATTCTTGCCAACCGGGGGGAAACACTTGTCGTTTGCGGCTTGGGATCATCAACCTATGATGTGTTTGCCGCTGGTGATGACGACCGGAATTTTTATTTATGGGGGGCAATGGGCGGCGCTGTTATGATCGGCCTGGGGCTTGCCATCGCCCAACCGGACAAACCGGTGTTGGTAATCACCGGTGATGGCGAAGCCTTGATGGGACTTGGCGCGCTGGCCAGCGTTGCCGCACAAAAACCAGACAATATGACAATCATTGTTTTGGACAACGCCCATTTTGGTGAAACTGGCATGCAGCCAAGCCATACCGGCCATGGTGTTGATTTGACCGAGATCGCAAATGGGTGCGGTTTCAACAACAGTCAAACCATTACCGACTATGATGCGCTGGACGCCTTTTCCAACA
>JAYOVO010000193.1:0-1843 GCA_038151495.1 Alphaproteobacteria bacterium
GGGGTGTTGCCAGGATTTTTTGATGTGACCCGCGTGACCACACTGGATATTGCGTTCGTGGGTCTGGTTTCAGCGGCTGTACCATTTTGCGGCAACATCATTTTGGCGGTAATGCTAGATCGGGCTAGCCTGTTGATTGCATCAAAAAGCGCACGCCGCCGCCTTAATGTCGTCACCGGTGTGGTGCTATTTATTGTAGCTGGTCTTATTTTGATCATGTAGAACTGGCCCATACTAGGGCTACACGGCGGTGGTTCTTGCTGGCTTTGTTTTCGATTTTTGCCGGTGTTCACGCCATGCGGTGATCATGCCGGCACTGGTAATCAATAGCATGCCCAACCAGCCATTGGCGGTTGGCCAGCTATCAAAAATCACCTTGCCCCAAATGGCCGCAAATAACAGGTAAGAAAAATCAAGCGGGGCGAGCCAACTGCTGTCAGCTGTCTGATAAGCACGAGTAAGCCCTAAATTGCCAAATAAATTCAGTATTGAACATAAAGCTGCAAACCCAATGACGGACAGACCAATCGCTGGCCAGCCAATCGCCACAAATGGCATGGCGGTTTGCAAGTCTGGTGATAGCGGCGCGATGCTGAGGATCAAACTGCCAGCAAGTCCGGATAGAAAAAACATCATCCCATTTGCAAAGGTGAGCGCAAGCGGTGTTTCCCCCCGGCAATAACGCCGCAAAATGATGATATTACAGGCATAAAAAAACCCGGCCGCAATTGGTAATAGCTGTGCCAGAGAAAATGTTTCAGCCAACGGGTTCAGCATGAATAAAGCACCTGTCGCACCAATAATCAAAGCGCCAATACGCCATTTGCCAACCGTCTCGCCAAGCAGGGGCGTGGCCAGCAAAGACACAAATAGCGGGTAGGTGTAAAGCCCGGCGGCCATCTGCGCGACACTCAAAAACGGTGAGGCTGAGAAAAAACAAAACATACAGAAAACCATGACAAGGCTGCGTGCGGCAACCGCAAGGCGGCGTTGCGGATAAATCAACTGAACCCCGCCGCTCAACACCGCCAAACAAATAATCAGCGTCATATTTCCGGCAGAGCGCAATGTCTGAATTTGCCAGAATGACGTGCTGTCCGAGATGAATTTGATCAATGAATCCTGTAGCGCGAGCAAGGTCACCCCCGCCAACAACAACAATAGGGCCGTCAAAGGGTGATCACCAGAAGGTGCCAATAATAAATTGGTCTTTTTTGACGGCAAAATCAGCTCCGCATGCGGCTGGCATTGGCATCAAATAGCGGAAATTTCTGGCGCTTGGCGGCTAAATTTTCGCCCAGCAATTCAATAGACCATCCACTATCATCATCGGCGATATCCTTTGGTACATAGCCTAGTGCCATTGATTTGCCCGCACCATGGGCATAACCGCCAGATGTCACCCAGCCAACAACGCTCCCATGATGTGAAATTGGCTCATCGCCAATCACATCAGCGTCCTTTGCCTCTATAACAAAGCTGCATAACCGCATTGTGCCGCCACTTTCACGCTCTTTCAAAGCGCCAGCCTTGCCAATGAAATCGATTGGCTTGTCATAGGCAACAAATGCATCAAGCCCGGTTTCAACTGGGCCATAAACGGGCCGATATTCGCGCCCCCATGACCCATAATTTTTCTCAAGCCGCAGGGCGTTTAACGCGCGTGAACCAAACAGGCGAATATTATGGGCTGCGCCCGCCGTCATTAAATGATCAAACAATCTGTTGAGATAGGCTGGGGCCACCCAAATTTCATAGCCAAGATCACCTGTATAGCTGACCCGCCCGACAATGGCTGGCACCATGCCAATTTCCATCTTCTTGATGGCCATAAACCGCATGT
>JAYOVO010000194.1:0-1811 GCA_038151495.1 Alphaproteobacteria bacterium
TGCCACAACGCGTCTTCCACGGCGCGGCACGCCGCCTTGGTGTAATCATGCCGGCGCAGCGATGTCCCCATGCCAAGCTCTAATGCGATACGGGTCTTTGCCATAATTTACCTATAGAAACATGATGAAGATCAACCAGCGGCGAGCCGCCACATTTCCTTGTGTAGCGCCAGCACCCCCAGATCGCCAACTATTTTGTTGAATGGTGTTATGCAAAACACTAAATTAGCGCTCTTTTCAAGGAGCTTATCTATGTCCGTTTCACCCCCCTTTCATTTGGCCTTTGCCGTCACCGATATCGAGGCCACACGCGCATTTTATGTCGAAAAGCTTGGTTGCAAAGTTGGCCGTTCGGCTGAACGCTGGATTGATTTTGATTTTTTTGGGCATCAGGTCAGCGCGCATCTTGTCGACGGTGCGTTGAGCCCAGCCGAAACCAATCCGGTCGATGGCGAAAAAGTGCCATCACGCCATTTTGGCGCGATTCTGGACTGGGATGATTGGCACGCAATGAAAGACCGGTTGGAAGCTGATGGCACCGACTTTATCATCGCGCCAACAACAAGATTCGCCGGTGAAGTGGGCGAACAAGCAACAATGTTTTTTCGCGATCCATCCGGAAATGCGCTTGAATTTAAGACATTCCGCGACAAATCAATGATATTTGCGCATTAAGAAACGCCCCTAAAAACCAGAAGTGATGGCGACTTGCTAGCGCATACCGCAAGCAGTTTGCACATCCTGGCCCCAGCCAACATAGCTGGCGTCATGATCAAAAATGACCGGTCGTTTGATCAGAGTCGGGTGCAATGCCAACAGGGTTTCCGGCGGCAACAACCGATCTGACTCGGCTAGGTTACGCCATGTCGTCGACTTGCGGTTCAGCACCAATTGATCGCCATGACGGGCCAGCAAATCAGCGATTTGTGACTGATCTAACGGGTCTGTGCGGATATCAAAAAAAGCAATGTCATGCCCGGCGGCGCGCAATTGCGACAAGGCCTTTTTGCAACTGTCACAATTTTTCAATCCATAGAGTTTCACAATATCTCTCCTGATCACTTGTTGCATGAACCGCGCCCACGGCGCCTCTCCTGTTTGCCAGACCGTTTTCAAAAATGCTAGTGAAGAGGCATGAAACACGCTGATCAAGCAATTTATCATAAACGATGCTTCGCCGGGTGATCTATGCCGCGCTTGAGCGCAAACTGAACCGTGCCTATAAAGACCGGCTTGCCGCCCTTGGCCCCGCCCCAAAAGGCGTGTTTTGGCGCAATGAATCAACGCAAATTGCCAGATTTGACGCGTTGCTTCACCTTGTTGCCACGGTCACGCCAGTGGCAAATCCAATGCTTGGCGATGTTGGATGCGGCTATGGGGCGATGCTTGATTTTATCCAGAAAACCCCGCGCTATCAGAATTTTCATTATATCGGCATTGATATTAACCGGGCGATGATCAACAGCTGTAAACAAAAATTCCCAGATCAAAAACACTTGTTTCTTGTCGGCAAACACCCCCCGTCACCGGTTGATTTTTGCGTGTTTTCCGGCACGTTTAATCTTTGCCATACAACCGATACATCGCTGTGGCATGAGTATATGTTTGCCAATCTACAACAATGCTGGCAACGCAGCCGCTATGGCCTTGTGCTAAACCTATTATGTGGCCCCAAGACCGAGATTAAGAACCAGATTTTTTATGCAGAACGCCAAACTTTCATCGCCACTGCCAGCCGGATGTTTGGGCCAACCCATGCGCGATCAACACCGCATGTGGCAGGTGATGTTACCTTTTTGATTGCCAAACCA
>JAYOVO010000195.1:0-1802 GCA_038151495.1 Alphaproteobacteria bacterium
CGCGGCCGTGAATTGCCGGGGGCGTTGAGCTGAATAAATTTGCCAGATTCGGTCCGGCTGAATGCAACGCCGTGCTGTGCTAGCCAGTTGACCGCATCACACGCTTGTTCAGCCATAATGTTTACCAGTTCTGGCGCGCCAAGATGATAACCAACGGCAAGGCTGTCGGCGGCATGATGGGCCGGGCTATCATCAATGGGGGCCCCATCCAGCCCGCCATGGCCAAATGCGGCGGCTAAAATGCCAGCGGCTTTTGCCGAAGACCCGGATGTGCCGGTGATCCCTTTATTGGCAACAGTCACCGCCGCGCCAGTTTCCGCCGCGGCTATCGCGGCACAAATCGCCGCAAGTCCGCCGCCAATTACCAATATATCAGTTGTGTTTTGACCTGCCATGGCGCGAGGCTAGCAAACAATGACCGGTGCCGCAAAGCTGTTGCAACCAGATGGTCTGTGCGTGCGTTTCAGCGTATGAAATAATCACCCAAATACATCAATCAGAAGCTTTGTACCGGTGATGCCCAAGACCACATGAAGCGCAAAGTAAAATTGCTTGTCGGATAATAGCTGGTTGATCTTTTTGCCAAGCAAGACGCCAATTGGGATGGCTGGCAACAGCAACGCCGCTACCATTACGACATCCACATTCAAAATGCCCAAATCCCAATACAGCGGTAGTTTTGATAGATTTAAAAAGAAGAAAAACGCCGCCGCCGTGCCAACGTAAAAGGCGCGTGGTAATTGGTAGGGAAGTAAAAATATTTGAAGCGGTATACCGCCAGTGACCGAAATAAAGCTGGATATGCCGGACAAGCTGCACCAAAACGCCCCACGCCGCCACATATGTGATGCAGGATAACTGGCCGTTGCAGATTGCGGTGCCGGGCTGAATTGGCGTTTAAAAAATAAAATGGTGGTAAATACCGACATTCCCCCAATAAAGGCTGTCAGCATATCATTCGAAATATAGTCAAAAAAGGCCCAGCCAATACCATGACCAGCCATGCCAAATATGGTCATGATCACCAGAAGCTGGCGGTTGATTTTATCACGCATGGCATAGAGAACCCAAACATCAATCACCAGCAAAATAGGCAACGTGACGCCAAGCGCGATGCGCGGTGTTGTCACCAGCAATAAAATAGGGATACCTATCGCCACAGCACCGCCAAACCCGGCTTTTGAGATTGCGGTGGTCAAGGCCGCACAAAAGGCCAGTGCCAGAAACAAAGCAGGGTTGGTGACGTCAAGGGACGCCATAAGCGGCGCAAAAGTCATTTTATCTGATCACATACTTATAAAAAAGATGCCTCACTGTTCCTGAAACTGCTAGGCTTGGCAATCTATAAATATCAAAATGGCACGATCACAAAGACCAGTGATGACTGGCAGAAGCGGCACATATTTAGGGGGGCAAATGGGGTGCATCCATAAACAGGAAATCAATATAGCGGCGAGTTGGCGTGGGGCCGATCTTGCCAGCGACCAATCTTGGTTGGTGCATTTTACCGATGCAGAAATCGCCGCTCTTGATCAGGCTGTTGCGGCGGTGATGGCGCGTGGTTTGCGGTTTCCCAATTTTGGCAAAGCTGATTTTCCTCTTTCAGGATGGGATGACCGGCTTCGGTCATTTGCTGATGAATTGGAAAATGGGCGCGGCTTTTTGCTGGCGCGCGGCCTGCCTGTTGACCGCTATAGCGACGAGGAGATTGAGATTGCCTATTACGGCATCGGGCTTCACCTTGGACAGCCAGTCAGGCAAAATCCGCGCGGTGATCTTTTGGGCGTGGTGATGAATGTTGG
>JAYOVO010000196.1:0-1758 GCA_038151495.1 Alphaproteobacteria bacterium
GTTCCGGGCCTTGCCCCTCATACCCATGCGGCAACAGCAGAACCAGACCATTCATCCGTAACCATTTGGCCTCGCCAGATGAAATAAACTGGTCAACCACCACCTGTGCGCCATTGGCAAAATCACCAAACTGCGCTTCCCACATAACCAGCGCATTTGGTTCAACAAGGGAAAAGCCATATTCAAAACCCATGACCGACGCTTCGGAAAGCGGCGAGTCAATCACTTCAAAAAAAGCCTGATCATCAGCTAAATGATTGAGCGGTGTGTAGCGATCTTCCGTGACCTGATCGACAAAAACAGCATGGCGCTGGCTGAATGTACCACGGCATGAATCTTGTCCAGACAACCGTACCGGGTTGCCTTCGATCAAAATAGAGCCAAACGCCAGATGTTCAGCGGTTGCCCAGTCAATGCCACTGCCCTTATTAATATTGTCTGCGCGGGTATTGATAATGCGCATTAATTTTTTGTTCAGCGTCATGTCACCCGGCAAACTGGTCATGCTGGTGCCAATTTGCCGCAACAAATCGAGATCGACAGCGGTTTCTCCGCGCCGATCATCGCCATGTGCTGTCACCATGCCTGACCAACGGCCCTCTAGCCAGTCTGCCTTGTTCGGAAGATAATTTGTGCCGGCATCAAACTCGGCATCAAGATAGGCGATACGGTCATCAATGACCTTTTGCGCCGCGGCTTTATCGAGAAGACCTTCATCAATCAATTGCTGGGCATAAAGATCGCGGGTTGATGGGTGCGCGCCAATGGCATCATACATCAACGGCTGGGTAAAGGCTGGTTCATCCCCTTCATTGTGGCCAAACCGGCGATAACAAAACATATCAATGACAACATCAGTACCAAATGCCTGACGAAATTCAGTCGCGATCCGCGCCGCATGAACAACCGCTTCTGGGTCATCCCCATTCACATGGAAAATAGGCGCCATCACCATTTTGGCAACATCTGTCGGATAGGGTGATGACCGGGAAAATGATGGGCTGGTAGTAAATCCAATCTGATTATTGATGATGATATGGATTGTGCCGCCGGTGCGATAACCCCGCAGGGCAGAAAAGGCAAATGTCTCGGCAACAACACCTTGTCCAGCAAATGCCGCATCACCATGCAACAAAATACCCAAAACCTTTGTCCGGTCATGATCATCAAGCTGTTGTTGCTTGGCACGCACCCGCCCCACAACCACCGGATCAACAATTTCTAGATGTGATGGGTTCGGCGCAAGTGACAAATGCACACCAGCATCGTCAAAATCGCGATCCGCAGATGCGCCCATGTGATATTTGACATCACCTGACCCGCCAGCATCTTCGGGGTTCGCCGGATTACCCAGAAATTCCGAAATAATCGCACGAAACGGCTTTTGCAGGACATTATGCAGCACATTCAAGCGACCGCGGTGTGCCATGCCAATCACCGCTTCACATAGGTCAAGCTGGCTTCCACGTTTTAAAATTTGTTCCAGCGCCGGGATGACCGCTTCAGCGCCATCCATGCCAAACCGCTTTGTACCAGTGTATTTTTTATGGAGATAGCGTTCAAATTCTTCGGCATCAACAAGGCGTTCATAAATCGCCATTTTGCCTTTGACGGTAAAATCCGTGTGATTGCCGATGGCTTCAATACGTTCTTGGATCCATGCCTTTTGCGCCGGATCCTGAATATGCATGAATTCAACACCAATGGTTCCGCAATAGGTTTTGCGCAATCTATCAATAATTTCAGTGAGCGTGGCTG
>JAYOVO010000197.1:0-1740 GCA_038151495.1 Alphaproteobacteria bacterium
CAAAAAGCCACGAATGATCCGATCACAAACGAGGCTAACAACGGGCTCAAAAATGATCGTGGAACCATCGCGATGGCGCGAACCATGGATCCTCATTCCGCGACTGCACAGTTTTTCATTAATGTCTCTGACAACGACTTTCTAAACTTCTCTGGGGAGAACATGCAAGGCTGGGGCTATGCCGTGTTCGGTCGTGTGACAGAAGGTGAAGACGTGCTAGATAAGATGCGCGTTGTCCCAACAGGCAGTAAAGCGGGTCATCAAGATGTGCCTAACGACCCCATCGTCATCGAGTCTGTAACACTACTCACTGACTGAGTCCGACAATCTCTTATGACGACCTCCCTGTTCATTAGCGATCTGCACCTTAGCGAGGAGACGCCGCATATTGAGCAGGGCCTTTATCGATTTCTTGAAGAAAAAGGCGATGTTGATCGCCTTTTTTTATTGGGCGACATCTTTGAGGCCTGGATCGGTGATGACGATGACAGTGCGCTCGCTAAGCGATTCGCTGATGCCATGAAAGAGCTCAGCGAGAGAGGCACGCGGATTTTTTTTATGAGGGGTAATCGAGACTTCCTCGTAGGCAAAACCTACTTAAAGCAATTTAATGCTGAACTTCTCGGCGATACGGCAGAGGTGCGTGTCGCCGGGCAGCCCGCACTGCTGATGCACGGCGATTTATTGTGCACAGACGATGTTGACTATATGGCGTTCCGGACACTCGCACACAACCCTGACTGGCAAGCTGAAATGTTGGCAAAACCCCTGCTGGAGCGCCGCGAGCTGGCAAAACATTTGCGTTCAATGAGCAAAGAAGCGGCCAGCAACAAGGCCGAGGACATCATGGATGTCAATCAGGATGCGGTCATTAAATCCGTTGCAGATCATGATGTCGTGCGCCTGATCCATGGGCACACGCACCGACCCTGCATACATGCTATGGAGGGTGCAGAGCGGATCGTGCTGGGCGACTGGGGCGAAACAGCATGGTACCTACTTGAGCGTAACCAGACGCTTGAGCTCATCGAATTTGATTTGTGACCAGAACTGAACAGAGGCCTTGAGCGGCCCCTATGCCCGCGGAATACCGCTGTGAAATCGCATCTCCGTATCGGGACTCTCGATGAGCTCTTTTTCGACCGCACGGAATAGTGACAGTCGCTCGGCAACGACACTGGGCTCTTCTAATGTGTTTGCCAAGCTAATGTAATCCATGAAATGCCTGGACTCGCTTTTGAGAAGTGAGACGTAAAACGCGCCCAACTCAGCGTCTACATGCGGCGCAAGCGCCGCGAACCGCTCACAAGAACGGGCCTCGATAAGCGCACCAACGATCAGTGTATCAACCAGCTTGTGAGGGTCTTTGTTGCGAACTTTTTCCCGCAGTGCTTGCGCATATCGAGATGCGGTTACCGACTCATAAGCAATCCCACGCTGGGTCATAAGCTTCAGGACCTGCTCAAAATGACGCAGCTCCTCTCGAGCAAGTCGAGACATTTTATTCAGCAAGGCCGTATTTTCCGTATATCGATGCATCAGACTCATCGCCGTCGCGGCGGCCTTTTTCTCGCAGTTAGCGTGATCCACCATTAAGACGGGTAAAGCATCGACCGCAGCAGACAACCAGCTTTCTGGCGTTCTGCAAGGAAGAAATTCGATGATGGGCGTGAGATCAACAGCGGCGGGCATGTTAGAGCGTTAATCCTCTTCAAATAAGTCAGGCGTTGCCAGATAACG
>JAYOVO010000198.1:0-1642 GCA_038151495.1 Alphaproteobacteria bacterium
CAATGGCAAAATGGCCGCAGTTGGCCTTGGTCTTGTCGATTAATTATTGATACTGCCAGACAAACACGAACGTCGGTTAAATCACCAAGTTCAGACAATGGCCGCCAGATAAAATGGGCGGCCATTTTTAATGGCTTTTGCGCCCCATTCACATTTAAGTGGGCAAATTTGACGGCGTTTGTGGTTCGCCAACAAGATGGATTTTTGATCGCACAACCAGATAATGCAAAACCGTTGTCCAAATCGGCGAGACAAACAAGCTAGCGGCGATCACGGCCAGCAAAAAATCAGCCTCTTCACTCACAAAAATGCCAGACGCAACGCCGGTCGTGGTCAACACAAAACTGAATTCGCCAATTTGCGGCGTGATCAGTGATGAAACAAGCGCCCGACCGGCAGGTTCGCCCCCTGCATATAATAGCACCCAACCCAAAATGGTTTTCAGACACAACACCGCCACAGTCACCAACAAAATTACACCCCAATGTGTCGCCACATAATTCAAGTCAACCAACAGACCGATCGACACAAAGAAAATCACCATAAGCAGTGATTGCAACGGATGGGTTGCTTCCAATATGGGTTTTCGCAGATTTGTATGGCTGATGGCCAGCCCGGCACAAAACGCACCAAATACCGGCGATAGTCCCATGAACCCGGTGAGACTGGCCGCCATAAAACACAGGCCCAGCCCAAGCAAAACCGACAATTCTATATTGTCTTCCAGCCCCTGCCCAAATGGCAGACGCAATCGCGCGGTGCGGGCAATCCAGAATAACAGCACCCCTAACAAGGTCACCGCCAGCCCAATTCGCGTCACCAATAGCGGCCAATCTGCCAGCATACCTGCCCCTGCACCGGCAAAGACCAGCATCGGCACAACAGCGATATCTTGAGCCACAAGCACACCAACGGTCAATTGCCCGACATGCGCCCGCAACAGCCCAAGTTGATCAAGCACCATCAACGCGACCGCGGTCGAGGATAAGGTCAGAATAAACCCAACTAGTAAAATTTGCGGCCCCGACCATGAAAAATAAAAACTCACCAGAAAGGCCAGCAAAATACTGCATATAATTTGTGCCATGGTGGCAATAACGGCTGGCCGGACCACCGTCAAAAACGCCTTGACCGACAGCTCCATGCCAATGATGAAAAGTAATAAAATAATGCCAAGTTCTGCCAGCGAAGAAATTTCCGCAGAATAATCAATCAACCCCATACCAGACGGGCCAATAAACAGACCGGCCAGAATATAGCCAACAAGCGGCGGCTGTTTGACCAATTTCAGCAACAGTCCGCAACCGATGGCGCTGAGCATCAAAAAGGTGGTGGTTAGCAATTCAGCTTCATGTCCATGCATGTACTGAGTCTAGCACCAAACATCATGATGTACGATGGTTTTTAAAGACGGCAACCCCCGGCAAAAGGTCGGTCTAAAAGAATAAAAACACGGTCTATACCAGCGGAAATGGTGCGGCACGTGCTGGCAAAACGCCATCATCAGTGATCACGGCGACACCATCTCGCGTTTCAATTGCGGCTGTCGATATCAACCCGACACCAATATTTGACCCGGCCCGCTGTGAATAGGCACAAGCGCTGGCAAACCCGGCATAGGCCCCGTTTAATGTCACATCCC
>JAYOVO010000199.1:0-1634 GCA_038151495.1 Alphaproteobacteria bacterium
GTGATCGATGTGTCAATGCCCACACCATAAATTGATTGCGGGCCATCATCTGTTTCTACTGTCAATTCGACATAGGCCGCGGCTTCGGCTTTGGATGTTGCTGATCTGGTATTTTGGCCGAAATCAGCCAGCCTGAAACGCAAATTAAATTCGGTGCGCATGGCGTCAACAAAAGCCGAGATTGGCCCATTGCCAACTGCCGAGACAACAACATCAGCCCCGTTATGACGAATGGTAGCTGTGACCCGTTCTGACTCGCCAGTACGGGTGGCACGGCTTGATTCAAAATTGATCAGTTCAAACCGGCCGGTTGGTTTGATGTAATGTTCGCTTGCAAGCTCCCAGATACGCTGGCTGGTGATTTCCTTGCCGGTGCTGTCGGCTTCTTGCTGGACTAATCTGGAAAATTCAATTTCTGCACCGCGCGGCAGGCGGACATGGTGATCGACTTCTAAAAGATATGCCGACCCGGCTTTGCCAGATTGCGAATTTACCCGAATGATGGCCTCAAAGGTGCGGCCAATATCTGCCGGATCAATTGGCAGATAGGGGACTTCCCAGATTTCCTGATTGGCATCTGCAAGCGCGTCAACACCTTTGCGAATGGCATCTTGATGACTGCCGGAAAAGGCTGTATGCACCAGCTTTCCAGCATATGGGTGACGCTCATGAACTGGCAGTTGATTACAAAATTCGGCTGTTTCAATAAGATGATTGATGTCAGAAAAATCAATATGGGGGTCAACGCCTTGGGTGAACATATTTAAACCCAACGTCACAAGATCAACATTGCCGGTGCGTTCGCCATTGCCAAACAAGGTGCCTTCAACCCGGTCCGCACCAGCCATCAGTGCCAATTCGGTAGCGGCCACCGCACAGCCACGGTCATTATGCGGATGCAGCGACAAAATCACCGCCGCGCGGTTGCTGAAGTTGCGATGCATCCATTCGATTTGGTCTGCATAAATATTTGGCGATGACATTTCGACCGTCGCTGGCAGATTGATAATGGTTGGCTTGGCGCTTGTCGGTTGCCAAACTTCCATCACCGCTTCGCAAACCTCAAGGGCGTAATCCAGCTCGGTGCCAGTAAAACTTTCCGGGCTATATTGCAGACGCAGATGTTCCGCACCCGCCTTGGCCAGATTGTCGGCCACCATTTTGGCACCATCGACAGCAATCTGTTTGACCCCGTCTCGGTCGCTTTTGAAGACCACGCGCCGTTGCAATGTCGATGTCGAATTATATAGATGCAGAATGGCATTTGGCGCCCCGCGCAATGAATCAACCGTGCGCTGGATCAGTTCTTCACGGGCTTGTGTCAGTACCTGTATTGTCACATCATTTGGGATATGACCGCCCTCGATTAATTCGCGCAGAAAATTAAAATCTGTATCAGACGCGGCAGGAAATCCAACCTCGATTTCTTTGAACCCCATTTTTACCAGCAGCTTGAACATTGTCATTTTGCGGGCGCTGTCCATAGGTTCGATGAGCGCCTGATTGCCATCACGCAAGTCAACTGAACACCAAATGGGGGCCTTGTCTATTTGGCGGCCCGGCCATTGGCGATCATCCAGCTTTGGCCCAATAAACGGGCGGTATTTTTCGTGGCGCAAGCTCGGCATTGGTTT
>JAYOVO010000200.1:0-1631 GCA_038151495.1 Alphaproteobacteria bacterium
GTTGGTGAAATATGGTGGGGCGGCTATGCGCAATATGCCCGAGTCAAGGCAGATTGGCTGGTGCCGTTGCCAGATGGGCTAACTTGCCAACAGGCGATGGCGATTGGCACCGCTGGCATCACGGCGATGTTGTCGGTGCTGGCACTAGAACGTCATGGCGTTGCTGTTGAGGATGGCCCAATTTTGGTGACTGGTGCTGGTGGCGGTGTCGGGTCTGTGGCGACAGCTGTACTGGCGGCGGCCGGGTTTGAGGTGGCGGCTGTCACCGGACGCCCGGATGTGGCCACCTATCTGCAGACACTTGGGGCGGCCACTGTGATTGACCGAGACAGTTTAATGGATGGCGACAGCAAGCCGCTGATGTCTGAACAATGGGCTGGCTGTATCGATTCGGTTGGTAGTCAGATGCTGGCACGGGTGTTGAGCCAGATGAAATATAATGCGGCGGTTGCCGCGGTTGGGCTGGCTGGCGGGGCTGATCTGCCAACAACAGTGATCCCGTTTATCATTCGTGGTGTTGCCTTGCTTGGCATTGATTCGGTGATGTGCCCGTTTGACCGACGGTTAGAGGCCTGGAACAGACTGGCCACAGACCTGCCAAAACCGGCATTAGATGCGGCAACATCAGTGATCGGGCTGTCTGATGTACCAGCGGCTGGTGCTGATATTTTGGCTGGCCGGGTGCGCGGGCGTTTGGTTGTTGATCTAAATCGATAACAAAGCCGCCCGGCCAAAATGGCGCCGCGGTCTTTGCCATAGACAAAAGCCTAGCCGGTGGTTTTGACCACGCCAATATGCGGCAGGTTACGGCCTTGCTGGGCATAATCAATGCCATAGCCGATCACAAAATCATCCGGGATATCAAATCCAACCCAATCAACCTCGACATCAATTTCACGGCGTGACGGTTTGTTCAGCAACGTGCAAACAGACAGGCTTTTTGGCGCGCGGGTCAGCAGAATTTGTTTGACCTGAGACAATGTGTGGCCGGTGTCGACAATGTCTTCGACAAGCAATACGTCGCGGTTTTTTATCGGTGTTTCCAGATCCTGAATGATGCGCACCTGACGCGATGATTCGGTGTTATTGCCATAAGATGACACAGTCATAAAATCGACTTCCACTGGCAAGGCCATGCGGCGGACAAGATCGGCAATGAAAATAAATGATCCTCTTAACAGCCCAACAACAACAAGCTGTTCGGTGCCTTTAAAGTGATCAGTGATAATGCGTGCCAGCTGGTTTGTACGGGCGGCAATTTCCGCATCGGTAATCAGAATATCGATATCTTGCTGGTTTGATAAAACGGTCATTGGCTTTGGCGCTTTCTGCCCTGACAAGTAACTGAAATTGATCATAGACCCTGTGGCGGAGTTTAAGTATAAACAGGCGGCGCCAAATGGCTAGGCGCAATCGGTGCAAAAGGCACAACAATATCATGATGCTGCAATAAAAGGCATCTTTCAGCTAGCTGTAATAAGAGGATCACATGGCGAAAATTGCGTTTTTGGGATTGGGTGTAATGGGATTTCCAATGGCTGGGCATATCGCCGCGGCAGGCCATGATGTTACGGTGTATAACCGCACCTCTGCCAAAGCCGAGGCCTGGGCCGCCCAACATGGTGGGGCGC
>JAYOVO010000201.1:0-1591 GCA_038151495.1 Alphaproteobacteria bacterium
CAGTCACCTTTGAACTTGATGGTAAAGAAGTTACCGTCAGCGAAGGCACCACTATTTGGGAAGCAGCACAAGCCGAAGGCCAGTTGATTCCGCATTTGTGTCATAAGCCAGAACCGGGCTATCGTTCTGATGGTAATTGTCGTGCATGTATGGTCGAAATCGAAGGTGAGCGCGTATTAGCGGCGTCTTGTATACGGACTGTTGAAGCCGGTATGGTGGTGCGTAGCCAAAGCGAGCGCGCGGCAAAATCACGCGCGCTTGTTGTCGAGCTTTTGGCGGCCGATCAGCCAGAAACCGCGCATGATGCCTCGTCACATTTTTCTGCAATGGCGAAGCTGAATAATATCGAAGACAGCCGCTTTCCGGCAAAAGACCCGTCGCATGTACCGCTTCTTGATGACAGCCATGTGGCGATGCGGGTGAATTTGGATGCTTGTATCCATTGTAATTTGTGCGTGCGGGCCTGCCGTGAAGTGCAGGTTAATGACGTCATTGGCATGTCTGGCCGTGGACATGAAGCCCAAATCGTGTTTGACATGGATGACCCTATGGGCGCTTCAACATGTGTGGCTTGCGGCGAATGTGTTCAGGCCTGCCCAACTGGTGCGTTGATGCCAGCAACCGTTCTTGATGATAACCAAGCCGGAGACCGCGCTGATTATGATCGTGAAGTGCAGTCCGTTTGTCCATATTGCGGCGTTGGTTGCCAGCTATCCTTTAAGATTAAGGATGATAAGGTAAAATATGTCGAAGGGGTAAACGGCCCGGCAAATGAAAATCGCCTTTGTGTGAAAGGCCGGTTTGGGTTTGATTATGTGCATCATGACCATCGGTTGACGGTGCCGTTGATCCGTCGTGATGACGCACCCGCCAAGGGGCTGAATGTCGACCCATCAAACCCTTACACGCATTTCCGTGAAGCGACATGGGAAGAGGCACTGGATGCCGCCGCAAATGGGATGGCTGAACATCGTGCTATTGCCGGTACTCGTGTGGCGGGATTTGGGTCTGCGAAATGTTCAAATGAAGAAGCCTATCTGTTCCAAAAGTTGATCCGTCAGGGGTTCGGGCATAATAACGTCGATCACTGTACAAGGCTGTGTCATGCCTCGTCGGTCGCGGCACTGTTAGAAAATGTTGGTTCAGGTGCAGTAACCGCAACATTCAATGAAATTGAAAATGCCGATGCGGCGATTGTCATTGGGGCGAACCCCACCGAAAACCACCCGGTGGCGGCGACCTATTTCAAACAATTTGCAAAACGTGGCGGCAAGCTGATTGTGATGGACCCACGCGGTCATGGGTTGAAGCGGCATGCGACGCATATGTTGCAATTCCGCCCCGGTTCAGATGTTGCGATGCTGAATGCCATCATGAATGTGATCGTAGAAGAAGAACTTTATGATCAGCAATATATCGACGGTTTCACCGAAAATTGGGACGCGATGAAGGCGCATCTGAAAGATTTCACGCCTGAAAAAATGTCTGAATTCTGCGGCATTGACGCCGATGTTTTGCGGGCTGTTGCGCGTGATTTTGCCACTGCCAAATCAGCGATGATTTTCTGGGGCATGGGCGTTTCACAGCATAT
>JAYOVO010000202.1:0-1539 GCA_038151495.1 Alphaproteobacteria bacterium
ACGCAATATCCAGTGTGGTCACGCGGGTCACATCAAAAAATCCTGGCAACACCCCAATATAAAATAAAATGGCCTTTGGATTACCGACAATGACCAGCAATCCAGCGACAAACCCCGGCAAAAACCCGGCCTTGGTCAATTGATCTGGGGCCTGCAACCGGTCAACCCGGGCCATGATCAATCCGCCCCCCATGACCATAAATACAATCACCGCAACATATTTAAGACCCGTCAATAGGGCCGCATGCACCGCCACCAATTGGCCCAATGTTAGCAAGGCCAGCACTGGCCAAATCACATCGCCAATAGCCACCCCTAGCGCCAATGGCCATGCCCCGCTAAAACCGTGTTTTAAACTGCGGGCTATCAGCGCCACCCAGACTGGCCCCGGCGTGATAAACAGCAACGCCAACGCCAGCAAATATAGCCCGATTTCATAGAACGTTATTGTCATCACGGCAAAATGAACCTTGAAACATCTGTGCGAATCGCCCAGTTCAAGCTAGAAAAAACAGCTATAAATAGTTGCAAAAATTATACAACCGGACTAAGCCCACCATCTACATTAATGGCGGTGCCATTGATATAGGATCCGGCATCAGACACCAAAAATGTGGCGATATTGGCAAATTCCTCTGCGGTGCCAAACCGGCCCATGCTTATTCCCAACTGGTTTGCGGCCTCTGCATACCAGTCTTCAAGTGACAAATTACGCGGGTCTGCGGCGTGTCGCCGTTCCCATTGCTCGCTTTCAATTCGTCCAACCAAAAGGCCATTGACCAAAATGTTATAGGCCGCATTTTCACTGGCCAGCACCTTCATCAACGCCATGCCAGCGGCGCGGCTGATTGCCGTTGGTGCGCTGCCGCCCGTTGGCGCTTTGGCACCCAAATTTAACACATTGATAATACGGCCCCATTTTCTGGTGCGCATTTCCGGAATAACCAACCGAGACAAACGAATAGCGGCAAATAATTTAAGATCTAAATCCTCTTGCCAAACTTCGTCACTTATCTCTAGGAAATCACCCCTTTGCGAGGTACCCGCATTATTAATCAAAATGTCGGTGCCACCAAATTCTGCCTGAGCAAAAGCGACAATTTTGGCGCATTCCTCAGCCAAACGAATATCTGCAGATATGGCTTTGATTTTAGACTGACAATCGGGGATGGGTTCACATGCCGCGACAATATCAGACACAGCTTGTTCAAGGTTGGGTTGGCGGCGCGCCGCGATCACGACATTGGCACCTGACAGGATAAAATTTTGCGCTATGGCTTTGCCAATGCCCGCGCTTCCGCCTGTAACAATCGCTGTTCTTCCATCCAGCCTGATATCCATAATTACCCTCCAAAACACGACACATAATCTGATCTGCCATTTTGTACCGAGGCGCCGAACATTGGTAACAAAATAATCAGAAACATTAAAAAATCCCCCAGCCATAAGGGCGAGAGGATTGCCAGATATTAATGATTGTCAGCAAAATTAATTGGTCGGAGCGGCGGGATTCGAACCCACGACCCCTACACCCCCAGT
>JAYOVO010000203.1:0-1530 GCA_038151495.1 Alphaproteobacteria bacterium
GGTCGATTCAGATTCTGGCACGCCGAACGAAAAATAACCCGGTGTTGATTGGCCAACCGGGTGTTGGCAAGACTGCCATTGCCGAAGGTCTGGCCCAGCGCATTATTAACGGTGATGTGCCAGAGGCGTTGGCCAATAAAACCCTGCTATCGCTTGACATGGGCGCGCTAGTCGCCGGGGCAAAATATCGCGGTGAATTTGAAGAACGGCTGAAAGCGGTGCTGAAAGAAGTACAAGGGCGGGATGGTGAAATCATCCTGTTCATTGACGAGATGCATCAACTTGTTGGGGCTGGCAAAACCGATGGGGCGATGGATGCGTCAAATTTGCTGAAACCTGCGCTGGCGCGCGGTGAGCTTCGTTGTATTGGTGCGACAACGCTTGATGAATATCGCAAATATGTTGAAAAAGATGCGGCGCTTACGCGGCGGTTTCAGCCGGTATTTGTTGATGAGCCGACGGTTGAGGAAAGTATTTTCATCCTGCGCGGCCTGAAAGAAAAATATGAAGTCCACCACGGCGTTCGGATCACGGATGAAGCATTGGTGGCCGCGGCAAAATTATCGCACCGCTATATTAATGAACGATTTCTGCCGGATAAGGCGATTGATGTGATGGATGAGGCGGCCAGCCATTTGCGAATCGAGGCCGATAGCAAACCAGCTGACCTTGATGCGGCTGACCGGCAGATCATGCAGCTTAAAATTGAGCAAGCCGCCTTGCAACGTGACCAGCAACAATCTGGTGCCTCAGGGACAGAAAATAAACGGCTAACGGCCATTGCCGATGAACTGGCCGCGCTTGAAGTGAAATCTGCTGAACTTGGCAAGGCGTGGGAAGCGGTCAAGGGCCAAACGGCTGAAGTTGTCAGACTGCAACAGGCAATTGAAGAGGCCAGACACAGGCTAGAGGTGGCACAGCGAAGTGGTGATTTGGGGATGGCGGCTGAACTGACCTATGGTCAGTTACCAGCGCTGGAACAGGAATTAAAGGCGGCAAAAGATGCTGTGGCGGCGGCTGAAATGATGAATGAAGCGGTAACCAGCCAGCATATTGCCGAGGTCATCAGCAAATGGACAGGCATTCCAATTGATAAAATGCTCGAAGGTGAGCGTGACAAATTGTTGGCAATGGAAGACCATATTGGCAAGCGGATCATCGGCCAACAAGAGGCGGTTGCCGCGGTTGCAAATGCCACCAGACGGTCTCGTGCTGGACTGGCAGACCCTAATCAACCGATGGGCAGTTTTTTGATGCTGGGGCCGACCGGTGTTGGCAAAACTGAACTGACCAAGGCATTGGCGGCATTTCTGTTTGATGATGACAGCGCGGTATTGCGCATGGATATGTCGGAATATATGGAAAAACATGCGGTGGCCCGGCTGATTGGCGCGCCACCGGGTTATGTGGGCCATGAAGATGGGGGGGCGCTGACCGAGGCCGTACGGCGGCGGCCTTATCAGGTGGTGCTATTCGATGAAATTGAAAAGGCCCACCCGGACATTTTCAATATTTTGCTACAGGTGCTTG